>DATCJW010000035.1:0-28147 GCA_036562595.1 Haloplasmataceae bacterium | reverse complement strand
AAAGTATCCATCCATCTAAATGTAAAAATAATAAAGGGTGAGTTTTCAGAGAATGTAGAACTCACCCTTTATTTTTATCATATAGTTTGTCAACAATTTGAACCATCAGATGATGGTTTTGTCCATACATGAAACATGCCGTTAGGGGTCAAAACGCCAATTGTCTTCTACCATCGCCTGAAACTGTTCCTCTTCCTTCTTACTCATTACATAAGCATACCAACCGATGAGCAAGAAGATGAGGCCTACGCCAAGCGGGATGGAGAGAAGCGGCATCAGGTTCCGCTTCACCGTAAGGGTGAACTGTTGGCTCGTCTCGTTGCCGCTGTAATCCGTTACCGTGACGGTTATCCGATACTTGCCCCGTTTGTGGATGTTGTAATCGCCAATAATTTGAATCCGATGGGTGATGTCTCCATCCACGTTATCTATCGCTTGAATGCCCTCTAAAAGGTTAATCCGTTGCCCTTTTCGGATCGTCCGATGCCGCACCCCTTTTAGAATGGGCGCTGTGGTGTCGACAATGCGCACGAGGACCGGTGTTTCCGTTTGGTTGCCGGATCGGTCAACAACACGGACGGTGGCAACGTACTCGCCCAGTTGTTCATAATCGATATGATGATCGATGAATTCGATCGTCAATTGATCGAGCGGGTCATAATTATCGCTAATCGTCACGTAATCCCAAAATCTCGGACGTTGCCCGACCTCAACAACGATTGGTCCCGACACGTTGACTTGAGCTGGAGTACGGTCAATGATGTAAACCGGCAGCCGTAACTCCGTCTCATTCCCTTCAGGGTCATGGATCCGGTAGATCACCTCATAGGTCCCTACTACACCGTAGCGAACGTTACGGTCGTCGATGGCAATCACCAGCGCTTCTTGGTCAAAATAATTGTCTTGGACTTCGATGAGCGACCGGTAGTCCATCGTTTGTTCTTCTACTTCTAAGTTAATCGCACTCGGTTTCGAAATCACTTGCGGGGGCTCTTGATCCACGACATAAACAGGGACTTCGATGACGGCCTTATTCCCGCTTTCATCATATCCCAGATAGGTCACCTTATACGTGCCAATGGTGTTAAAATCAACGTTTTCCACCTTATCGAGGAATGGGTCATCCCAATAGTCATCCGATATGGTGATCCCTTCGAAGAAATCGAAATCCTTCGTATGGACCGGTATGATGAAGTGTTCGGGGATCCCCTTGATCTCCGGAGGGGTTGAATCATCGATAATCACGACAGAAATCACTTGGCTTGTCCGGTTGCCATTGTAATCATCAACGTACAGCACAACCGGATACTCACCCGGCTTGTCGAATTGTACCTGTCCCGCATAAAAACCTGGACGTAGGGTCGGATCATCGTAGACGATATGAGAAGTAAAATCATACCACTCTCGAGGGTCCTTATACTTCGGAATATGGATTTTACCGTCGGAGCCGGTTACCACGTCGAAGCGTGGCGCCTGTTCATCCACCACACGGACGACGAGAACTGCGGTTGAACTGTTCAGGCTTTGGTCAAAGACCATAATGGTCACTAGATAGGCTCCCTTTCGATCATATTGAACATTATCGAGGATGACAATCTGTGACTCCGGAATGGACGTATCGTAATTATCGGTGACCGACACCAACGCCCGATAATCAGGACGTTTTTCGCCTATGCGATAGACGATTACCTCTTTGAAAAGTTCAATTGTTGGCGGAATCCGATCGACCATCTGAACTTCAAACCGTTCTTGGGCCGTATTGCCGTTGTGGTCGGTAGCGGTAACCACCAGCTCATATGTCCCAATCCGGTGATAGTCGACACTGGAATCATCATAATCGATGGCCAACGAATAACCATGGTAGTCGTCATAATCATCCTGTATTTGAAAAAAGGGGGCATAAGAGACGTTTTGGGAGAAGATATCAAGGATGATCGGCTCCTTCAACTCGATGTTCGGAGCGACGTGATCGACTAGCTGGACCGGTACCTTTAGTTCCGACTTCAACGTGCGGAATTGGTCGTGAACGCGGATTGTCTCCTGTACTTCGAAGGTTATCTCATAACTCCCAACCTTATGTCCTTGAAGGGCATCGATTCCTTTGACTTGTAGGAGATGAGAAAGATCCCGGCCATGCAGCCCCTTCGCTTCCACAAAATGAAGCAAATCCTTTTCCGTTATTTCATCTAGCGCATAGAAGGTCAGATCCGTTGACGGGTGGTCACGCCATTTTATTATTGGATTTTCAATTCGGTCATACACATAGACCTTAATGGGATACAGCTTTCCTTCCGAATTATTTTTCGATACGTAATAACTGACCGTATACCCGTCTGGATTCGGGGTTGAGGGATCAAAGCCATGTTGAATGATATCGACATTATATCCCTCTTTTACTTTGACGTTAAATAGAAAGTCGATTTCTCCAGAACCGATTTCGTAGTAGATGTCCTGAATGCCTGAAATGAGTTCCGTATCATTTTCGGCATCGACCAGCTGGTATTTAAAGAAAAAAAATATGAGACTCGCTAGGAATAGAAACGCCAAAGTTCGCTTGTTCATTTTGACCTCCACAATTTCCAAATGGTTTCTATTCTTAGCGTTCGTTAATCTACCGCATCTATAATCCAAACGCCTGTGTGATTGAAATCAAAGCCAAAACGAGCACTCAAGTATTGTCTGATTTAAGCCGATTACCAGGAAATTTGCGAGTTTATTAATAATAAAAGAGGAATTTGTCTTAAGACCAATTCCTCTTTCGCGTGAAAGCCCAATGAAGGAAAAGGCTCTCAACCAATCTTCCTTTGCTGATTACTTTTTTAAAGTGTCAATCCGTAATATCGACCGCTTCGCCGTAATGTTTTAACGAGTAAAGGGCGATGGCATCGTAGTAATAATCCTCCAAGTATTCAAAAGACAACAAGTAATAGTCCAATAGTTTTAGCCACTCCGCCTCCGTCAACTCCTCATCTTTCATGAGTTTTCGGTAGAGGGGAAGGACGGCTTCATGGATAATCCAACCCTCTCCAACGGGACGAAAAAGGGAAGGCCAACTGATCTCACCCGTAAAATGTTTCACCGATTCCTTCAGTTCAAACATATTATAGTCCCCATTCGGTCGATGGATGACCTCACCATCATAAAAACTGGGAAACTGGCTTACCCACTGGCTCGACAACACGTAAGGCAAATAGAAGCATTTATGGTGCTTCTTGATTTCATTTAAAAATTTCAAAAAGAAAAGTTCATCCCGCTCAACGTCTTCTGTAGGCTTGTAAACATAGATGGTACGGTCTTTTAAATAAGGCTTCAACTTCAAATTCGGAGTAAACGGCAAAAGGAAAAACTTATACTGACGGATAAACTCATCGAACGAGTAGCTTGTAACCTTGAACTTCAACATACTCATGATTTCACCCCATACACTTTTGAATTCGTCATGATATTCTCCTTCTTTTGGACATAGTGTAAAAAGAAAGGAGGATATTGACAAAATCCCTTTATTTATTACATTTTACCACAATTTACCGCTTTCCGTTTAAAAAATTTAAAAATGGGGGTAAAAAAAGAAAAGGATTACAAGATGTAGCCTCTTGTAACCCTTTTTCTTTCTACTTCGCATCATACCACGTTTTGCCATAACTGATCCCCACCTCAAGGGGCACTTTCAGCGTGACCGCCTGTTCCATCTCTTCCTTCACGAGACGCTTCATGATCTCCAATTCTTCAGGATAAACGTCAAAGATGAGCTCATCATGCACTTGGATGATGAGTTTTGACTTCAATCCTTCCCTTTTCATCCGATCGGTCACTTTTATCATCGCCACTTTAATGATATCCGCCGCACTTCCTTGGATCGGCGCATTCATCGCCGTGCGTTCGCCAAACATTCGGATGTTATAGTTTCGATTCTTGAGTTCCTCAATATAACGGCGGCGATTAAAGATGGTCGTCGAATAGCCTTTCTCTTTTGCCTGTTCAACCATCTCGTTCATAAACTCGGCAATCCGCGGATAAGTCGTTAAATACTTATCGATAAAGGCTTGAGCGTCCTTCTGGCTGATGTGCAGGTTTTCCGAAAGACCGAAGGCACTCATGCCATAAATGATACCAAAATTGACGGCCTTCGCTTGCCTCCGCATCAGCGGCGTCACGTCCTCTTTTTGGACACCGAACACGTCCATTGCCGTCCGCGTATGGATGTCGTCTCCCTCGCGGAACGCCTGAATCAGGTTATCCGCATCGGCCAAATGGGCCAACACCCGCAGTTCGATTTGCGAGTAGTCCGCTGCTAGGAGGTAGTTCTCCTCATGATTGGGTTCGAAGGCCTTTCGAATGAGCCTGCCTTCCTCGTACCGGACGGGGATATTTTGGATGTTTGGATTTGTCGACGACAAGCGGCCCGTTTGGGTCAATGTCTGGTTGAAGATCGTATGGATTCTTCCGTCTTCATGGACTTCATTTTTCAGCCCCACGACATAGGTGCTATAAAGCTTGCTTAACATACGATGGATGAGAATCTTTTCAATGATGGGATGGTCATCGATGAGTTTTTCCAATACGTCCGCACTGGTGGAATAACCGGTCTTCGTCTTCTTTATGACCGGGAGTTTGAGATCCTCAAAAAGCACACTGCCCAGCTGTTTGGTCGACGCGATGTTAAATGCCTTCCCTGCAAGCTGATAGATTTCTGCTTCTATCTGTTCGAGGCGGAGTTTGAAGTCTTTACTAATCGCATCCAATGTCTTCGTATTCAGCGTAACGCCCTCCAACTCCATCTCCGCCAATACAGGGGTAAGCGGTAACTCGATATCGTAATAGAGGGAGAGCTGATCGAGTTCTTTGAGTTTTTCAAGCACAAAGGGCTTAAGCCGCATCAAGCCCACGGCCTTCTTTACCGCATGAAGGCTTAATTCCTTTACGGAAGGTTCATGATACGTCCGGTTCTTCCCATACACTTCCTCATCGTAGGATACGTCATGGAAGTCAAAATTAGCCGTAAGCACCCGAAAATCCGGATTCGCAAACGAGGGGTTGAGGACATAGGCAGCCGTTAACAGGTCAAAGTCAATTCCCCGTAGCGTAATCCCTTCTTTCTTTAATACTACATAGGCCTTTTTATAGTCAAAAATGGATTTTTTAACGGATTCTGCTTCCAAAAAAGCTTTTAATGCGGACGAGGCGAGTAGCTCGTCCCGTGTGATGAAAAGGTTCCCCTTAGCATTCGCAATCGCTAACCCCAACAGCTTCCCCTTATGATAGTTCTCGCCCAACACCTCCACGATCAAATGGCTATCCGGTACAAGGTATTGGCCCACTTCATTTCGATCCACGATTTTGTAATCCAAAGCGGTTTGAACCGCTTGCGCTTCATGTTGAAACCGTTCATTGAGCCTTTTGATTAATGAATGGAACTCGTATTCGTTAAAGAACCGGAGGATCGTCTCGTAGTGAAATGGTCGATAGGTCAGTTCGTCCAGTTCGATGGTAAGCGGGGCCTCTTGGGTAATTGTAGCCAGTTTTTTACTGAGAAGGGCGAGATCTTTGTGTTCTTCTAGCCGCTCCTTCAGCTTCCCAGAAAACGAATCGATATGGGCAATGAGATTTTCCACCGTCCCATATTCGGCCACCAATTTCATCGCTGTTTTCGGTCCAATTCCGGGTATGCCGGGAATGTTGTCGCTGTTGTCCCCCATTAATCCTTTCAAGTCGATCACCTGTTTCGGGTTGATGCCATAGACCTCTTTCACCTTTTCCGGCGTAAAGGCTTCAATCTCTGTTAGGCCTCGTTTGGTCAGATGGACGGTTACCTTATCGCTCACAAGCTGTAAGAGGTCCTGGTCTCCCGTAATCACATCGATCGCATCAAAGGCCTCTTCCTGTGCCCTTTTGGCTAACGTGCCGATGATATCGTCCGCTTCATAGTGATCCAGCTCATAATACGGAATGTTCAAACTTTCAAGCAGCTTTCGAGACAGGGGAAACTGTTCGATGAGCTCTGGTGGCGTAGGCCTTCTCCCCGCCTTATATCCGGTATAGACCTGGTGGCGAAAGGTCGGTGTTTGGGCATCGAAGGCGACACAGATGTGGCTGAAGGAATACTCCTCAAGGACGCGCATCATCATCACGGTAAAGGCATATAAAGCGTTTGTCGTCACGCCTTTCGTCGTTTTCATAAGGTTACCGGAATAAGCGGTCGCATAGTAGGCCCGATACAATAAGCTATTTCCATCAATCAATACTAATCGCTTCATATGGCGTAACTCCTTTGATTCCACTATGCTTTTTTTATTTTATCATACTTTTTACTTGAAAAACATTTCCCACGCAGTAAAATTGAGATTTCAAACCATACTAAGACTGAAACGAGGTGAGCTGATGCGCCGAGGCCTGATGCTATTTAGTTTAATACTGTTGATCCTTATGGTGATTTTCATCCTGACGGAAACCCTCAACACCGGTGGAACCAGTAAGGAGGCTCAGCTTTTTGCGCTTGGCTACCGTGTCGAGGATCAGATTTTGTTGAAGCAGCGTTTTTCGGACGATGCCATCCAACAGATTATCAAAAATCATATTCACAAGGATCGGCTCTTTCCTTACCTCGTCCACCCTTACTTCAATCTCCATCGCCTAAATCAATATGAAAAAGCACGGGAAACGTTACAATTATCTCCGTTTGCCAGCATCAACTACACCCACCTGCCGATTGCCCTGCATTTTACGAAAGAGGATGACCCTTCCCCACTGCCTGCCCCCTTCAAACAGACACCGCTTGTCCTCGTCAATAAGCAGTTTTATCTGGAATCCGATTTTGAGCCCACGGATTTAGTCTATTTAAAGGATATCAACGTCGTCGTTCCTGGCCTTCATGAGCGAAACCAACTCAAACGTGAAGCCTATATAGCGCTGAAAGCCCTGTTTCAAGAAGCGGAAAGGCAAGGCCTATCCCTTTACGTATTAAGTGGCTATCGATCCTATCATCGGCAACAGGTCATCTATGACCAATTGATCGAAGCGAATGATGACAATCGGATGATAAGTGCCAAGCCCGGGCATAGCGAACACCAAACCGGGCTAAGCGTTGACATTACAACTCCAGCCACAAACTACCGACTGACTCCTGATTTTGAAAAAACGCCCGAAGGATCATTTATTCTCAACTATGCCCACCGTTTTGGCTTTATCATCCGTTACCCGAAAGACAAAGAGTGCATAACCGGTTACCTCTATGAACCTTGGCATTTACGCTACGTGGGAAAGGAAATTGCCCAATTCATCCATGACCATCGCCTCACACTTGAGGAATACATCCTTTACTACGTCCCGATTCCCGAATCCGGTTATTGATTCAAACAAAAAAGGCCGCTAAAGCGTACCTTTCTTACCAAATCATCTTCGATTAGAGTTGGCGCGAAGCCAACGTTTTTTCCTGTTGATGTTTCATGTGCTGGTCATAGGATTCGTGAATGGTTTGGCATATGGAAAAAAGCGGCTGATCGCCATTGTTTTTAATTACCAAGTGAATCCGATGGAGGTGCTGCCGCTGAAACACGGTCCGATCCAGGGCAATCCGTTCTTCAACCTGTGCCTCGGGTTCTCCCCGAGCCAACATCCGTTTGCGTCGAACGTCCTCATCTGCTTCGATGAGGACGATGAAAGCCTCCTCCTGCAGTACGGCCAACAAAGCATTGGCACCATTAGGATCAACGATAACAAGGCCGTGTCTCAAGGCATCCTTTTTTTGGAGACCATACAGGTTATGATGATATTCCGTCACCTCGAGGAAAGCATTGGCGGCTTGAAGGCGTTGGAACACCTCTTTACTGACAAAGTGATAGTCGATGCCATCCCGTTCCTTCGGCCGTTTAGGGCGCGTCGTCGTGGTGACACACTTTTGGTAATGAAAAGACGTACATAGCATCTTAGCGATCTCGCTCTTGCCACTGGCACTGGCACCGATAAGAACAATCATAGTATCACAATTCCTTCTACTCATAATTGGTGGTTACCTAGCGATTCAATTCATCCGCAAATAGCTAACCCGGCTTTTGATCAGTTTCAGGACTTCATCAGCATCCTTTATGTTGATGAACCCAATCTCTTGGATTTGATCGTCCACAACCGCAATATCAAAGACGATGGAAGCCGTATTAAAGACAGTCTTTTTGATGCGGAGCAGCCGGATCATGTTCAAAAGCTTCTCATAGGTCACTTCCTTCTTTTGGCTATCGTAGATGATAAGGCGTTTGTTGGTGATGAGGTAAAACAAATCCTTATTCGATACATAATGGTGATAGGAATAGTAAAGCGTATAGAGGATGATCCCGACATCGAATAAAATCAAACCGAATAGAAACCACCGCTCATGGTGTGGATGAAGGGCGACCATGACGATCAATAACGTCATCGCCAAAAAGAAGAAGCCCAACGTCGTCAAAATCGTCAAGTGGGGGATTAGGCGCGGTTTGCTGCGCCATAAGATTTCTTCATCAAAACCCACAAGATTATAAATGAGGTCTAGTTCTTCTTTCGTAAACTTACGCATGGTCATCACCAACCGTTCATTTCAGCCTGTCCTTTATTAATAAATACAAGTGACGGCTTGGGGGATGATGGAGACATCAAAAGGCTCGTTAAATTCATAAAATTCACCGTCTACACCTGCAACGAGGGTGTCTTCAATTTCGAAGTGGAATGTCTCGACTTCTTTTTTCGTCACCCGCTTAGAAGGCTTCAGCCGTTTTCCAAAAAACATTTTGGCGAAATACCAGAAAAGATGGAAATTCGTCGTCCGTTTTAAGGACAGAAGATTCAACTTTCCGTCATCCACTTGTCCTTCCGGGTTAACGGTAATGCCTCCACCGAAATACTTCCCATTAAAGATGGAGATCATGGCGTAGCGGTCCCGTTTCCCCTCAACGATGAGAGGCCGGCTACGAAAATGAAAGAGGGTAAAAAAGAAGGATAATACGTAGGCAACACCGATAAGGTTGCGAAATCTATAGGCATTGCGGCAAATCGCGACATCGAATCCAAAACTTAAATAATTCAAAAAATAGCGATCTTGAAACCGCCCGATATCGATCTTCTTCGTTCGGTCCCGCTTAATCATGGCATAAATATCAGTAAGCGAGCGCTTGATCCCCAATGTCCGGGCAAAATCATTTCCCGATCCAAAGGGAATGACGCCAAACTTGACGTCTAAACCGACCACCGCATTGAGTACTTCATGAGCCGTCCCATCGCCCCCCACGGCAAAAACGTGGGTAATCCCATTGGCGATGATGATGTCCCGTAATTCTTTCGCATAATAGGTTGGCGTCGTCAGATATATCATGTAATCCAATTCATCCTTTTTTAACAATACTTCCAATTCCGTCATGCGTGAAAGCGCCTTTTTCTTTCCCGAATTGGGATTGACCGCGAATAGATACTTCATCCTTTTCCTCCATCTCACACTGTTCGCATATCACACCAGTTAACCTTTATTATAGCGAAAAACAGGGGAACATGTAAATTAATTTGAGGAAATTAGGATATTCTCCCTAAGCAAAATTCCCATTCGGTCGTATCATAAACAAGAAAGATCTTGAAGGAGCGATGTACGGATGAATAACATCTTCGGCTATCGCCATCCAAATATACATACCTTTGGCCCCCCGAAAAAAGGAGACGAGCGGCATTTCGCCATTCCCCTATTGTTTGGACTCGCCTTGACCGCCCCATTCTGGGCTAGACGTTATCCCGTGTTCTTTCCCTATCCGGTCCCACGGCCGTTCCCCTATCTGTATCCCTATTACCCATCGCCATTTTTCTATTATTACCGGCAACCTTGGATCTACTATTAAGAAAGGAGGAACCGATATGCATCGAAGCCCCCCTATCCGACCGCCCTTTCACCGTGGAGGCGGATTTTTGGTCCCCTTCTTAACAGGCATTGCCCTGACCGCGCCTTTGTGGCTTGGCAGTTTTCAAAGTCAACCCATTCCAGCTCCCTTTCCTTATTACTATCCCCTCCCTATTCCGTATCAACCATTGCCTTGGATGTCGTTTCCAACCCTGCCGCCTTCTGCCCCTTACTTTCCCTACTAAAATCAAAAATAGGATGGATCACATCCTATTTTTTTGTGTCCATCCTGTCAAACATGTCAGCTCATCCGTAGATTACGCCTAGGATTTCCGTTCCTTAACATGGAAACGCTGGTTGAATTGATAGGAAAGGGTTAGGGCAATGAGGGCAAAAATTAACGAAAGGATCCCTTCACGATTCCAGCGAAACGCATGAAGAGGGACCAGCTCATATAAGGAACCAATCACAAAACCGATAATTGCCGCATAGGTGTAAGAGAAGAAACGGTGGAGTAAGAATTCCATTAATCTCGAATAGACAATCGCGCCTAATCCGACGCCAAGCCCAAGAGGAATGAGCAGGATGACTTGATAGACCAACCGTTTGAACGTTTCCACCGATTCGAAAATAAAGAGGACATCCTTTAAATCGGCAATGGCGTTGATGAACACCGTATAGAACCCCAACAACATCAACAACACCGTACCGCTGATTCCCGGAATGACCAATGATCCCGCAAGGACAAATCCAGCCAAAAACAGCGTGAACAAATCTTTCCACGAGATGACGATCTCCATCTCCTCTTTCTGCGGGCGGCCGCTATCAAGAATCGCAAACAACACGCCGAGTGACAAGGTCAACAAAAATAACGTCAGATGGATTGACCACTGCTTCATGGAGGAATCAGGCATTCGGCTTTTGCCTTCCTGAACGAGTCCCGGTACCGTTCCAAGGACTAATCCGGCAAAGACGAACATCGTTGGCTGGAGGTAGTGTGTAAGAAGAAACCGTTGAACCCCGGCGAAGAAGACGACGCCAACAACCACACCAGAGGCAACCGTCGCTAAAAAGAAAAAATTCTCTTTGAGCTTGGTGAACAGATGGCTGACAGCTGAGACCAGATGCTCGTAAATGCCGAAAACCATCGCCAAGGCACCGCCGCTCAGCCCAGGGGCAATGGCTCCGATACCGATGAAGAAGCTTTTGACAAAAAGCAGGAGATAACTCATGGCGTCCTCCTTAACACGACGACTATTCGTCTTCCATGTAGTACTTAATAAGCGCCTGGGTCCCGAGGTTTCCATACCCGTTTTCGAGCAAGCTGTTATACATGCTTTCGACGAGGTCCAAACCAGGAAGATCCAGCGCGATTTTACGCGCTTCTTCTTGAGCGATGTTCATGTCCTTGATGAAATGCTTGATATAGAAACCGGGTTGGTAATCCTTCGCTATTACCTTTGGCGCATTGTGTTCCAGTTGCCAACTGGCCGCCGCGCCTTTGGATATGCTTTTGAGGACAGCGTCAAGATCGAGGTTTGCTGTCTTCGCATAGACCAGCCCTTCGATCATGCCAAGCATTGTTCCCGCGATTACGATCTGATTGACGATTTTAGCGTGTTGCCCTGAACCAGAAGGGCCTTGAAAAACAATATTCTGACCCAATACTTCGAGCACGGGCAAAACCTTTTCAAAGGCTTCTCTATTGCCACCGACCATAATGGAAAGGATTCCTTTTTGAGCACCGATTTCACCGCCCGAGACAGGAGCATCCAATACCGTCACGCCACGTTCTAAGGCTTGGAGAGAAATCTCCTTGGCTAAGGTAGGGGAGGATGTGGTCATATCGACAAGAATCGTTCCCGGCTCGGCGTGATGAACCAATCCCTGTTTTCCTAAATAGACCTCCTGGACATCTTCGGGGAGCCCAACGATGGTAAAGATCAAATTGCATCGTTTGGCCAGCTCCGCTGGGCTATCGCACCATATGGCTCCCTTTTCGATTAACTTATTGGCCTTTTCCTTCGTCCGGTTAAACACATAGAGCTCACCGAAACGGTTCAACAGTCGTTCGGCCATCGGTGCGCCCATGACGCCAAGACCAATAAAGCCGATTGTAAACATAAAAATCCTCCTCGAGGTTTTATACTTGATTTATTATAGCACGATTATTTTAAAATTCAACCCTAACCCTGAAAGGGACAACCTGGCGCCCATAAAGAAAAAATGCTGACAACGTCAGCACTTGGGATCAGTCGATGAGGCCACGCTCTCTCAAGGCGTTTTCGATCCCCTCCATTGCCGCCTCTTCGTCGCCCCCTTCGACGATAACCGTAATCTCTCCCCCTCGAGGTACACCGAGCGACATAACACCCATAATCGATTTGAGATTGACACGACGCCCCTTGTACTCCAAATAGATGTCACTATCGTAGTTGCTTGCCGTGTTGACAACGACCGTTGCCGGACGGGCGTGTAAACCCGCTTCATCCGTAATCACAAATTTCTTTTCCATAGCTCTTGTCTCCCTTGTTCTATTATTCATTTATCAATCATCTATATTTTATCCCATTTTCATGCGTGTTACAACTAGGTTGTTTGGGACAAATAGTTTTCGATCGCCTGTTGCAGCCGTTCCGCATCCTGGCCAACGAAAGCCTGGAGTCGGTTCCCGGCCACAAAAATTCCCGTTGCTCCCAATTCTTGTATGCCTTCTAAATTGACGATCTTTGGATCCTGAAGTTCAACTTTTAGGCGGCGATGTTCAAACGTCACGTTCATGACGTTTTCTTTCCCCCCCAAATACACTAATAACTTCATGATCAGTTCATCATTCACGTCGATTTTGCCCTTTTGGGATAGAAACACGTAGCGTCGATCGGCGATGAGAAAGGACGATAGATATAGCAGGATAAGAAAGAGAACAACCAGCAAAATGTAATAATATTGTAAGCGGAAAAGGACGAAACTATACGCTGTCAACAGGGAAGTCAGGAAAAGGATCCAAAAATAGTAGGTTAAGGGGACTTGCTTTTTCCGTTTCACTTCCCGATCGTGTACCTTTAGGGCCGTAACGATGACGCTCGGCACAACGAAGAAAAGCGTGAGCCCACCCATCACCCAGTATTGGATGGGGTCAGTATCGCCAAGCGTGAAGGCAAGGGTCAAGTCCAATTGGTTTAGGATCCATTCCAAAAACATTAAACCGAGGAAGGGCACAATAAAAAGCATCAGGGCCCGTCGATGGCGTCCGTTCATAGTGATCACCTTCATTCTTCTCGCAGTTTGCTTAAGAGGAGTTTAGCGGTACTCCGATTTGTCGCAAGGGGAATTTGATACACATCACAGAGCCTTAGGAGCGCATTCACATCGGGTTCGTGGGGCTGGGCAGTCAATGGATCTCTTAAGAAGATGACAAGATCCAGCTTCTGATTGGCAATCATGGCACCGATCTCCTGATCGCCGCCAAGCGGACCCGATTTCATACGGATAATCTTAAGCCCCGTTTCCCCCATAATATGAAGCCCTGTCGTTCCCGTCGCAAAGAGGTCGTGCTGCGCCAGGACATCTTCGAATTCCTTCGCTAACTCGACCATTTCTGCTTTCTTCTTATCATGTGCAATGAGTGCGATATTCATACTTATATCCTCCTGTCTTGTCTCTCCCATTATATCATGAATGTAGGAAATGGTTAATAGGAAATGGCGGATAAGAAGGAGCAAAAAGCGAAAAAGAAAGGCAGTATGTCCTGATTTCGTCACTACAGGCTTCTTCGTCTATACCAGATTCTAAGCTTCGCATACTGTAACTATGAAAGGAGGTCGATTGGCTTGTGCTTTCATGCCCGCTTCTATTTCCCTTCCGAACCCTTCAATGCGACGAACCCTGAGCCCCAGCCTCAAAATCCAAGCGAGCCTTCGCCTAACCAACCCACGGTTTCCCAAGGGGTAGAAGAACGGCGGTTTCGTGCTTCAAACGGTGTGGTTCGCGAAGTCCGGCTGATTCACCGTCTCCAACAGGAAGCGCTAGCACGCCTACAACACATCAACTGTAGCAATCGACAAGAGCTAGGATTCCCACAATCCCTATACAACACACGCCCTTTTATCCTTTACCTGCCGAACGGCGAAGAATACAGCATTCGGATTACCGACCCGCAAACGACATCATCAACTACGTTTGGAATGACTGCTCCGAATCCCTTTCTTTCCAGCTGTGAACGCTCTTCGATCTTCCGTGTCGAACAGGTCTGTGGCCATACAGCAGTGCTTCGGGCGCTAAAAGTCGTACTGAATCAATACCTTGCCACCCAATCTTGTGTCACCGTCAATCTAAACGATTTCGTCGGTATCCAAACATTAAATGATGCTTTTGTTCCCAATCTTTGTGGCTAGACCTTTAAAATACGGATCTCGATGACGGACGAAAGGGGGATATCCAATCGTTTGCCCTCCTCACTCTCCAGTAGGATATTCGGTTCGACAAATCCTTTAAAATAGCCTGTCACAGTCGGTTCATCCCTTCGTTCAATGGCAACGAGGACGAAATGATTAACCTTTGCCCGGCGGTCTAGTAAGCCTACCTGCCGCTCTAGCTTACTAGGCTCTTTTTTTTGTTCGCTTAATGATAGCAAATGGCCTGGCGCTTCATCAGGCAACGGCTGGCAAGCAGGATGTGGATTGTCCAAAGGCTGAAATTGAGAGGGCATTTTCCGGCTGTCAAAGAACGTTTGTCCCGAGGAGAGGCCATTCATTGAAATAGACTGCACGGTTTCGATAAACAATAAGGGTTTAGCATCTGACATTCGATTCACCACCTACTACACTATATGACCATCGGTGGGGTTTTTGACCCCTTGCCTCAGCATTACGTATCTCTGATTTATTGTGCATAAACGCTATTATAACCATTAATATTTACAAAAAGGGGAAAAATAAATATAATGAATGCGTAACAAAATGGGACGCCTAAGGAAAGAGGTGATGATTTGAAGAAAAACGGGCTTGACTATCTCATCATAACCTGCGGTGTATTCATCGTCGCTTTATCCACCCATTTCTTTTTGATACCGAACGATTTTGTTGTCGGCGGCATCTCTGGATTGGCGATTGTGATCAACGCATGGATCCCACAACTTGATATTGGTTTCATCATGGTGCTTCTAAATGCCATCCTTTTCGCCATTGGCTTTTTAACGATCGGTCCCCATTTCGGGCGCCGAACGATCTATGCGAGTTTTTTGCTTTCAGGATTTGTATGGCTTCTCAGCTGGCTCTTTCCAATGGAAAGTCCCCTGATCGAAGACCGGTTCGTGCAATTAATCCTTGCGATCGTTCTATCCGCCCTCGGCATGGCATTGGTTTTTCGGCATAATGCGTCCACCGGTGGAACCGACATCACGGCTAAGATCTTAAATAAATATTTTCATCTGGATTTAGGAAAAGGCGTTTTGATTTCCGACGTCGTGGTCACCCTCGCGGCCTTTACTGTTTTTGATCTCTCCATCGTCATCTATGGGTTAGTCGGCATCTTTTTGAACGGTCTAATCATTGACTTCATCCTCAATAAATTTAAAGAACGGAAGGAATTCCGCATCATAACCGATGAGCATGAAAAGGTCCGCCATTTCATCATCCATGAACTCGAAAAGGGTGCCACCATCCTGAAAGGATATGGTGGCTATACGATGGAAGAGCGGATTGTGATCATGACGGTTTTGAATCATCGCGAGTACTTGCAACTGAAAAAGTTCATTGCCAATGAGAAAATTGAAGCCTTCATTACGGTCACGAACATCAGCCAAACCTTTGGCCTGGGATTTGAGTCACTGATCGATGATTAATCGGATAAGCATTAAAAAGGGGCTGTAACCTCATTACTGAAAAGTGACGGTTACAGCCCGTTTACGTATCACATCAATCGTCCGTTATATCCTCATAAAACGGTCGCAATACCGCAAAAAAGTGGTACCGTTGCCTTTCCTTCTGTTCCCCTATGCTCCGTTTTTTGGCGAATTGCTGGATCAGCTTTGCGAATTCTAACGCTTCTTCTTTTGTTAGATAGATATCATGTGACCGTACGAAATCCACCCGATCCTGCTCGAATTGAAACGATGGCTGAAGCTGTTCGTATTCGAGTTGTTTCAAGACGATGGCTCGACTTCTTTCATAGAGCCCGCAAATCATCCGCTGCATTTCCCCCAAATACACCTTTGCCAACTCCTCGTCATGAGGATCGTATTTGATAACGAACCGTTCAGCCGTCGGTTCATAGTATTTTGCGATAATCCCGTTAATCTCTTTCGTCGCCACCAAGGATAAGATCCCTGCTTTTTCAAGCTTTTTGACGTGATAGTGCACTTTCGCTGGGGTTTCTCCCATCGCATCACTAATCTCTTTCACCGTGGCCGGCCGTTTAAAATCGCGGAGTGTACTGATAATCCGCAGCCGATAGGGATCAGAGAAAGCCCGAACGCTCTCAAATGTGGTGAGTTTTAACACTTCTTTCAAACTAGTCACCTCTTAATTAATGACGACAACCCCTTTTATACGCAGTAATTGTATTCAATATTGTCATGCTTGTCAAGTTGAATTTGCTAATAGACAAAAGAAAATTGTCATTATCGTTAGAAAGATTATGGCCTTTGTGGCACGACTCAGGCAGAATCCTCACACAAAAGCCAATTCAAAAACCTTTAATTTTTTCTCTTCCTATGATAACATAAAATCTAGCCTGGCGGTATTTATCTTTGATAAAACCGTATAGGTGAATGCATTTCTATCAGACTTTGGGCATCTTATTATAAGAGCTAGAAAGGATGATTGTTTTGAGTAAACACCGTGAACGGCTTTTTAATCAGATTTTTACCACCCTACTCATCGCTTTGATCTACGTGCTTGGTTATACCCCGATTGGCTTTTTCCAACTCGGCGTCATCAGCATCACCACTTTGCACATCCCCGTCATTATCGCTATCCTGTTTATGGACTGGCGTTATGCGACGATTACGGGGACCGCTTTTGGCGTTATCAGCTTGATTAACGCCTACATAAGAGGTTCTGGATTAGACGTTGTTTTTTTAGATCCTCGTGTTTCGGTTCTTCCACGTTTTCTCTTCGCCTTTCTATCCGCAATGCTCTTTAAGGCGATCAAACCCAAATTCTACCGTTCCGAACGCTGGATCTATCTAACGGATATCGTCGTCTCTTTTCTTTTTTCCTTAATCCATTCGATTTTAACCCTTTCGGCAATTGTGATCTTTCCTCCTGTTGACGTGCCAAGCGAACGGCTCAACACGTTGAAACTGGCTCTCTCCATATTAGGCACCCATTCGATGGTGGAGGCGCTTTTGACCGCATTTATTGCTCCACCGATTGTGAAAGCCCTGCGTACACTGAAAAATCGGCTTTAACTCCTCCTAATTATCCCTTATAATACAAATAGAATCTTTTTAATTAAAGGTGAATCCTATGGTACTTTTAATCGATGTGGGAAATAGTAACATTAACTTAGCCTTATATGACAACGACGATCAACCGAAACACTTCTGGCGTATTAAGACCGATAGAAACAAAACGACGGATGAGTATGCCATTATTCTAAACAACCTCTTCTTTGGGGAAACAATTGAAGGCGTCGTCATCGGATCCGTCGTCCCCACCATTACCCAACTCCTCATCGACTACGCCCATAAGTACTTAGAGGTCGAACCTCTGGTTCTTGGCACCGGTTTAAAAACCGGCCTTGATATCCATCTCAATAATCCCCGGGAAATTGGGGCTGACCTCGTCGCTACCGCCGTAGGTGCCATGAATAAGTATCCCCAACCGACCATCATCATTGACCTGGGAACGGCGACCACCCTCTCATTAATCGAAAACAACATTTTCCACGGCGGAATCATCGTACCGGGAGTCGGGACATCGCTCAACTCACTCGTTGCCAATACCGCACTTCTCCCCCACGTCGAACTCAAAGCCCCTCGGCGTGTCGTAGAGAAAGAAACGATCGCCTGTATGCAGTCGGGCATTATTTACGGGACAGCAGCCATGCTCGATGGGTTGATTGACCGAATGGAAGAGGAGTTCGGTAAGCGGTGCTTTGTTGTCGCCACCGGTGGGTTAGCTCGGTTTATTGTCCAACACTGTAAGCACAAAATTACCTATGATGAACGCCTCATCTTCGAAGGGCTTCTTGCCATCTATCACAAAAACCGGTAATTCCCTATCGTTTGGATGATCGGTAGATGTTTCACCGATCGTCCTTTTTTATTTTATTATTCCTTTTATTATTCCCTTTTATCCTTTCCACCGATACATAAAAACCGACGATTGATTTCCTCCTTGGATCACGACATCCACAATAAAAGTGGCTTAAACCACCGTTTAAGCCACTTTGTGCGTGTATGGACCATTAAGATCCGGATGAGGTCGGTTCAAGAGGCAAGTCCTCCGTTTGACTTCTATCCCTTATCCGTCTTTTCCCGTTTTCAGGTTGTTGCCGATCAATGGTAAGCAGAATAGTCTTCATTCGTCTTTCTTGCAATTCTTTCACGGTAAAGGTCAACGTCAATTCGACATACTCATCATCGTCGTAAACGGAAGCTCCGTTTTCCACTTTTACTCTTGACCTGTAAACATATTCGTCTCCTATTTCAGGAATTTCTTCTAATTGTTGGTAGAGCCAACCCCCTAAGTTGTGATATTGGGTTTCCGGAGATTGGCCTAAATGTAACTCTTCAAAAAGATCCTCGAGGCCAATCGAGGCATTGACCTCGTAATGATTTTCATCAATCTTGCGAATCAAAAGTTCTTCTTCATCGTGTTCGTCATATATTTCTCCAACTAATTCTTCTAAGCAGTCCTCCATCGTGACTAGTCCAGCAGTCCCGCCATATTCATCGGATACAATAGCCATATGTTGTTTATTTCGTTGCAGTGTCGCCATCAAATCATCCACATGCATCGATTTCGTCACAAATAGGGGTTTCCGCATGATCTTCTCGATTTTGACATCGTTCGGATCCTTCGCCCGAAGCAGCGCGGAAAAGAAGTCGCGTTCATAGAGAATGCCAACGACATTGTCCTTGGTCTCTTTATAGACGGGGATCCGTGAGAATTTTTCTTTAAAGAAAACTTCTTTAATGTATTCGATGTCATCATCGAGATAGATCCCAACCATGTCAACCCTCGGGGTCATGATGTCATAAACACTCGTCGTTCCAAGGTCGAGAACGTTACGCATCATAACCCGTTCTTCTTCCTCTAATACCCCCTCTTCTTCCATCGTATTGATGATGACCTCAAGTTCATCTTCTGTCACTGAAGGCATCGAAACATCCTCGTCGCTTCGAAGCACACGATGCATAAAACGTGTAAATCTCGTTAAAATGAAACTCAAAGGATAGAAGAGGCGATAGAAAACCCATAGGATTACCCCAAATCGTAAAGCAAATTCAAAGGAATGGGCTTTCGCGTATGTTTTCGGCAAGATTTCTCCGAACAAAAGAACGATAATCGTGGTGACAATCGTCGCTACGAGTGGACCAGTTCTGTCATTCAAAATATCGATGAAAATAATCGTTGCTAATGATGAGGTGGCAATATTGACGATGTTGTTGCCAATCAGAACCGTTGATAGGGTATTTTCAAAATGGTCGGCGATGTACAGGGCAGTTTTTGCTCCTTTTCTTCCCTCCTCCTTAGCATTTTTCAGGCGAATGAGATTCACCGTGGAAAAGGCGGTTTCACTCGCACTAAAGAAGGCTGAAAGCAAGACGAGGATAAATACTACCAAGTACCTACCATCTAGGTCCAAAATAACAACACTCCCTTTAAAAACCGATAGATCATTTATTAAGATTATTATAACAAACCGCTTACCATTAGTAAATAGTTTCCCTCACTCATCATAAGCAACAAAACGATGGACAGAAAAGAGGTAAAGCAGGGCATGAACCGGCAATCCCGGATAAAGCTTTTGGGCAGCCTCGCGATAGTACGTCATCTGTTCGGCGTATTTTCGCTTTAATTCTTCAACCATTTTCGGCTCATCACGGATGGAATCGGTCTTAAAGTCGATGAGGAAGATCCGATCTTTAAAAATGGCCAAAAGATCTATAACCCCTTGAACCAGCACATCGTCAGAATAGGGGTAACCCGGATAGATGGCCGAGGCATCGATTAATGTCGTAAATGGCCGCTCCTTTAATATTCTATCCGCTTTTTGAAATTGTTTGACAAGCGGTTGCTGTAAGAAGCGAAGAACGCTTTTTAAGTCGATAAGAGAAGCCGTATCCTCTCGCATGATGCCTCGTTCTACCAACGACTTCCGCAGTACTTCGAGATCTTCTAGCTGATAGGACTGGCGATAATCCACGTGCTGCATGAACTGATGGGTCGCCGTCCCTTTCTCCCAAGCACTCGTCTCATGGTAGAAGCGTGGCTTCGCGAAGGAACTGGGCATAGGAGAGTACGACTGCGGCGTAATGGCATCCAGTCGCTTGAGATCACTAACGCTTAGCTTGGCGAAGTGCCGGGCACGCTCTCGTTTCGGATAAACAAAAGTTAGGCGCCGTTTGACGGATTCTATTCCCTGATCATCCCCACCCTCGAACACCACGGCTGTTTCCTCCTCAACTTTTGGAGTAAGTGACAGTTCGGACACGAAGTCCACCTGCACCTTCGGAAGCATGGGAAGAGGCGTTTCCCCGACGAGGTGTTCAAGTTGAAAGCGCTCGATGAACGCCGGATGGCGCATAAACGCCATGATAAGGAGATCAAGGTAGTTCGTGACGTGGCGTAAACTGGCATCGATCAATACGTCCCTCTGAAAACAGATGGATGAAAACTTGCGGATATGGCTATCTGGGTTTTCAATGGCCCCTACCAAATAAAGCCGTTCTTTGGCGCGCGTGAGGGCGACATAGAGAAGTCGCATTTCTTCCGCCAATAGCTTACGCTTCATGTGATCTTTCATCAGCGTCTGGTAGAGGGATGGATAAAAAACGCGATAGGTTGGATCGAAGTAAGCGGTGGCTACTCCCAAGTCTTTATCAAAAAGAACCGGATCCTTCAAATCATCGGTGTTGTATCGTTTACCAAGATTGACAAGAAAGACAACGGGGAACTCCAACCCTTTGGCCTTATGGATAGTCATGAAACGGACGAGATCCTCATGTTCCCCCAACGCACGGGCTTGTTCGATATCTTGTTTACGCTCCTTGAGGAAGTTAATGAGCTGGACGAATTTGTATAAGCTATTGTTCGTTATCGATTCAAAGGTTTTGGCCCGTTCGAACAGGAAGTCGAGGTTGGCTTGCCGTTGTTTTCCTCCGCGTAGCCCCTTCACGAAGTCATAATAGTTCGTCTCATGATATAACCGGTAGATCAATTCCGTCAACGGTTCGTTTTTAGCCAGTTCGCGATAGCGGTAGAGATCGTCTAAAAAGCGCTGAAGGGTTTCGACGAGGCGACGATCCTGGCCTTTTTGGACATAAAGTTTGACCTTATCATAGAAATAGTCGCTCTTTAACCGCTCTGCTTTCGCGCAGGCTTGGATGTTGACGAGATCACGCTCTTTGAGTTGATAGAAAGGGCTTCGCAAAACGCCTACAAGGGGGATATCCTGAAGAGGATTATCGATGATGGCTAAAAATGAGGTAATCGTCAACACTTCGATGGAATCGAAATAACCCGGGAGGTCGGAGGTCAATAATGGGATGTGGTATTCACGAAAGACCTCATCAAAAACCGATTGTTCGTTTTTCGCGCTTCGACTTAAGATGACAATATCGGAATAGCGGGCAGGCCGCATCTTTCCTATCGATCGATCGTAAATGAGCACCCCTTCATCGATGATGGACCGGATTTTTTGGGCAACATAGTGCGCCTCAAGTTCAAGACGCTTCACCTCGCGTTCTTCCTCTAGTTCTTCTTTCACTTCTTGTTGATTGATGATCGTAAACTCGATGAACGGTTCATCGGAAGGGGGATAGTCGGTTGCTCCGGCTTTTAGCTCCGCCTCCTCATCGTAATCGATCTCGCCGATCTGTTCATCCATGACTTGCATAAAGAGAAAGTTTACAAAATCCAATAGCTCTTTTCGGCAACGGAAATTCAGATTCAAGTTGATGAGTTCATCAAGGGGGTTTTCTCCCGTACGAAACCGTTGGTACTTTTCTTGGAAAATTTCTGGTTCTGCATTTCGGAAGCGATAGATCGATTGCTTCACGTCGCCGACCATGAAGCGATTGTTTGGCTGGCTGATGGCACTTATAATGGCTTCCTGCATCGAGTTCGTATCCTGATACTCATCGATTAAGATTTCCTTAAAAGTGGAACGATACTCCGTAACGGCCTCATTGTTCCCGCCATTGGCGCGAAAGATCCGTAAGGTCATTTCTTCTAGATCATTGAAGTCAACCAATCCCCGGTCCCGTTTGGCTTGCTGGTAGCGATCTTCAAAGGCATGGACGAGATGAAAGAGACTCTCGATTACCGCTTTATTCTCTTTGATCACCTTTACTTGAAGATTTTCGTGGAAACCGAAATATTTTTTCTTCAGCCCGATAAGCGTCTGGCGCCCTGAATCCCGTAAATCCTTAATGACTTTTTTCGTCTCCTCCATACAAGAGGGACTCGAAGTGGAGTTAAACCGTTCAAACTGCATCTGTTGAACCGCCTGTCGCATGCCTTCATAGTCGTGTTGATGAACTTTATCTAATAAACGTTCAACAAGGTTGTGGTCACTTTCAAAAGTATACTGGTAATGGTGGTTGTTTTCTGGTAGTCGTGCAAGAAGGTAGGCGGTCTTAAAATAAGCATAAGCTTGTTCAATCGTGGTTTTCATGGCATCAAAGAGGGCATCTGAGAAGCGGAAATCTCTTAAAGCAGTAAACCCGTCGTAGTGGTGAAGGACTTGTTGTTCAAACGCCGCACGATCCGGTATATGGCGCAGTTGATCATAAAGATTTAGGACGATCTGTTTCAACGGTTCATCCGTACGCTCTTTCGTGAATTGGTCTACAAGACGTAAAAACCACTCGTCTTTGGCCTCATAAAGATCCAAAAAGAGAGTCTCCAACACCTCATCTTGGATGAGGTAGAGTTCCATCGGTTCGCCGACTTGATACTGGCTGTCGGCATTGATGAGATAAAAATATTTCCGGATCACCCGATTACAAAAGGCATGGAAGGTTGAAATCTGCGCATTCGGCAACAACATGAGTTGCCTTTTTAAATGGGCGTTCTGCGGATCGTCATGGAGCGATGCGAGTAGCTTTTGGCGTAGGCGCTCTTTCATCTCCTTCGCGCTCGCATCCGTAAAGGTCACCACTAAGAGTTCATCTAGAGACACTTCGCCACGCCATAACTTAGTCATGATCCGTTCGATTAACACCGCGGTTTTCCCGCTGCCCGCCGAGGCACTGACGAGTAAGTTTTTACCCCGCGTTTCGATTGCTTTTAATTGTTCATTCGTCCACTTCATGTTCGCCCCCTCCTTCGATCCGTTCCTTCATCTTTTGGATGGCGTCTTCTCGCCGCTTAAACCGTTCGAAAATCCGGTAGCGGTTTTCGGGACGGGTCGCGTCGAACTTACAAACCGCCTTATAGGGACAGTACTGGCAAAGTGGCGGCTCTTGAGCGTAACGGGCCGGCCGAATGGGAATCTGTCCTGAAAGTATCTCCCTAACCGTATCCATAATGGCCGTTTTCGTATATTGCCGTACCGTTTGAAACTCCTCTTCCGTTAACACTTTTGAATAGCTCCGATGATAGCCTGACTGGGTTCGTGTCACAGGAATGATGGGCGAACTCTGGCCAATGGATAGGTGATGGTCAAACTGTTTCGTCACGTCAAGATTCTGGAGCGTAAAACCTTCCATCCGATATTTCCGTAATCTTTCCATGAAGAGATCGTCTTCTGAATACTCCTCCGTTATCGACAACGAAGGATTATGGATGTGGAAGTAGAGGACGCCGGCAGCGATAACCTCTTCTCCTGGAAAAAGAACATTCTGATTTTCGAGCACCGCATTCAAGTAGGTGAAAAGCTGTAAGCTCAGACGGTAATAAATTTTTGAAAAATCGACCGTACGGGATCCTGACTTATAGTCGATAATCGAAATGAGCGTCTGATGGTCCGTTTTCGCATAATCGATGCGGTCAATAATCCCTTTTAGTTGGATGCGAAAACCGTCAATCGTTTTTTCCGGTATGCGAATCCGTTTCGCCTCTCGGCCGAACTCCTCTTCTACTGCAAACACTTTAAATGAGGTGTGTTCCGAATGATAGCGCATGGCGAGGATGGAATTCAGAAGGGTCTCCTTAATCTTTTGTAAGAGATATTGATGGCGTTCGTTGTCAAAAAAGAATTTCCGTTGGACATGTTGGGCTAGGCGCTCAACTTGGGTCTCGACGATCCGTTTGAGCGTCTCCATACTCAGTTCATGGAGCTTCTTTTCCTCTTTCATCAGCGTATAGGCCAAAGCTTTAAGCGTTTCATGGTAGAGTTCGCCTATATCAACTGCCTCCACCTTTTTAACGTCTCGCTCTTTCAGACCTAACCCCCGTTCTAAGAAATAGGCATAGGGGCAAGCGTTATATTGTTCCAAACTGGAGATACTGACCGTGAGCGAATCCCCAAAGAGAGCTCGGATATCCTCTGACGTTAAGGATTCCGCCACGTTTTTATGTTCTACGCCAATAAGACGCCGCTTTAAAACCGGATGTTGCTGGTAATAATGGAAGACATCGGACCAGACCGGATGCACCGTTTCTTTTTTGCGTTTGCGTTCAATCGCTTCGAGTAATAGGCTCGCCGTGACATTCGGGGTGGTAATATAAACGTATGGGTCGTCCTGTGGTTCGGGAAAATCATAGACCGTTTGAACTTCCAATGCCGGAAACTTCTTCAGCAGATCATCGATAACGAACGATCGGAAGCTTTCCTTCTTTTCTTGATCAGACAGGCTATAAGTGAGGATGAGTTCATGGCTTGCCGAACTGAACGCCTTATAGATATAGAACTGTTCGTCTAAAAACGCCTGTTCAACCGTCAAATCACAGTCAAACCCGAGTGCCAGGAGCTGTTCCCGTTCTTTATTGGTCAACAGCCCCTTTTCTTGATAAACACGTGGAAATTGGCCTTCGTTAACGCCTAAGATGAAAGCGGTTTTAATGCCCAGACAGCCATCTGTGCGACTGATGAGTTCAAAGCGTGACCGTTTAAGGTCCCCAACCAAAATCTGTTCGAGTGCGGGCGGGACGAGTTGAAACACCATTCCTCTAAAGCCATTGCGCAACAATTGAATGAACGTGTCCGTGTTGACCTCATAGTCGCCGCAGACCAATACCAGTTCATCGAATAGTTCGATGAGCTTATTGTAGACTTGCTTGTGTTTTTTCGCCCTTTCGAGATCGAGCAGGCTTTCGCTTCGTATCGTATCCAACTGTTCATAAAGCGAGAGTTTTTCCTCAACGTCTAATTGACGAAGCAATTCAAATAAGGCCTGTACTTTATCCCGAACATAAGGAGAAGCCGTAAACCGCTCAACAAATCCTTTTAGTGGGGTAATAATCGCTTCCTGTAGGCGTTGAAATTTTTCTTCCAACGCACGCTCGCGGTCGGTCTTCGCCTTCTCCCGGTCGCTTAGGCGGCGGTTGATATCGATGGTGAACGGTTGATTCAACCAATCGGTATGGTTAATACCGTGCGATAGGCAATAGATTTCTAACTGGTCTAAGTCTTCCCGATAGGATTGGATAAAGCGGGGGTAATTCATGACCGTTACAGGTTCACCATCTACCATTAGCGGCATAAAGAATTCGGTTTTTATGGCACGAAACATCGCATCGTGCCGATAGTTCGTCTTCACGATTTCAAGTACTGCATCGATGAAGTTTAATAGGGAATGGTCAAGCATCTTCTCGCCATCGTCGATAAAGACCGGTAGGTCGTATCGTTTAAAAATGTTTTTAATGAGCGGATAGTATACCTCCTGGTTATTCGTATAGATAGCGAAGTCATGGTATGATGCCCCCTCTAACAATGCCTGATAGATCGTGCGGGCAACCAAATGGACCTCGCTTTCTGGCCGCATACATTCAAAAATACGAAGATGCGTCACATCTTCACGAAAGATCGCGGAAGGAACATCATAGGTTTGTTCGAGAAAGGTAAGTTCCGCATTTTGAAACCGCAACGGTTCCGGAAAATGATGGACGATGCGTACGTCGATGCCCTCATCGTGACAACGTTCGAAGAGTTTCGAAGCCATTCGATAGACCGGATGAAAGAGATGGTCCGGCTGGACGTAGCCATGACGCTTGTCCAATCGGTCGATGGTGAGCAACCAATTCACTTCTTTCGCTCTTTTGATGAGAGACAGGAGGACATTCATTTCAACGCCCGTCAGGTGGTGGTAGCCATCGACATAGACGATCGAATCTTGTATATAAGATGAATTAAGGATCCGTTGGCTTAATTCCTGGTAGAAATCCTCCGTATCACGGATGGTGTCGCCATAAAGGCGGAGGAGTTCCTGAAAGACAAGCCAGAGGTCGTGCACCTTATGCTTCAGTTGTTCATCGACTTCACGTTCTAAAATCATCCGCAGGGTATCCGGTGTATAGGCATAAGATTTGAATTCCTTAATCAGATCATAGACCATGGAAACGAAGGAATAGTTTGGCTCCATCCGATGGTAAACCTTGAACTCTGGACGCTTTTCGAGCAGGATTTTCGTAAGCATCATCAGTATGGTTTGGTCGCCGATGTATTGCTTACTAGCTCCCCCGACTTCAAGAAATACGCGGTAGGCAAGCCGTTTAAAACTCAGTACCTGTAGGTTCGCGACCGTCCGAGTTCGAACACGCTTGGTCACCGCGTATTCGGCCTGAAAAGTCATCTGTTCAGGGACGATGAGGATGATGTTCTCATCCCTATTGGTTTCAATGCGTTCGATAATCTCTTTTAACATGTGCGTGGTCTTTCCCGATCCACTGCGCCCGGTGATGACGTTCAGCGGCATACTCTCACCTCTTCCTTATTTCACATTATATCACGAATTCGGATCAAAGTAATCAAATCCCATGTAATGGAGCGAAGGGAAAAGGCTCCATGTAAACGTCAAATCGTCACGTGTTCACAATGGAATAAACGAAAAATGAACAAATTTTATCCTATCTAAAATTCCGTTTATAAATTGTAAGCCGCACAGGAATGGGATACCTCAATCGAATGCGGTTTATTTCGTTCCTACATAACCCTTAGACGTTCGCCTTTTGATACAAAAATTGCCCTGTCTCGATGACAGGGCTCCTTTGTGTCCTTAATCGACATTCTTCCGATCTTTGGTCAAATGATCGCAATCGCTCGTTTACTGCTTCTGGAATGGGGATGCCATCAGAGGTAGTGTATCGGTCGGTTTCGGCCATCCTGTTTTCCGTGGCGCTCGAATACTTCGTGTCAATGCCATTAAGTATTTAGTTTGTGATTGGTGGTAAGATCAATATAAAAAGGGAGCTGAAAGAACTCAGAATATGCTTCTGAATTTCTTTGCAGCCCCCTAATGGTGTTTTGTGATTAAACGTTTTTGGAAATCCGTTTTTCGGTTTCGGGGTCGAAGAAGTGAGCGTGCTCCATCTTGAGAGCCAGTTGTACTGTGGAGTCCATTCTGAGGTCTGAACGCGCATCGACCTTTGCGACGAGGCGTTGCTTCGAAAGATCGGTGTAGATAATTGTTTCGGAACCAAGGAGCTCAGCCACATCCACTTTGAATGTGAACGCGGCATCTTTATTCGCTTCAATCTCAATCGGTTTATCCGTAATGTGTTCAGGACGGATACCGAGGATGACGTCGCGGTTTTCGTATCCTTGTTCACGGAGTATTTCTGCTTTTGGTTTCGGTACGGGAATCTCAACGGATTCGGAGATGGTCCGACCTGTATCGGTCACAAACGTACCGCGCTCGGTGAAGCGTCCCTTAATGAAGTTCATCGGTGGCGTCCCGATAAAGCCGCCAACGAAGATGTTTGCAGGGTTGTCGTAAATGTCTTTCGGACGACCGATCTGTTGGATCCAACCGTCTTTCATAACGACAATCCGTGTCGCCATGGTCATCGCTTCGATTTGGTCGTGGGTCACGTAGATGGTTGTTGTTCCTAAGCTTTGGGTCAGCTTAATGATTTCCGAACGCATCGTTACCCGTAGTTTGGCGTCAAGGTTGGATAGCGGTTCGTCCATCAGGAACACTTTCGCATCCCGTACGATCGCACGGCCTAACGCTACCCGTTGCCG
>DATCJW010000028.1:0-32655 GCA_036562595.1 Haloplasmataceae bacterium | reverse complement strand
TTCTCACTCGCATAACCACTATCCGCTACAACGTTTTGAATGACGCCATGATAGTCTTGTTGAACCTTGCGGATGAAAGGGATTAATGTCGGCATATCAGTCGTATAGTGGTAAATATCTACACCGATCACATAGCCGCCTTCCATGCCTACCTGTACATTTAACGGGTAATAAAAAGTCAGTGACAGCTCCTCTTCAATCTGATAAAACAGCGCTCTGACCTTCTCTTGTAGCTTGGCCTCGTGTTTCTCTACCCAACCATGCCATATGAAGGTATAACGATTCGCATCAGCATGATGAAGCATTTGTTCGGATTTGGCCTCTTTTAGCTCGATGATTAGAATGGGGATAGTAAGCGTCAAACTGATCATGGTTGGATATAAATATTGTCTCTCCCTATGACAGGGCTCATTTAGTCCTTAATCGACATTTTTGTATCTGGTCAGACCATGGTAATAGCTGAGAATAATCTCTACGATTTACTCCATTGTAATCACCCGAAGATTACCGCTTACGTTCCATTGATTTTAGTAAAAGGAATTAGAATTCAAATCGTGAAACGGAAAGGCGACGATTAAACCATGTCGCTCTTCTTAAAACGATATAAGGAGCTAACAACAATCAAACTTAATATAAGTAATTTAATAATGATAAATATAATCGTTTCACCAATACCGCCATTCATTTCTAGCCAATCAAGCGGTGGAACGGCATAAAAGAGGTATTTCCACGTGGGTAACAGGGTAGGGATTAGGAAGAACGTAACAGCAATAAAAATAATCGTAGCTAAAAGAGCGGGGAAAACACTACGAAATAGAACGCAAATAAAATAAAAAGTAGTGATCAGTATCCATGTATTGAAGAAATTTGAAAATAGGTATAATACCAGAAAAGTTTTGATCGGGATAGCACGAACCCTATTATTAGTAAAGAGGATGTACGATTTACTCCGAATGTAATCGATACCAAACACCAAACCAATTAAGCTAAGCGAAAGGTATAAGATAATTGCGAAGATGACCACTACAGCGTATTTCTTAAGCACGATTCGTAAACGACTCTCACCGACCGTATAGACGACTTTTTGAGTTCCATATAAAAAATCGAGGGAAATGAGATGCAGAGATAATAAGAGACTCGACAAGATAATGATCCAACTGATGAGATTGAATTGATTGACCTGATATGCAACGAAATGATTTCGAAACGGTAAATGAAATAAATCGTCAAATTCGATAATTTCATTATATGGGATATAATTTCTAGAAAGATACTCATAGATGTTACGCTTTTTAGTGAGCCTTTCTAAATGCCATTGATAATCGCTATCGAAAGGATCTAAGCTGATGAACTCATTTTTTACCTCTTCTAAATGGTTATTTATTTCTTGGATACTTTGATATGGTTCAATACTCGAGAACAAAATGCCTTCATCGTCTGTTTTTTTCTGGTAATAGTAAAAGGCATATCCGATTAATAAAATGACGGAGAAAAAAATGGTGAAATAGAAGAAATGTGAACGACCTAATTTATAAAATTCAAATCTCATAATTTACTACTCCCCTAGATACTTAAAATAGATATCCGTAAGATTTTGTTTAACTAGCGCCACTTCACCGAGCGAAAGGTGTTGTACCTTTCGTATGACTTCCGATATTGCTTCTTTTTCTTGAACTTTAATAATTAAATATTGATCTTCGATTACTGCCCCTTCTTTTTGTAATATCTTTTGGGCAACATGAAGATGGTCATAAGCAAAGAAATAGAGCTGATAGAAGTAGTGACCTTCTCCTTCATTTCGTTTTATTTTTGCTACATTGCGCCCTTGGTTAATGAGAATGATTTCATCACACAATTCCTGTAGGTCATTTATACTATGGCTGACGATGATGACTGTCTTTCCCTTTGCTCTTACTTGGTCATTAACGACTTCTTTGAAGATACGGACTCCACTTGGATCTAAACCATTGAAAGGTTCGTCGAAAAGCAAATAAGGCTTATCCTGAAGAAAGGTATAGACAAGACCTAAGCGTTGACGCATCCCTAAAGAATAGGATTTAAATTTCTTTCCGATATACTCCTTAATCTGAAAAATCTCAAAAATGTCTTGGTGCGCTTGAATCTCACGCTCACTGATTTTTAGTAGATAACATAGATTTTCAATTCCTGTAAGCCCAGGATAAAAATTTGCCTCTTCGATAAAGCTAGCGATCACTTTCGTATGGTAATCGTTTAGCTTCACACCATCGATGTAAATTTCGCCGTGATTATAGTTAATTAAGCCCGATATAATTTTAAGAAGTGTCGTTTTACCACTACCGTTTGGGCCAACGATTCCAAACACGCGACAATCAGAAAACTTTACGCTTATTCCGTTTAACGCAACTGTTTTTCCATAAGACTTATAAACATCAACGATTTGAATCAAACCAATCACCTGTCTTATTATTTTCTTTGCCGACATATTCGATCATAACTTCGTTTTCTAACCAAACAATTTTAACAGGTTTACCTGGAATAATTCCTTTTGGATAAAATTCCTCATAGGCACCGGTAAAGATGATTTTATTTTCATAATCAATCGTCACTTCATCGGATGGCATGCGTTCATAAAATTCGATAAACTCTTCATAACTCATATCAAGTTTAATCGTGTTTTGTCCTGGTTCAAAATAACGATCTAAAGGAAACGGAAAACGAATGTTTAAGCTTAAATCCGAATTACTATATTGGGCATAAAGGGCACAGAAATCATAATCACCAATGGCATTCTTTCTTAAACTATAGTAATATCCGTTACTATATAAATAAAAATAGTAATATTCTCTATCGTAAATCCCCATGTAGCCCGTATGATTCTTAATATCATGAATAAATCGTTCCTCTTCTTCCTCATCATCAAATCTGAAAATGGTTAATGGTGGATCATCACGTTTTTCCTGGACAGAACAATGTTTTACTTTATATTTACCTAAAATAAGTTCTGACGTGCCATTATAATTACCAACTTTAATCTCACAACTTTTATTTAAGGATCTAACTAAAAAAATGGAAATACTAATGACAACGATTCCAATGATCCCTATAATCCAATACTTTTTCATCAATAGATCCCACCCTTCTGAATTATACTATCTAGGAAAATGTTTATAACTATGATTAGACAATAAAACACAAAATACTGACTCGCATTTTTAACACCAGACAAGACATATTCATTCTTTCGAGTTGCACTTTCAAATTTTGTATCAGATGTGTTGTACTTCTGCTTTAAATAATTCTCAATTTGAATTTCGCTTAATATATATTCTACTCCGCCAATTTTAGTTAAATGATTCTCATTTGTTTCTGCATTTACCTTAATGTCAATATGGATTATGATTAAGAAAACGAAAACGAGTAACATAAAGAGTTTTCTTAATTTCATATTTTCCTCCCCCTCAAAATCAATCTATGACTAATCCAAAATAACCCGTATATACTGAAGCTTTTAAGTATCTATTTTTATTTTTATTTTTATCGTTTTAACTACATTGTCAATATATAATTTAATAAATTGTATGACATTTCTCAACAAAATCTTCATTTTTTAAATCAATGTATCTCGCTACTAAAAACTTTCCACTTTTGAAATTTTATTTTTTTCGGCTTTTGGTCAAATAGTGTGGGTAACGATTTCCGTCCATCATCCTGATGAATGGTATTTTTGGCTTTAGTATTAAGCTTAAGCATTTTTTTATCCGTCCTTTTCCATGGAACATCATGATCTGATTCTTTAAATGCAGAAAAGAACGATCTCCATACGATACCCGTTTGATCCGCTTAATTTTGTTCATGATACCTTCTTTTACCCCATTGGTATATTCCGATTCAAGCATGTTCGTTAAATAAGGCAAATACTTTTCATCGTCTTTATGGCCGTTTTCATATAGCTTGAGCCCTGGGGATAGTTTCCGATAATAAGGAGACCCCCGGTAGTTCTGATCGTCTCATGTTAATCGTTACTTTCAAAATAGTTTTTAGTACCGTTTCAACTTCGTATAATAATAGGCTTTATCCGCATTCATAACCTTAATCCGTGTTTTACAATCAGCTGGATGTAAGGCGAATACCTATCAATAACAATTAATTGAACGTTTTTGCGTACCGAAAGAAGGTGGCGACGAAAAAAAGTCTTTGAGGGTTTGTAAACGTCGATCCTCCACAACGTTGATGATGTGCCAGTGGCGGCATAGATACCGTTGTTTTCTAAGCTTCAACATAGACCAGTTGAAGGACAATCAGCGATGATTCAAAGCCGTGCTTGACGATGTCTTAATCAAACACATGGCCACATCGATAACAGGCATGGGGTGGATCGGAAAGTATTCCATAGTAGATTTTTGCCTTCACCCCTTTAACCTGTTCCAACGCAAAACCATAAAAGGTGATATTTTCATCTTTAATATTGAGTTCAAATCGCATATAATGATCGTGAGACATATTTCCTCATCCTTTCAATAGTTTTTGGTCATTCTAATTGTATCAGGGTGATGGAAGCATGTCTCTTCTTTTTTTTACAAAAATAGGTGTGAGTGAACGGAGTCACCCACACCAAAAATTATAGAACCCATAAAAATAGAGAGAGCGATGGAGATCCTGGACATAAAGATGTACATGATGGACATGAGGAATCGGTGGTTGGTGATAGGCCGATATCATGTGATCTCCCCTTTCGCTTGATGCTTCGCCAATAAAAATAAACCTAAAGCCTTTAACTGATCGGTTAATGCATCTAACGCCTGAAGATCGTAGTCTTTAAACAATTGCCGGACATAGGCTTGATGATGCGGGACAAATCGTTCCCAAAAGGCCTTTCCTTCTTCCGTGAGTTGGGCATAATAGATCCGTTTATCCGCTGATGACTGTTTTCGCAGGACCAAGCCCTTCTTTTCGAGACTGCGGAGCACATGGGTAATGGCACCGCTGGTGATGAGGACGATCGCACCGATCTCTTGAATCGGCAGTTTATCATGGGTAGCCAAAGCGTCTAGCACGGCAAACTCCGTAGGCGTCAATTGATAGGCTGCAAAATGATCTTTTAAAACTTGTTGTAAGGTTTTATTCAATTTATTAAAGACGACAAAAAATCGAAAGGGCGCCGCCTTATGAATATCCATGGGATTCATCCGTTCACTCCTTTTCGTATCGAATGATTATCTTTATGTTAAGATATTTGTTTCCATTATAGCCGATGGACACGCCGCTGTCGAATGTTTTGCTTAAGCTTATCCTATGCCGTTACGGATTCACCTATTTACTCCAAATCTTTCATCTCATCTAAACAAACCAACCATAGAAAAAACTCCTACAGGCCTTGTAGGAGTTCTCTTTATTTACCCTATTTGCAGCTTGTCCCTTACCAGTTTTATGACCTCATCCATTGTGGTGAGGTTTAATGCTTGTTTGGCTAAATCAACCATCGCTTCTTTTGAAAGATTGCGGATTAGTTGGCGTGTTGGTAAGATCGATATCGCACTCATGCTAAATTCATCCAGGCCAAGCCCCAGTAATAGGGGCACCGCGATAGGGTCTCCTGCCATTTCGCCACACATTCCAACCGATTTCCCATGACGATGGGCAGCATCGATGACATGCTTAATCAAACGTAAAATTGATGGATGATAGGGTTGATAGAGGTAAGCAACCCGTTCGTTCATCCGGTCGGCAGCGAACGTATATTGTATGAGATCATTGGTTCCGATACTGAAAAAGTCAACCACTTCAGCGAACTGATCCGCTAAAATGGCCGCCGATGGGACTTCAACCATCATGCCGACTGGAATGGTATCGCTCGTTTCTATCCCTTCCTGCTTAAGTTCTTTCTTCGTTTTAAGAAGGAGCGTTTTGGCTTGAAGGAATTCCTCGACCGTGGCGATCATAGGAAACATGATCCGCAAGTTGCCATAGACGCTCGCACGAAGCAGCGCCCGAAGCTGGGTTTTAAAGACGCCCGGTCGGTCGAGGCAAAGGCGGATTGCACGATAACCTAAAAACGGATTAAGCTCACGAGGCAAATGGAGATATGGGAGTTCCTTGTCGCCTCCAATATCGAGGGTACGGATGAGGACAGGCTTACCGGCCATCGCTTCAAGAACTTGGCGATAGGCAACCACTTGTTCCTCCTCTGTAGGCAGGGAGGGCCGTCTCATGTAGAGGAATTCCGTTCGGAAGAGCCCAATCCCTTCCGCACCGTTCGAAAGAACACCCTTTAGATCCTGAGGGGACCCGATGTTAGCAAAAAGCTCAACCCGGGTGCCGTCTTTGGTCACCGTAGGCGCCTCCTTAAGCTTGAAGAGGATTTGTTTGCTGTATTGGTATTGTGCTTGCTTTTCCCGATAGCGGGCAAGGGTTTCCACACTGGGATTAATATGAACGACACCCTGGGTCGCATCGACAATGAGCAGGTCCCCATCCTGAATCGTGGCCGTCGCCTTCTTGGTCCCAACAATGGCAGGAAGCTCGAGGCTTCTAGCCATGATGGCGGCATGACTGGTCCGCCCCCCCACATCGGTGACAATTCCCCGCACATAGCCGGTGTCCATAAGGGCGGTTTCAGAAGGCGTTAAATCATGAGCCACGAGGATTACATCCTCTTGGATAAGTGACAGGTCCGCCTGCTGGATATCGAGCAGTTTCGATAGGATGCGGTCGGTCACATCCTTAATATCCTGTGCCCGTTCGCGCATGTACTCATTATCCATGCTTTCGAAAAGGGTAAGAAATTCATCCCGTATCGTCTTCAACGCGTACTCCGCATTGACACGATCTTGGCTGATGGCTTCTGTGACTCGTTCGATCAGTTCGGGATCGCTCGCAACTAAGAGATGGGCTTCAAATATCGCTGCATGTTGTTGATCGAATTTCTTTAACGTTTTATCTCGAATCCGTTTTAAGTCTTTTTTCGTCTCCTCTATCGCCTGGTGGAGACGCTGGATTTCCCTGTCTACATCGTCGATTTTACGCTGAACGACAGGTAACGGGACCTTCTCAATCCGAAACGCCCTCCCCCATGCGATTCCTTGGCTTGCAGAAATGCCGGTCAACATCATCGTGTAACTCCTTATGATTAACTTGTCGCTATTAGTATGACGCATTTTACAATTGATGTCAATTTTTATCGCCATTCGTAGAGACTTGTCTTTTGCGGACTTTATGAATTGTTCGTTATTTTTATTATATTTCAAATGTCCCGTCTTAGCATTACCAATATTTTCAAAAGGCATGGCAGGGATAATTTCTTTCCCCACGCTCACCCTAATGCATGAGGCATTTTCTTCTTTTTTTACATAAGAATGACCTATTAAACCCGTTTATTATCGTATTTCTTTCATCATAATGAATAAGGGAGGATGAAAACCTTATGGATAAATCAAAAGAAAACAATTCCCAGATTATCTACAGCCCAATGACCGGAACCCTCATCCCTTTAAAAGACGTCCCGGATCCTGCTTTCGCACAAGAGGCCATAGGGAAAGGAGTCGCCATCATCCCCACAGTCGGGAAGGTGTATGCTCCAGTGGATGGTACCCTCACCGTCCTCTTTCCCACAAAGCATGCGATTGGTATAACGAGCCCCAAAGGGACAGAAATCCTCATCCATGTTGGAATCGACACGGTAAACTTGGGAGGAAAATATTTCACCGCCCATGTTAAACAAGGCGAGCGGGTCGTTCAAGGCCAACTGATTCTCGAATTTGATCCCGATGGCATTCAACGTGAAGGATACGGATTGGAGACCCCCATCGTCATTACGAATGGCATCCCCTTTAAATCTACCGATCAATGGGCCATCCAAGCGGGAGAACCCCTTTTGTGGATCATGGAATAGAACGATGGCGCCCATTCTTTCAAACACACGGTTAAGTTAGGGAAGCAGGATTGGACAAAAGGATCAACTGAGCGAAACCACCTTTCAAATCGAATATAGTCGAAAAGAATACATAAAGAAAAACGAGCGGAAGGCTCGTTTTATCTTTTGCGGACAAACCGAATCTTTGAGCGATTTGGAATAATGGGAAGCAGGTCAAGGTAGTTGGGATCGACATGGCCGATGACGTTGACGCGTTCGTCTCTGGGACGGTCAACCCTTACTATTTGTATTTCTCCACGGTAACGGCCATAGTTAACATTATCCACCGTAATGGTTCCCACTGGACGGTCCGTCTGATGGTAGGGTTTGAGTAATCCCTCATCCCAGTTCATCAAGCGGGATTCTGTAAGCCGGATGTTGGAGAAGGGAGAATCGGGGCGAACGGTGAACGCCTGGTCATAGAGGTGTGAATAGGGCGGCTCGAAATGGACAGGAAGACAAATCGTTTGATGGCTTAAGTATTGTTCGATCCAAAGCCGATCTTGATGGTCAATGGTTAAATCCCCAACAAGAACCGTATCAATCCCCTCTTTAAGGACCAGATCGAGAAACGACACATAGGAAGGAAGCGTACGATGGCGTTCAAGGGTTGGTAGCCCCTCATAAATCGGTTTCCGTTTGGCTTTTCCAGGAATAAACGCCATGATATGAAAGCCCAACTCTTTAAGCCATTCATTAATCTCCCGAAACATGTCCTCATCGAGCCCCGTTTCCGGACGGGGATAAAAGTTATGGCAAGCAAAGATTTTCGTTCCTAATGCTTTCAGTTTGAGTACGAAGTCCTTTTTAACGGTCGAAGCATTGAAACAAACCGGATAGTCTTTCGCCAAGGTAAGAATGTCATCATCAGAAAACCCATAATCGATTCGTAAACAATCGACAGGCAATCGCGTCATGAATTCATTTAACGTTGGGGCATTGAAAATCTCTAGTGTGATGGGGGAGACATCCGCGATGATATAAAAACCTTTCCCTTTCAACCAGTGAAGGGCTGACTTTGCCTGTTCACGATACGCTTTTAAATCGTCCATCTCTTCCTGTAAATGGAGGGAAGTGAAGACAAATTGCCCTCTTCCATCGATCTCCTCGAACATCGGTTTTTGCATCTCAAAAGATGATAAATAGAGAGAATAGCCAATACTCACTCGGATCACCTCATAACTAGTTATGACCGTTGTCTTCCGATTCATACAAGAAAGGCGGGGTACAATGTCTTTTTTATTTTAACATGATTTGATCCAATAAAAAATGGCTACCACTTCGACTAAGCAGTAACCGAACGGTGCATGTCATCTATTTAGAGTCATAATGTCTCGTTTGATCGAGCCGTTTGACTTCTTGATTAATATTGAAATAAAGGTGCGCCACGGAATTGATCAGACTTCCGATAATCAATAGCAAATATAAGGCGAACAGGGATTCTTTCGTATCTTCTAAAGCCGGAACCATGACGAAAATCATGACTGAAAGCAGTAACAATAACAGCGTTTGGAGAAAGTCCAGGATGAGGAAGTGTTTATGATAGATTTTCTCGCTGATTAAGATGAAGAAGGATAGGCAAAGCAAGAGGAGTAAACTGATCAGTTGGGGAATGAACCCTTCGTTAAACAACTTCCCATATACGCCGATAGCGAATGCGATAATAATAAGGCCAAAGGAAAGCTTATTACGCCATTGCTTCATGGGTTTTCTCCCCTTCCATAACCAATATCCATACATTATTTTAACAGATTTCTACTGACGATGGAAGATTATTGTGAAATCGTTAACGTTTTTATCCATCGCCTTACTATTACTATATGAAAGAAGATGCCTGGTTAGGCCGATTCGATAAAGGCTTTGCATTTGCATTCTTATTATCTTTGTATTAAAATAAAATGGAAGAGGAAATGGAGGGAAAAGCTATGTATGATGTCGCAATTATTGGGGCTGGCCCTGCAGGTGCTAGCGCAGCGCTGTTTACGGCGAAAGCAGGGAAGAGAACCCTGATGTTTGACAACGGCAAAAGCATTACCAAAAGAGCCTTAGTGAAAAACCATTATGGGGTCAAAGAAGTGACCGGTCCGGATTTAATTTCCCTAGGGAAGGAACAAGCGCAACAATTTGGCGCAGAGATTGTGGAACAAACCGTCATTGATGTGAAACCCATCGATGGAGGCTTCCTTTTGAAGACCGAGGAAGCGGAATACCAAGCAAAACACGTCCTGCTCGCTACCGGAATGCAAGTGGATCTCGCAGAAAAAATCGGCCTAGAGATATTACCTGGGAAAGAGCCGCGGATGAAAGCACGCGTAGCCGTTGATGAAGAGGGACGGACGAAAATCCCGGGTATTTGGGCAGCGGGAACCATCGCTGGCGTGAGTGTCCATACGATCGTCACCGCTGGCCATGGGGCACAAGTGGCGATTAACATCATTAGTGAGTTAAATGGCGAGCGTTACGTTGACCATGACGTCCTCTAATACTCGAATGAAAAGGGGCCTAGCCTTAAGGCTAGGCTCTTTTTATGCAAATACCTATTTAGAATAGCATGAGTTTCCCTTATAAACGCGTATTCCCATCGCTTCCAATACCCCTTGGTATGACTTGGCCGCATAGTCAAGCATTCGAATAATCGTCTGTTGGCTTGAATAGATAAATGAAAGGTAATAGGCATAACCGAGGCTATACCCAGCTTCATGATGACAGATAAGTTTAACTTTCATCAGGATCCCCCCTGTATCATTAATTGGTTTGAAAATCACAGTCTTTTCGTATCTTGCGTTCCATAAAGCGAATTGGAAACGTTTAACGATACGACTACACAAAAAACATAATAAATCCCCTATGGTTGTCCATAGGGGAAAATCGATTGCTATGCTTCTGCCTCACCTAACCACATTTCCGGCTTGATGATCTTACGTTCGACAAGAGAACGGAAGTTCCAGCCGCTGTTGTATGGTTCCACTTTATAGCTCCAAAACGCCCAACCCCAAGCTTCCTTCATTCCAATCAACTGGGCTTCAGCATATTGAGCTTCTTTTGTATGGATATTGTGGGGAGAAGGCAGCCCGAGCGACCATTCTCCAACAAAAATGTTGACGTATTGTTGGAGCTTCTTAATTTCGCTAGACCGGCGGAATTCTGCGATAAAAAGGTGCGAAGAAAATGAACGTTGCTTGTCTTCCTCCGTAAAGCATTGGTAGCGGTGGATGTCTAGGGCAACGTTCTTCAAATCATGCTGTTGAAAGAAGGAAATCCAAGCGTCTGTCCAAAAGCCGTCACCGAATATGACGTAAACGTCCTCGGGGACGTGTTTTCGAATCGCGTGGTAGGCTTTTAAACTGAATTCTTGCAAGCGATTTATGCCCTTGTCCTCGGGTTCTTGTGCCCCATTGCGATCAAGAACCCAATGGGAAGGCTCGTTTAATATTTCTATCGCAAAGAGTGCCGGGTGATCCTTGTAGCGTTCGGCAATCCGTTCTAAAATCTCAATCGTTTTCGCCATCGTTTCTCCACGACCAAAATGGGCGACACCCGTAATCCCGCCATTGTCAAAACCATTTTGGCAACCCGGCGCGGTATGCAAATCAAGGATGACCTTGAGCCCCGCATTATGGGCCATATCCATGGCTCGGTCAAGATACTCCACACTCCGGATGTATTCTTTCGTATTCTTCAAATATTCTTTATGTTTCCGCTGTTCTTCCGTATCCTCAGGCAAGGCATCAAAGTCAATATAATCGCTTGCCTTCGCTCCCTCTCCGAAAAGCCACCAAGGGATGGGAATACGGACGTGGGTAATCCCATGATCGCGAATCCAGTACATATCGTCTTGTGTGATAAAGGTGGACCAATGTTCCTCCAGTTGTTCCTTCGCGTTTTCTGCTTGCGTAACGAAATCGGTCTCGTCACTCCCAACAATCATATTACGATCGAAAAGCGAAGGGGTCATCCAGCGTTCGAGTACGAACCACCCCCCGAGGTTCAGCGCCCGGATTTCCGTTCCCTTTGGGCCGACACCATCCTTTTTCACTTCCTGTTCGGTACTCGTCTGTTTCTCTTGATCATTACAAGCGACAACGATAATAGCGAATAACAACGTCATAACTAGAAAAAATATGTTCCTCAGTGGTATCATCGTCTTTCTCCTCTGCTTCCGATTTTCTTATCTTGTCTTCTATTATAATGGATATTCATAAAAATTTAAAACGTTTTCGTAAATATTTTTACTCGGTTACATCATATGAATTCAGTCATAATGTATCCCTTGCGATACAATGAATGCGCGCTCACCGTCTAGCCAATCGCTTATCATTCGAGAATATCTCACTCCCATCCTTAAAAGCCTTAAAATTATCTAAAGAAAAAAAAGAAAACGCGTGCCTTCGCACGCGAACAATCATTTCCAGACTATAATGCGAGATCGCCTTTTTTGATGAGTTTAAATTTACGAAAAAGGACGTCTACCAACCATACCAAGATGATAGGCAGGACAAAGTGAAGAATGAGCACTTTCAAAACCGTTTCCATGGTAAATCCCATCGCATCGAAGGTGCCAAATTGGCCAACAAGGCCTGACGTTCCCATACCCGCACCATAGGGCATGGTCTCCATCTTAAATACCATCGTCGAAACCGGGCCAAGTATGGCAGAGACAATAATCGTCGGAAGCCAGATCATCGGTTTCCGGAGAATGTTTTTAAATTGCAGCATCGAGGTTCCAATGGCGATGGAAAGGACCGTACCGATATTGTTATCTTTACGGCTCATGACCGCAAAACCTAACATCTGGACCGTACAACCGATGACCGCTGCACCGCCGGCTAAGCCATCCAGGCCAATGGCAATGGTGATGGCCGCACTGCTGATGGGTGCCGTTAACGCCATGCCGACGACGACTGCGATGATCATGCCCATAAAGAAGGGCTGATAATGGGTCGCTCGATTGAGAAAATGACCTATGCCCTGCATCATCGAACTGATGGGATGACCGATGACCAACGCGACACCATAAGCGATAAGACCAGAAAGTAAAGGTATGATTAAAATATCTAAAGGAGTTTGTTTGCGGAGGATTAGTTCCGCAAGTTCGACGGTAATCACTGTCGTAATATAGGCCACCATGGGATCTCCGGGCCGGCCTTCTAATGGGCTACCGCCACTCATCAGCGCGCCGATAGCGCCCGCTGTGGCGCCAGAAATGAGTTTCAGTCCCTTACGGTTAACACTTGACGTTACGCCAAGGCCAATCCCTACCCCCATTAATCCTTGCAGCATGACGCCCAGCGATGTGATGGCCTTCCACTGAATTAACCCACCAACCTGTTTGAAGATGACGCCGATTATCAAAGTAGAAAAAAGCCCTAAGGCCATCCCATTGAAGGTCGTGACAAAATAGTTAAGAAGGTTTTTCGGACGCAAATGCCGTTCTCGTTCCATTTCCAACCTCTCTACTTATTATCCTTTTGATTTTAACATTTTGATTATAACATAGTTTAAGAATGGATGGTAGTATAACGACGCAAAAGAAACGATAAAACGTTTTCTAGGATGCCCTATTCCCTTCTAAAATCGCTTGAAAATGGAGGCGACGATTTAAGAGATACATGAGAGGCATCCCGATGAGCATGACGGTCAGTTCGCTAAGAAACAGTTGCCCCCAAGAGATCCAAAAAACGGGCCAAAATGCTTCCTTGCTGAGGAGGGCAAATTCAATGGCGATAAGAAACATATTGGCGCTGAAGACGAAAGCATTGAGGATCATAAGCGTCCACTCATTCTTCACCTTACGGCGGATCACGATGGTAATGAGTAGGGAAACCGCCGTATGGAGAACCCCGAAGATGAGATCAAATGGGAAAAAATCCGAGAAGAGATTGGCGATCAATACGCCAACGACGACACCATAAAAATAGCCGCTATGGTATACGACAAGATGGTTAAATACTTCAGATAGGCGAAACTGGACCGGGCCATAAGAAATGGGGCGTAATAGGACCGTCAATACAATATAGATGGCAGCGATAATGCTGTTGATGGCCATGTGGCGTAGCGTCAAATTTCCGATGCTTCCTTTTCTAGTTTTCATATTACGACCTCTTTCTTTTCCTATTTTGGTTCGAATTTCTTAATAAAATATAATACAATTTTTAACAGTTGTAAAGTTATAAAGAAAAAGGGACCCAGAAGGTCCTCATTCGTTAATAGTTATCGCCCATAAAAGGGATATTCATCCGGTTTTCGATCACCCGCAACCGTTCATTGAGACGCCGGATCCGTTGGGTTTGTTCGACGTTTATCTGATTCATCCGGGCAATCTCTTGGTTAATGCGGCGTATTTCCTGATTAATTCGAAGAATTTCATTGTTTATCCGGGTTAATTCTTGAACCTGGCGACGATTTTCTACTTCTAACCGCTCAAGGCGAGGCAAGACCTGAGCTTGCCGATCGTCGATATAATCGTCATAAGGGCCAAAATCATAGCCATATACATCATAGGGATACATATCCATCGCTCCTTACCTCTAAGATAGACTGTTTTCTCTATAACATATGCCTTTATTATAATTAAGTAAGGGCGAATACCATAAAAAACGGTTCAATTGTCTCTGGAATAATCAATTGGATATATCGGGTTTAACTTTGTCTGACCATCTGCCGCTTATACGCTTATAAGATGAAAGGATACGCATGGATCAGCGCACCTCTATTTCAAAGAAGAGAGAGCCCATTTAAGACTTATATTATTTTACGCTATTTGTGCCCAATATCTGCTGATTCTGCCAGTTCGTTGGTGAATACGGCAGCGAATTCACAACCTTTTCAGGACTAAACAAAAAATACCTATCACAGATCGTGATAGGTATTCCTGTCAACCCTATTTATTAACCGCGTCTTTTAGTCCTTTACCTGGACGGAACGTTGGAACTTTTGAAGCGGGAATCGTAATCGTTTCACCCGTTCTTGGATTACGACCTTGACGTGCACCGCGTTCATTAACTTTAAAGGAACCAAAGCCGGTTAAGACCACTTCACCACCACTGGCAAGCGTTTCCGTTACCACTTCGGTGAATGCATTGACAGCAGCCTCAACAGTTTTTAAAGTCGTACCCTCTGGCATTTTTTCGGCAATGGCCCGAATTAATTCTTGTTTATTCATTCTCCTAACACTCCTTTTCCGTAGTTTTTAATATATCCCCCTGAATGCCACACATAGCAAGGCAAAACAGGGTCGATATATTATACTCTCATTATATATCCATTTCTTTCTTTTGAAAATAAAAAACATACAAAATCTGCCAATTTTTATCTTTTTCAATCGCTTCCTCCTAGTAGCCTTTTTTCACTTTACTGGCCTTTCGGATCTTATATCGGCCGATACCGGATGCTGCTTTTACGAAGGTTGAGATGGCGGCGGACCGCCCAAATGACATCTAAGGTAAAATAGATGAAGTACAAAGGAAATAGGGCGAGCCAATCGCGGCTAAGCAGCATATAAAGGGTTCGAACCGAAGGATGAAGGTAAATAACCACGCCGTATGATAGGACCATCCAGCAAATGGCGTATCCTAAAGCCACATGGCCATGGAGTTGAAAACGCAAATGGCGATAGTCCCAATAACGGATCGAAAAGAGGCGAAGTAAAAGAGCCCCGGTGATATATTCGACCAAAAGGGGTACGATCAAACAGAGAAAGAGCACAAGCTCCAGCGGCATCGCCGGTTGGATGAGGATCACCAATAAGACGGGTACAATGCCATACATCGGTTTAAAGGGACCAGTTAGAAAATTAGGTTTAAAAAAGGGTTTCCATCGGACGAGATTATAGGTATTCTCCAAAAGCCAGCCTCCAAAGGCATAAAGCAAGAAATAAAAGAAGATCTCAGGAAATGTCACCACTGATCACCACTTGACCGTTTAATCCTTCATAGGTTGACACCATTTGGCGGAATTATACATTTTACATTCTTTCCTATTCTTTTTTAAGATAAAGTGCTATAATATAATGTCGATAACCACAACCTCCGTTCTGGAACAATAGAACCCGGGAATAGCACCGAGAAGTCTTGGCTTCTCTTTTTTATGGTTATCCTATTTATTCGTTTCATGTCACAATGGACAACACAAAGCATACCGTAAAAGAGCAGAAAGGAATCGAATCCTCGTGGAACTAAAGGTAACTCAAGAAAAACTGTTTACCAATCATGATCTTATGCGCTTACTCCTTCCCCTTTTCATCGAACAGTTTCTAGCCATTGCGGTCGGCCTAGCGGATCAAATCATGGTGGCCTACGTCGGCGAAAGCGCGGTATCTGCCGTTTCGCTCGTCGACAGTATCAACATCCTTATCATCAACATATTCGCTGCCCTAGCAACGGGCGGGGCAGTCGTTGCTGGCCAATTCATTGGGCAAAAAAATTACGACCTAGCCAATCAAGCGGGCTTTCAACTGTTTTTGCTTGTCGGGATCATCTCTTTAGGCGTGACGGGCCTCATGTATGCGATGCGCCATTTTATCCTTACGGTTGTGTTTGGAAAGATTGAAGCCGACGTCGCAACCTATGCGTGGACGTATATGAACATTACTTTTGCAAGCGTCCCGTTTATCGCCCTCTACAACGCAGGAGCCGCTATCTTCCGTTCGATGCGGGATTCCCGCACGACGTTGATCGTATCCATCATTACGAACCTGATTAACGTTTCAGGAAATGCGATTGGGGTATTTGTCTTACAGCTAGGCATCAGCGGCGTTGCCTATCCAACACTCATTTCGAGAATGGCTGGGGCATTTATAATCATCGCCCTCCTCTTTGACCAACGAAAACTCATCCACCTCTCACGTCGCCTGTCTTTCCGTTTCAATCGCTACATGGTCCGAAACATACTCAAAATCGGCATCCCGAACGGCATTGAAAACAGCATGTTCCAACTAGGAAAAATCCTCCTGCTCAGCGTCATTTCCGCTTTTGGGACGGCCGCAACAACCGCCAACGCTATCGGCAACACTGTTTCTGCCTTTGCCATCCTACCGGGAGTGGCCATTGGCTTAGGGCTCGTGACCATCGTCAGCCAGTGTGTCGGAGCAGGAAACTACGACGATGCCCGCCTCTATACGAAAAAACTGATTTTCTTGGTTATTATTTCCCATCTTTTTGTAAATGGCTTGTTAGTTCTAGCCCTCCCCCTTATCATCACGATCTACCATCTTTCAACAGAGACGGCCGTACTCACCCGTCAGGTCATCATTTTCCACAGCATTTTCGCTGCAACCATCTGGCCTTTAGCCTTCACCCTTCCCAACACCCTTCGGGCCGCAAACGACGTCCGTTTCGCAATGGGTGTGTCCGTCTTCTCTATGTGGGTATTTCGGATTGGGCTTGGCATTTATCTGGCCAAATACACCGCGCTCGGTATGATCAGCATTTGGATTGCCATGATTGCCGATTGGATCGTCCGTTCCATCTTTTTCATCCTGCGTTTTCATGGTAAGCGTTGGGAAAAGCATCGCCCGCAGCCTCCGATTCTTTCCTAATCATCTATGCGAAAAACCCCATAGCGGAATTGCTATGGGGTTTTTGCATCTTTCAATTTCGATTTAAATTCGCCGTAAAACTTCACATAAGAATTGGTATGTCCGTTGAGTCGATGAGATGCTGAGCCGTTCCTCAGGGGTATGGGCTCCTCGAATGTCCGGACCGATGGAAATTAAATCGATGTGAGGCCATTTTTGTTTGAAGTAGCCACACTCCAGTCCCGCATGGATTGCCCTTACTTGAGCTTCGCGATGAAACATTTCGCGGTAAACTTCAAGCATAAGCTCACGGATGGGGGACTTTTCAGCGAATTCCCATTCGGGATATTCACCCGTCAACTTCAACTGGGCTCCGGTTAACTCGGTAAGGATGCTTAAGCGCTCGACGATCTCATCCTTTCGGCTTTTCATGGAGCTTCTTACCGCCGTGTTGATGTAGACGCAGTCATCAGCTACCCGGATTTCTCCCACGTTGAGAGAACTTTCCACCAGATCCTCAATACTCGTACTCATTGACTGAATGCCGTTGGGAAAAAGCCGCAATAGATGGAGCAAGCTGTGTTTTGCGTCATCACTAAAGACCATGTTGTCATGGAACGTTTCTTCAATCGTCACACGAATCGCGGGGTCGGACCCCCGATATTCGTTGCGTACCATTTCTGTAAAGGATTCAATATATTCCTTAAAAGCTTCTAGCTGGTCATCTAAAATGTATACTTTGCTCTTCGCAAAGCGGGCGATCGCATTCATTTTCTCGCCACCGTCGATGTGGGAGATATCGATGCCAATGGCTTGGTCAAGCCCATACAGCAAACGTCCCATAAGAAGAATCGCATTCGCGCGATGTTTATCGATTTCAATCCCTGAGTGACCGCCTCTTAATCCGTCAATCGTTATCATGAACCCCTTCTTATCCCAGTTCGCCTCTTGATAGGTAAGCGGTAAGGTCACTAATGCACGCACGCCACCGGCACAGGATGTGATGAAAACCCCTTCATCCTCGGTATCGAGGTTTATAAGAATCTCACCCTCAATATCCTTTGAATTCACCCGTTTGGCGCCAAACATCCCAACTTCCTCTTCCGTCGTAAAGAGGACCGTGAGTTCGGGATGTTGCAAGTCTTTATCTTCGAGTATGGCCATAGCCATCGCCAAGGCAATCCCGTTGTCTGCCCCGAGTGTGGTACCCTCTGTCTTGATCCAATCCCCATCGACGACAAGCGGGATAGGGTCCGTGCGGAAATCAAAGTCGTAGTCGTCTCGCTTGGCGGCGACCATGTCCATATGCCCCTGTAGAATCACACGGGGATGGTCCTCATAACCAGCGGTTGCCGGTTTTTTTATGATAACGTTAAGATTGTCATCCTGATAGACTGGTAATCCAAGATTTCGTGCGAACTGAACGAGAAAATCACTCACTTGCCGTTCATTTCCCGATTCACGGGGGATGCGTGTCAATGCCTCAAAATGCTTAAAGACACGTTCTGGTTTAAGACCTTGAAGTTTCTGCATATCCAGTCACTCCTTTAACCACTCTTACTTACTATTTTAACATATTTTTACCTGGATGGACGGGTGATTGAAACCGATTAGAATGGGTAAACGGCCCGCTTGCCGCCGATGAGTTTCGGACGAGTCTTGGCCAAGGTGACATTCGCCTGCCCAATCCGGCGCTTAGAAACTCGAATTGGCACCACCACTGGCCTTAAGTGCATGCCGATGAAGGTATCCCCAATGTCAATACCGAAATGCCCTTGAATCGTCTCCACGAGGACCGGATCTTCCATCTCGCGATAGGCGATCGACGCCAAGGCTCCCCCTGCTTCAGGTACAGGTATGGCCGTCACTTCTGTTAGCCCATACGCTTTGAGCGTCTCCCGCTCGACCACAAGCGCACGATTTAAATGTTCACAACACTGGATCGCTAGCTGCAAACCGAGCCGTTCCGCAAACGCAAAAAGATGTTGGTAGAGGCGTTGGGCAATCGTTAACGAATGATGGGTCCCAATTCGATAGCCTAAGATTTCCGACGTCGAACAGCCGACGACAAGGATCTGGCCCGGTTCGGGTTGAATCTGCGCTTGAAACTCCTCTAAAATCTGTTCGAGGTCCTCTTGCCATTCGTATGCTTTATTCTCCATGCTTTCACCTCATGGCCATAATTCCTCTCACCTTTACATTATATACCAAATACTGAAATCTATCGCTATATTTTAAATCACATCTATAAAATACCTCTCCCGAGGGAGAGGCAAAAAGCATAATTCTTTATCTTTCAATCACTAACATAATCAGTCCATGATTTCATAATTTGAGAAATATTGGGGAATCAGATCGCGATAGAGGCGATAGTTCGACTCATCGAAACAACAAAAAATAATCTTTTCTAATGCATCATTCTCGGCAATAAATGCACGCACCGTTTCCAACACAAGCTTCGCTGCTTTCAGTTTCGGATAACTGTAGGCCCCAGTACTGATGTTTGGAAAGGCAATGGACTTGGCGCCATGTTCGATGGCCAGCCGCATCGAATTGATGTAACAATTTTTTAGAAGTTCGGGCTCGTTATAACGCCCCCCAATCCACACCGGGCCTACCGTATGGACAATATACTTCGCTTGGAGCTTCCCCGCACTCGTGATGACCGCTTCTCCGGTTGGGAGGGACCCGATTTGATCACGAATGGCTTGACATTCTCTAGCAATCTGTTCTCCTCCTTTTCGATGGATGGCGCCATCCACTCCACCACCCGCTTTTAAGGAAGAATTAGCGGCATTCACGATAACATCCACCGTTAAATCCGTAATATCGCCACGGCAGAGTTCAATTTTTGTCATACTTACACCTTCTCTGACCCAAATTCTTTTATCTCCATTAATTATAGGATGAATCCCTAACTTTTTCCACCTAAAATGCATGATTAGCTTTTTTTATCCACAATCTAAGAGATAAAGGCCATCAGGCAATTTTTGAGCCTCTTCTTTTCATCATTCCTCAGATTTAATAACGTTTCGATCTAAAATGTGTTAAGATAGAGAGAGAATCTTGTAGAAACCATGAGATCAAGTTGAAGAACGGGGATGTGCCATGAACGTCATAAAATCCCAGAAAAGCAAACTCATCATTCTTTTTATACTTTTTTACCACTGTTTTTCCTTCTATACCAACATCAAGCTCGGGTTTAGCCCCTTTCCAACCTATCCCTTTCTGGACCTTTTGATCCTACTCAGCATCAGTTCCTTCATTTTTCTCTTCTCATCACCTCGTTTCGCACATTTCTATCTCAGCATGTGGATGGTCCTGTTTGCAGTGATTGGCGTGACGAATACGACGATGTATCAAATCTATGGCGACCTGTTTTCCACCAACTACTTGTCACTCGTCGGAGAAGCACAGGAGGCCTTTGATTGGGAGTTCATCAATCTTTGGGATTTTCTTTTTGCCCTCTTGATTCTCATGATTTTCATAATTTTCAGCGATTATCTATTAAAGCAGGCTCCCAAGCCAAAATTGCCCTCAAAAAAGCGGTATACAACCTTCCTGGCTTTGTTTCTCAGTTCTCTTTTACTTTTCTTTACCTCGTCGAATCTCTTAAAAAAACGGATTCGAATTAATGATTATCCCTTTACAGAACGGTTTTACGTCTCTGCATTGAAGAAAAGCGCTTTTCACGACTACGGGATGTTAGCCTTCTACACGAAGGAGTTGAAATACCAGGTTATCGATAACTTCTTTATCGGTGATTCAGAACCTCCCATTAGCGATTACCAAGATCGCACCGACTACTATGGCCTTCTAGAAGGTAAAAATGTAATCATGATCCTTTTGGAGTCGGGGCAAGAAATGGCCGTCCATCCTCTTCTTACCCCAAATTTATACCGTCTCAAAGAAGAAGGTGTCTACTTTTCCAATAACTATAGCGTCAACAAGTCCAATGTTTCCGAATTCATTGGCTTTGCAGGCAATTTTCCATCGATCCCCTACTCCTTTGTTCACTTTGAATACGACCTCCCCTTTACTCTTCCTCACCTTTTAAACGATCAATACGTGACAAGCTATTTCCATGATAATACCGCTACCTTTTACCAACGCCATGCGATGTTGCCTCAAGTGGGATTCGAACATTACTATTTTCATGATGATCTCTTCCCCGAACCGCTTCCTAATTGGGATAACGGATGGCGATGGACCGGTGACTATACCCCTGATAGCGTGACGATCGAGCGCATTCTCCCTCATATGTTCCAGACAGACCAGCCTTTTTTCAGCTTCTGGTCCACCTTCTCCACCCATGGGCCTTATACCAACAGCCCTGGAAGCAATCGCGACCGCTTCGAAGCTTTAGGCTACTTCGACCTTATCGAAGAATTAGAAGCGGAAGGGCTTTGGCAAAACCCATTGGAAGCGATGGAAAATGATGAGGACCCATTCCATTTTAAATACTATCAAGCGGCCATGATGGATTTTGATGTGGCGCTCGGCCGGATTATGGAAGAATTGGAGTCCCTCGACTTATTGGATGACACCCTCATCGTGGTATATGGCGATCACCACGCATATTACCATGATCTTCACCTGCGCCTAAACGGCCTACGCACTGAAGAGGCATATCAAGTGGATAAACTGTACGATACCATCCTTTATATGTGGAATCCAATCTTAAACCAACGCATACGGAAAGACTACGGAACCCATGAGATAACAACTTTCACTTCGCCTTACATTATCGTCCCAACGGTTCTCGATCTGTTAGGTATTCCTCATAAATCGGATTGGTACCTGAGTTACTCTATATTCTCAAAACACTATATCCCAGTCTTCTATACCCACCAACTGAAAGCCCTCATGAACGATCGTTTCTACACAGTAGATCTTGAGACCATCATCTATGAAGCCACACCGAGTACCCCTATCGAACGCGAACACTTTCTCTTTCAAGCGCTGCAAGTCCTTCAGCGACAAAGTAACATCGATGAGCTCTACTTAAACCGCAAGCTGAAGTTAACCAACTCATTTTTCCCGTTAGAAACGCAAAAGATTGAGTCAAGCGATCCAGAAAATATATGGGATAATACGAATTAGCCAAGATTTAGTAAAAGAAATGGAACAAATGCTTTTACAGATTGGCTGATGACTCTGGAGCTTTTGTCATATCCGCCGAATCATACTAAATATACCCTATAGAGCGGGATTTGCTCCGCTCTATAGGGTATCGTTTTCTTCATAATAATTATCTCGCTTCAGCAAGGCAAAGATACTTGTTGTATCAGGATCGACATGGCCAAATTTGATGAAAATCAGAATAGACTCCAAGAAGCCGATGATGTAGGCCATAATAACCACGGTTACAAAGTAGGTCGTGTTGAAGAAAAAAGAACTGATGATTAGGAAATATACCAGCACAGCACTGAGCCGCAGGATCCGGGTGTGCATCATCATCGGTTTTTTAATCCGGATGAAGGACACGACAAAGGATAGCGCCAGCGTACTCAGCAATACCCAAAGCAAGGGCATATTCGGTTGGAGAAAATCACTAAAGAGGTAGTAGAAAAACCAAATTGAAGAAAGGTAAAACAACAGGTCACAGATGGAGTCTAATGCCTTGCCGATGGGCGTCACTTGGCGTAACCAACGCGCCAGCTTCCCGTCGAAAAAGTCCGTCGACCCTAACACAATGTAGCTTACCAAAAAGAACATTGGCATGCCAAGATACATAAAGACGTATAAAAAGGGTAAAAACACCGCACGTGAAATCGTCACGACGTTCGGAATCGTGAGGTATTTCTTCATCCTAAAGCCCCCTCATTTGAATCCTATGTATGAACCTGGTATTAACATGTCTATTTTACACGATTTTTCCTGTAGAATCTAGTCCATTTTGCCTATCGTGCACTGACCTGTTGTCGGGCAAACTGGTGTCCCTTTAATCCGTTTGGTTTTCTTCGCTTGTTGGCTCATCTTGTTGAGACATCGCATTCACTGCCTCTTCTGCCCGTTCCTTCCGTCCTTCGCTTTCAAGCGGGCGTTCACAAGGAAGAGGGAGAGGTTTTTCCCGCTTTAAAAGATTCTTAAATCCTTTTAGTAACCGCCCATTGGCGATATGGACGAGTGCTTCTCCAAACATATACGAGAAAAGCCCTCCTGATGACATGACTAAACTTCTGGCGCTGCTGTTACGGATCATATGGCCGAGGAATCGGGTGTTCCGGTAGCGCGTTTCCCGTTCCGGCCCCTCCGGTAAGCGTTGCACTTTTTTCATCTCCCGTTTGACGTAGTAATCAAACATTTTCAAAATCAGGCGACCGAAAAAGCGGGACTCATACTCTGCTAAGCGGGTCTCCATCGTTATATTGCGATTCCGTTGAATCGGTGGGATCCGTCCATCGATGGTCTTTATGAAGGTCGCTTCATCAATTCCTTCAAACGCGATTGCCCGGTACCGATTGACGACAGACTGCTCATAGGGACCTTTGATGTACGGTTCTCCCTCAACGGTTACGGGAGTCACATAGAGAATATCGCGGCTATTTTTGCCAATGCCGACTTTGTAAATTCCATTCTCAAGGACCCAGCGTTTCACCTTTTTATGGTAGTACGCAAGGTCGCGGATGGAAAAACTCAATTCCACCGTCCGTGTTTCCCCTTTTGGGACAAACACCTTTTTAAAAGCCTTTAACTCTTTCACGGGCTTGAACACGTCGCTATCGTCATTGTTATAAACATAAAGTTGGATAACTTCTTGCCCATCCATTGGCCCGACGTTTGTCACCTCAAGTGTGACAATTACCTCATCTTGCTTCCGCTTCACTTGAAAGCGATCGTATTCGAATTGGGTGTAGCTCAAACCATAGCCAAAGGGGAATAGAATAGCCTCAGGCTTTAAGTCATAGTAACGATATCCCACGTAAACATTTTCTTTATAGTACTCCACAGGGGTTTTGCTGAAGGCTGAACCAAAGGGAACCTCCTCATAGGATTTCATCCAGGTCTCACTTAATCGTCCACTCGGGTTATGCTCGCCAAAAAGAAGCCGTCTTGCCGCCTCGCCTCCCGCTTGGCCAGGTAGATACATGTGGAGAATGCTCTTTACCCCATCGACAAAGGGCAACTCCACCGGACTGCCACCAAAAAGGACCAAAACAATCGCTTTTCCTTGTTCGATGAACCGCTCGATTAAGGTCACTTGGTTTTCGGGAAGCCGCATGTGGGAACGATCGAACCCCTCACTCTCATAGCTTTCGGTCAATCCCGCAAAGATGACGACCGTTTCATATGCGCTCGCTCGTTGTAAAGCCTCCTCAAGCAAATCCGAATCCACCGCATCCGTATCCACCGAGTAGCCTTTCACATAGTCGTAGGAAACACCGTGGTCATCAAACGCTTTCTTCGGTGAAACGAGCTTGGTCGGATGGATTACACTACTCCCTGCCCCTTGGTATCTCATCCGTTCGAACAGTTCGCCCACGATAAATAGGCGTTCGCCTCGAAGGGGCAGCAAGCCTTCATTTTTCAATAATACCGCACTATCCAAAGCAATTTCTAGGGCCAGGTTATGATGAGCATCAAAATCGGCTTCTTCACGTGGTAAATCCTTGACCCCTTCGATTAGCTTTAAAACCCTGAGAACCGCCTGATCGAGGATTTTAATATCCAAACTACCGTTTCGGACGCCTTCAATGATTTGTTTCCGATTATGCCAAATCCCTCCTGGCATGTCGAGATCGATTCCTGCCTCGAGCCCTTTAAGCCGGTCGTGCGTAGCCCCCCAGTCGGTCATCACGAGGCCATCAAAGCCCCATTCGTTGCGCAGAATGTCCGTCATTAAATAGCGATTCTCTGAACAGAAAACGCCATTGACCTGGTTGTAAGCACACATTATAGCGCGGGGCTTGCCAATGGAAATAGCAATTTCAAATGCCTTTAAGTAGATTTCCCGCATCGCCCGCTCATCCGCTACGGAGTTACCCATTAAGCGGTAATTTTCACTATTGTTGAGAGCGAAATGTTTTGGCGTTGCGGCAATGCCCTTCTCCTCCACCCCTTTAATGAAGTGGCCAGCTAGTACGCCCGCTAACAATGGATCTTCACTGTAGTACTCGAAATTTCGCCCGCAAAGGGGGTTGCGTTTGATGTTTAGGCCAGGTCCGAGCAACACGTGAACGCCGTAATGCAGACACTCTTCGGCAATTGCCTGCCCCATCCGATAGGCGAGGGATTCGTCCCAACTGTTTGCCACATTGACCGCCGTTGGAAAAGACGTCGCCGGATAGCTACGGTCTAAAGAAAGGCTATCCGATCCCTCAACTTTTTTTCTTACCCCATGGGGCCCATCCGTTAAACAAATCGAAGGGATATTTAATCTCGGGATAGCATTCGTATACCAGAACCGAAACCCTTCCACCAATGCCGCTTTCTCCTCTAGCGTCAATTCCTTTAACACATCTTGTATCGTCATATGATTCCCCCTTATCTTTTTCAATCTCATTATACTTTCATTATAGAATAAAAGCGCTTTTCCAACAATATACCAATGAAACGAAACCCGTTAATTATGATGATAGGTCCGCTTTAAAAGAATCATTTACCGTTAGGCTTGTTCCGATACGAAGGATTTCGATTCATATTAATGAGGTAAAGCACGATTGATGACTCGATAAATGGTTGGATAAAGATCAATAATAACGTTTTAAAATCATGAGAGACTTCACAGCCCTTGCTCCTACGCTTTGAAGGCAAGGCTGATCCTTATTTGCCATTCCTTTTCTATATTTCTATATTCTATGAATATAACTAAATATTTAATGCATAAAAGCATCATCTACGATATAATAAAAAAGACCAAAAAAAGAGGAGAGGGAAGGAATATCAAAATGAACATATTAATCGTAGAAGACGATATTTACATCGGCAATTTAATTGAAGAGCTTTTAAAAGATAAGTATAACGTCTATCGGGCCTATTCAGGCAGTGAAGCCCTCCTTATGTTTCAGCACCATTCCTTTGATCTCGTGCTCCTTGACCTCATGCTTCCTGGCCTCGAAGGCGAAGAAGTGTTGAAACAGATCCGGGGTAAAACGAAAGTCATCGTCATCAGCGCGAAAACGAGTAAGCATGATAAAGTGTCGAACTTAATGTCTGGTGCCAACGATTACATTACCAAACCCTTTGACAACGATGAACTGCTTGCCCGTATTGAAGTCCAACTACGGGAAACGAGAATGCCAGCGACGAAGATTGTTCAGGATGAAATTACCGTCAACCTCGATACGATGGAGGCCTTCGTCAACGGGCACGAACTCAAGCTCACCAAACTCGAATTTGGCATACTCGTCTTCCTTATGCGAAATCCCAACCGAGTCTTTTCTCGGAGCCAGATTTTTGAAGCCGTTTGGGATGAAGAGGCGATTGGAAACGAAGATAGCGTAAAGGTCCATATTTCGAATATCCGAAAAAAGATTGCCCAATATACGGACAAGAAGTATATTGACACCGTTTGGGGGATCGGTTTCAAGTTTAATGCTTAATCTTTACGTTTTCTTTACGTTCCCTTTACGCCTATTTACAGCCTATCCTTTATAATAGAATGGCTTGAGGAGGTAGGCTCATGGAATATGTGTTATTAACGAAGAATTTAACGAAACGATATGGCCAACTTGAAGCCATCAGTCACGTCAATCTGCACATCGCACCAGGCGATATCTACGGCTTAATCGGCTCAAACGGTGCGGGGAAAACGACCATCATTCGTGTCATCACGGGGCTTGCCCATCCCACAGAAGGCAGCTATCGGCTTTTTGGCACGGACTTTGACGATCCTGACATTTATCAGGCAAGGCGACGGGTTTCCGCAATTGTGGAAACGCCCTCGCTTCATCAAAACTTAAGTGCCTACGACAATCTCCTGATCCAATGCCAACAGCTCGGTGTCGTCGACTGCTCCATTATCGAGGAGATACTAGACGTAGTAGGGCTTGGGTATCTAAGGCATCAACCGAAAAAAGTCAAACACTTTTCGATGGGAATGAAGCAACGGCTGGGCATTGCCCTGACGCTCATCGGCAACCCCGATTTCATTCTCTTGGATGAGCCGATGAATGGACTGGACCCCGAGGGCATCGTAGAGATTCGCGAACTGATCCTCCGTTTAAACCAAGAGCGGAATATCACCTTCCTCATCTCTAGTCATATTCTTGGAGAACTTTCTAAAATTGCGACCAAGTATGGCTTCATACATCATGGGAATCTCATTAAAGAGATTAGCGCAAGGCAACTGCAAGAGGAATGCCGAAAGAGTACGGAACTAACCGTTGATAATGTAAAAAGGGCTGCCCAAGTATTGGAAACCGAATTAAACATTACGAATTACCGGATCTTAAATGAGGCTATCGTCCGCATTTACGATGAGATCGACATTACGCTTGTCGTCACTTACTTTGCAAGGGCTGGTATCCTGATCCGTAAAATTCATAATCGTGACGAAAGCATTGAAGAATACTATCTCAACTTAATGGGAGGACTTCGGGATGCTTAACCTCCTGAAAGCCGATTTACGGATGTTTCTTCGGATGCGGTTTGTTCATATTCTGCTTTTACTCTGTATAACCTTTACCGTATTAGGCATGTTGCTCTTACGTTTACATGTGGCGGATCTATCCATTATAGGCATTGACGCCAACGGCTATGCCCTCCTCGTCAATAGTTACCATCCCAATAACAACGTGGGGCTTCTCATTGGCATCATGGCATGTAAACTCACGAGCCAAGAGTTTGCATTTGGTACCATACGCAACAAAATCATATCGGGCCATAAACGGTGGCACGTCTACCTTAGCCTCTCGCTCTCTCTGGGGATCGTGGCGAGTTTCTTTTTCATCATCAACGTTGTATTAAATGGCCTATTAGGGAGCTTCATCCTAAACTATGGCCGGCCGTGGTCGCGGACCGAACTCCATCATCTCATTGAAATGACGGGTGTTGCCCTCGTGTTATTTCTCCTCTTTATCCTATTGGCCATCTTCATTTCCACACTCATGCGAAGCGCCGGGCTTTCCATCGTCGTCTATTTTTTCACCGTGCTTTCCCTTGATTTCTCTTTTGTCCTAGCGGATAGGGTTTCTGGACAAAACCCATTCATACAAGATCTATTTTCCTTCATCCCCCTCTATCAGCTCTACCGTATCATATCTGAAGGCTATAGCCGGTCAATTGCCATCAAAGTGCTTCTCATCAGTCCCTTCTATTACCTTCTTTTCCTCCTTATCGGCATGTTTTTCTTTGAACGTCGGGATATTAAATAGAACCGTTCATCGTAGCGGTTTCAAAAGAAGGTGAAACCATGCCCAATGAACCGATACTCGTGATACTCATCATCGCGTTGAGCCTTCTCCTTATCATCCTGGCCATCAAATATATCTATTTAAAAGTCGCCCTTAAGGCGATCCATCAACGCTTGGCTTACATCCGAGATAAGAACACAAACCTGATGGTCGATAGCCCCAGCAAACATCCCCACGTGGTTCGTATCGTCAACCTCATTAACGAAAATCTCCGTCGCACCAATGAATTAAAACAGACACTTATTCGTGAGGAAATCGAACTCCGAAATACCATCACGAATCTCTCACACGATCTCAGAACCCCCATTACCTCGATGGTGGGCTATATCCAACTGCTAAGTAAAGAAGATACCCTAACCGATAAGCAAAAGGAATACCTGGCAATCATCGAGTCCCGGATCCAGACGCTACGCGGACTGGTCGAGCAGCTTTTTCAGTACTCGTTAGTATACGAGCAGGAACTACCGGAATTTAAAAAAGAAGATGTCCGCCTCGTACTCGAGGAGGCGCTGCTTCTCTTCTATAAAGATTTCGAGGCGAAAGGGATCACGTTAAAACTTGAATTAACCGATGAGCCAATGATACGCGAGATTGATCGCTTGTCTTTAAAACGAGTATTTATGAACATCATCAAAAATGCCTTAAAACACGGCAAGGAAGAGGTAGAAATCACCCAAACGGATCATCAGATCATTTTTAAAAATAAAACCAACGGTATCGACCATATCGATATCGGCAAACTGTTCAACCGCTTCTTCACCCTTGCCAAAGCGAGACAGACGGAGTCCTACGGATTGGGTCTTACGATCGCTAAACTGCTCATTGAAAAGATGGGCTATCATATTGCGGCTGAGCTTGAAGGAGAGTACTTAAAGCTCATCATCAGTTTTTAAATTCCGCGGCTTAGGCCGCGTTTTCTTATGCCTTTCCGATTTTTTCACTACTTTCTTTACTTTTTCTTTACGTTCGATTTACGAAATATTTCTTTCTGTTTGCTATATTAGAAGCGAAAAGAATAGGAGGTCGACTTATGGAATTCGTATTGCAAACTCGAAATCTTACTAAACGATACAAGGATTTTGAAGCGGTCAAAAACGTCAATATGCATGTCATGAAAGGCGACATTTACGGTTTCATCGGTCCCAATGGCGCGGGGAAAACGACGATCATTCGTCTGGTTACGGGGCTTGCCCACCCGACAGCTGGGGAATATAAGCTGTTTGGGACACGACATGATGACCAAGCCATTTACCTATCACGGCGCCGGCTTTCCGCCATTGTTGAAAACCCATCTCTCTACCAAAACTTAAGTGCCTATGAAAATTTGCTCATTCACTGCAAAACCTTAGGTGTAGAAGACGTAAGCATTATCGATGAAACACTCGACGTCGTCGGATTAGGGCATTTAAAACGGAGCAAGAAAAAGGTAAAAGCCTTCTCCCTTGGCATGCGGAAGCGGCTAGGGATTGCACTTGCTCTTCTCGGGAACCCCGACTTCATCCTCCTGGATGAACCGATGAACGGGCTCGATCCCGAAGGGATCATCGACATGCGGGAAATCATCCTCCGCCTTAACCGAGAACAAAACATCACCTTTCTGATTTCAAGCCACATCCTTGACGAACTGTCTAAAATAGCGACGAAGTATGGTTTCATTAAAAACGGCAATCTGATCAAAGAGATATCGGCACAACAACTTGAAGAGGAATGCCAACAATCCATTGAACTCAAAGTGAGTGCGCCCGAAAAGGCACTTGAAGTTCTAAAATCAAAGGGTATGGCAAACGTTACGCTCGATAACGGCGCCCTGCTTCGTATTAATGGTGATGTCGATATCGCCCAAGTTGTTACCCTGCTGACCAACAACGGGGTGACCATCCATAAGATTCATCAGCTCGATGAAAGCATCGAGGACTACTACCTCAAGCTCATGGGAGGGAAACAACATGTTTAAGCTTTTAAAAGCCGATTTCAGACGCTATAGCCGGACGCGACTTCTTTACATCGTTGCCCTCATCAACCTGGCATTATCCCTGTTAACCATCCTAATCACTTATTTCGTGATCGATGAATTGTTATTAGGAGGATTGGGCCAAAAGGGTTACGACTACTTCTTGACGGCTTTAAACCCTTCGAGTAATGGCGGCTTGCTCATCGGCATCGTAGTGAGTGCCGTCGTTGCCCAAGAATTTGCCTATGGGACCATTCGCAATAAAATAATCGTTGGCCATCGCCGATTCCATGTTTATCTAAGCCTTCTCTTATCTACTCTTACCGTGGCAATGATCCTTTTTATCATCAATATGTTGACACTTGGCCTACTCGCCACCTTTTTCTTCGGTTACGGCCGAGCTTGGAATGCGGAGGAATGCTTACGGCTTCTTGCTCTATTTGGTTTAGGCTCAATGATTTATCTTTTCTTCGCCTTGATGGCCTTCCTGTTTGGGACGATCATCCGGAATCAAGGCGGCGCCATTATCGGTTACATCTTCGGGGTTTTATTCCTAAGCCTCACCCTTACCCTTCATGGGTTACAATCACAATATCCTCAATTCGTTGAGACCTTCTTCTATATCCAACCTTTTGGGCAAATGTATACCTTAATGGGGGACGGATTAAACGGTAAATTGGCCACCTTTATTCTCATTAGTATTCCCCTCTACTATCTTCTAGTCGGGGGATTAGGCTACTACATCTTCAATAAACGGGATTTATGATCATTGGCTTTCCCCTTTTCTTACTCTTTAAAGCACGGCATTTCTGCCGTGCTATAATAAAATTTGGTGAAGTTTTGTTGTCTCACTTTTTTTTATCCCGGCACTTCAGTTATAATAGGAAAAAAGGAAATGCAGGTATGACAAAAAAACCAAAAGGTGGCGATTTTCTTCTCCAATGTTATATCCTGTAAAACATGATTTGATAAAGAAAGGTGAAGCTTATGTTTCAACCTTATAACACGTTGCCGGATGATTACGAAATGGTTAAGGCCATCAACTTTGTAAAAAATACCCGCTTTGCGTTATTAATTAACATTTTGAGCCTCATTCTCTTTTTCGTTGGTGTCATCGTGCTTACTGTTCCAAAGGGCGGATTTTCTTACGATCTCTTTCAAATCCTTATCGTCATCGGCCTATTGATTCCCTACATCATAATCCATGAGTTGATTCATGGCCTCTTTTTTAAAATTAATTTGAAAGAAAAGAAAGTTATCTATCGTTTTCACGGCATTGCAGCAAGTGCCGGTGTCGCTGGCGTTTATTACCAAAAGGGTCATTTCATGTTGGTCAGTATCGCCCCTTTTCTTATTACCGCCCTTGTTCTCATGCCTTTCCTGTTTTTCGTTAATGACTACTGGTATACTATCGTAGCCATGCTAGCGGCTGCTAATCTTGCTGGAAGCGCTGGCGATCTCTATCTGTTTGTTAAGTTAATCTTTATGGATCGTCGAGTGTTAATTGAAGACTATGGTCCAGGGATGAACTTCTTTCTACCAAAAAAAGATCAGTAGCGACATGAAAAGGATTGCTTTATCCAGGAATCATTGGCCAATTTCTGATTCTATCAACGATCATCTTATCCCTTCGGGTCAGTCTGGATGTTGCATCAAGTTCATCATGACGTCCGTTTTGATGGATAGATTTAGCATTTTGAAGGCACGATGAATCAAACCGAATAAATCTTTCCAATCGAAAAATGACTATTTCCACGTATTAATCCTGATTCGAATTGGGGCTGTAAAATAATTACCTAAATAGGTGATGTTTCAGCCCCTTTTCTCATGGTTTTCCCTCTTTTTTTCCTTAAAATGTCACTGTTAGTATAAGGAATTATCCGCTTCAATTGGCTAGTCTAAAGAGTTCTGTATGCTCAAAAAGGCTTTTAACCTTCCGGGT
>DATCJW010000018.1:0-6708 GCA_036562595.1 Haloplasmataceae bacterium | reverse complement strand
AAATAACCTGTAATGACCATCTCGCGGTCCAATCCCAAATCCAATGCGTGTTCTGCGTCGTTTAAGACACGAATCTTCCCAACCGTATACCCATTTTCCTCATTCCGATAAATATCCTTTAAATAAGTACCCACGAGGTATTCCATAACTTATCCCCTTTTTCTAGTATCGGCGTTTTTCCCCTTGCCAGTATGCGGAATCGATAAATCCTCCCCCTAAACAGATCTCGCCATCGTAGAAGACAGCAGCTTGTCCAGGGGTAATGGCCCGAATCGGTTGGTCAAACCGGACGTCAAGGGTTGTCTCGTCTATCCAACGGATTTTTACCCCATAGTCTTCTTGCCGGTAGCGAAACTTCGCCGTACACTTTAACTCCCCATCAAATCGCTCATTAATCCAGTTTACATCCGTAACGAGGCAACGATCGGAATAAACATAGGGATGGTCGAAACCTTGTCCTACCAACAGGGTATTCGTTTCAATATCTTTTCCAATCACAAACCATGCGGGCCCGCGCCCGCCAATTCCCAGGCCTCTGCGCTGCCCTATGGTATAATACATTAAGCCTTGATGTTGACCTACGACTTCCCCTTCAAGTGTTTTCATCGGCCCAGGTTGGGCAGGCAAGTAATTTTGGAGAAACTCCGTAAAGTTTCGTTCACCAATAAAGCAGATACCAGTAGAATCCTTTTTCGTTGCCGTTATAAGATGAAGATCACGAGCAATCGCTCGAACTTCTTGCTTAGTCAAATGGCCAATAGGGAATAGGGTTTTACGCAATTGGGCCTGGTTCAATTGGCAGAGGAAGTAGGTTTGATCTTTATTACGATCGACGCCTCTTAATAGGTACGACTGATCCTTATCATGACGAACCCGGGCATAATGGCCCATGGCAATATAATCACAATCCAATGTCATCGCATAATCCAAAAAAGCTTTGAATTTAATTTCTTTATTGCACATGATGTCTGGATTGGGGGTGCGGCCTTTACGATACTCATCAAGGAAATAGGTAAAGACACGGTCCCAATATTCTTGCACAAAATCTACTCGATGTAATGTAATGCCGAGTTGATCGGCCACTTGCTTTGCATCTTGATAGTCGAGTTCTTGCGGACAGATCGGGTCATCAGCAGACGGGTTACCCAACCGATCATTATTTAAAGCAGAGTCCCAATTACGCATAAAAACAGCTTCTACTTCATAGCCCTGTTCCTTTAATAGGTAAGCGGCGACCGATGAATCAACCCCGCCACTTAGCCCAATAACCACTTTTGTAGCCATGATATCACCAGATTTCTTAGTAAATTCGTTAATATTATAACATGGATTTTAATCGATATAAACATTAACACAAATTGTTATTATAGCACGTCATCTTAACGTTGCATATATAAAGCGTGGTTTATCGCTTATGGTAAAAATGGTATAATAGGTGTATCAAGAATGGAAGGTGATCATATGAAACCACTAGCCTATCGCCTTCGCCCAAAATCTCTCGATGAAGTCGTCGGGCAGGAACATATTGTTGGTGAAGGAAAACTCCTTCATCAGTTGATCAAAAAACAGGCCGTTTTTTCTTTTATCCTATTTGGCCCTCCTGGAGTAGGTAAAACCACCATTGCGCAACTGATGTGCCAAGAACTAAACATACCCTATTCGACCTTCAATGGGGCAACGGATAATAAAGCGAAACTGACGGGAATAATCGAGACGGCTAAGCTTTCCAATCGTTATATCATTCTAATTGATGAAATTCACCGGATAAAAAAAGACGTACAAGACGTCCTTCTGCCCTATCTCGAAGACGGAACCGTCTACATTATTGGGTTAACTACAACCAATCCCTATTATAGTGTTAACCCTGCAATTCGTTCCCGTTGCCATATACTGGAATTAAAACCCCTGTCTCCAGAGGCCATTAAGCGCCGACTACTTCAAATCATCGAGCAATCGCCACAACATTTTGAACACCAGATTGAAATTACCGAAAAGGCACTCCAACACATCGTCAATACCGCAAACGGAGATTTACGAACGGCCTTAAACCTTTTAGAACTTGCGGTGCTTTCAACGACCGATGTCATCGATGAGGAAGTCGTCAAAAATCTCTATACAAGAACACAATTTACGATTGATAAGGATGGCGACGGCCACTACGATACATTAAGCGCGTTCCAAAAGTCCATTCGTGGCAGTGATGTAAACGCTGCTCTTCACTACTTGGCCCGTTTAATTGTCAGCGGGGATCTCGAAAGTATATGCCGGAGGCTCGCAGTCATCGCTTTCGAAGATATTGGGCTCGCCAACCCACAAGCCTGCATCTTTACCATGGCGGCCATTGATTGTGCCTTACAGGTAGGCTTACCGGAAGCGAGCCTTCCTCTAGCCGATGCCGTCATTGAACTTTCCCTATCACCGAAATCCCGTTCAGGGCACGACGCCATACGTGAAGCGATTGAAGACATTGAGAAAGGTTTCATCGATGATATTCCAGAATTCATCAAATTCAACCCTATCAATCCCCCTTTTCCCTATTCAGCGGATGATCCCAATAAGTATAAATATCAGTATCTGCCCGAGCGCTTAAAACATCGGGAATACTATCGACCGAAAGAAAGCAAGGGGACGGAAGAAATGAAGCTCCTTCATAATTATCGGATTTTAAAACAGAAACGATTAGAGTATGAACGACAAATGGCCAATAAGGACCAAGATAAAAGTGATGAAGACTAAAAAGAACTAACCAAATGGCTAGTTCTTTTTTTATGCTGCTTTCTGTTGTCTTTTTCGTTGAACCAAACGCATGATCATCCCGATGAGAAAAATTCCTAAAGTAAAGCTCATGACGTAGACCATCTTCTCATCGCTCATGAACGAAAGGAGGACCCAATCGTCTGAGGACGGAGAGGGTGGTAACGGTGGTTCTTCTTCCTTGACGATAAGAAAGAACGTCTCTTCCGTTTGGTTGCCACTTTGATCGGTCACAACAACTTTTAAAATATAACGACCCGGTGTTAATGCATCATAAGAACCAAAAAATTGAACGTTAAGTTCTTCGACAGCATTGTAGTTATCACTGATCTCCAAATAATCATGAAGGTTGATCGTATCTCCTTTTCTAATCACGATGTCACCGATTGTCTTTAATGTGGGCGGTTGGCGATCAACGATGCGGACGATGATAGGAAGTGAGGTCACATTGTTTGACCCATCGAAGACATGATAGATAAGTTCGTATTCCCCAAGGACGTCGAAACGAATGGAATGTTCGATGGTGATCACCGGGTTTGGATCATAATCATCAAGGACCTGAATGAGCGCGAGAAAGTCAAAAGTATCGTTAAATACCTCCACCTCAACAATCGGTTGATAGTCAATGATGACGGGTGGCAAATCATCCACAAGAGTGATGGTTGTCTCGTAGATGGTCGTGTTTCCACTTCGATCCGTTACAACAAAATATATCGGGTATGTCCCCACTTGGGTATAGTCCACAAAGTCATCGATGACCCGCACACGATCGTTTATAACCCCGTCTGTCTCATCCGTAACCAATATCCCCTCCAGCACATCAAAGTCTGTACCGACCTGAAACCGTAGTTTGGGAACCCGTTCAAAAACGGGACTATCCTTATCATAGACAATCAGCGTCTTCGTGACGACCTGAACATTACCGCTTTCATCGATAGCTATAAAAGTCACAGGATAGTGTCCCGGTTCGTCATAACGCACCTGCTCATCCAATATGATGACATCTTGAAAGGTTAGTGTAGAATAGTTATCCTTAACGCTTATGACATAGGAATAATCCATTGGGCCACTATGAATCAAATATTTAAAAGCGCTCTCATCAATGATGATTTCTGGCGGAGTACGGTCGACAATTTGAATGGTTCCTGTTTGCATCGTCTCATTTCCGCTTTCATCGACACACCAATAGGTCACAGTATAACTGCCCAGTTGATGGGGATTCACGGTACTTAAATCCGCCTCGCAATGAACACCGTAATCATTTTGATGGTGCAAGCTGTTGTCTGTGACCTCGAGCTGTTCAATAAAAAAATTATGATCGGGTATCTCGTGGACCTCAATTAAATGTTCAGGCACACGAATAAACACAGGCTTTTGCGTATCTACAACCGTTACCTTTACCGTGACCTTTGACTCATTGCCACTAGCATCTTGCGCACAATAAGTTAATGAATAGGTTCCTAACCGATGGATATTGATCGATTCATCATCTACAAAAAGCATGATGGCCTCTTGTTCGGTTTTATTGTCCGTGACGGAAATATTTGCCGTGTAGTCGGGTTCTGTATTTATTTCAACCACCAGATCGGTCGCGCCATGTATAACAGGAGGAGTGATATCGTACTTGACGCTTACCTGCATCTCAATCCCTTCCGTACGGCCACTTCTATCCGTCACATAAAAAGCAAAACGATAATCGCCAACTTGATCCTTGATATCGTGTTGTGCGATATCAAGGGTATAGTTGTCACAATGTTCTATTCCTTTTAAACCATCGACATAACCGATATAAGCCATATCGTTTTCTGGTAAGCTTCCTTCTTCGACGACGATACGGATGGGGCCATTATTATTTTTCCACTCTCTCAAATCCTCAATCTGGCAAAGATCTAGAATCACATGCTCATCACTAAAGACCTGTATCCATCCCCAAGCCAAGCCAACAAATAAAACCAAAATAAAAAAACCAAAATGCTGATAGCGCATATTTACCACCACTTCATGTTCATTCCCTTGTTTGTTTAGATTATAAATGATTGTCCAGCAAGTTGGACATTTCATACAGAACTAGACAACTTTTTTGTTCGACAGATCACTGAAAGCCTGTCGCATTTCTTGCTTTCTTTTTGCTATTCTATAGATTCTGTAGAACCGGTTCATTTTTTCATCGAAAGGTCAAAGTATAATCGCCTTTATTTTTCAAAAAATTTACCATGGACCCATTACTATCCAATGTCGTTATGATATAATGAACAAGGATTAAAAGACAGGGCAGGTGATGAATATGGATTCGAGTACAATACCGGATAGGCAAAATCGAACTTTTTTGTCATGCGGCATTCTACATATACCACGATCGGACGAGAACCATATTCATCCGAATGGGTTCTCCAAAAAAGGAGGAGATCACGATGAAACAAGAAATCATTCAACTCTTGGAGGCCAAAGACTATAAGTCGATTCGCGACTATATTAATGCACTTAACAGCGCGAACATTGCCGAAATTCTTGAAGAGCTCGACGAAACGAATCTACTTCTCGTCTTTCGCCTCTTAACAAAAGATCATGCCGTAGAAACCTTCGCCTACCTATCAAACGAGACGCAACAATTGCTCATTTCCAAGATCACGGATACAGAAATCAAGCATCTCGTCGATGAACTGTTTTTTGACGACGTGATCGACCTTTTGGAGGAAATGCCCGCTAACATCGTCAAAAAAATTTTAAGCCACGTCGACGAAAAACAACGACCGCTCATCAATCAGTTTCTGATGTATCCTGAAAATTCAGCCGGTAGCCTGATGACAATTGAATATGTGGACCTCAAACGGCACTATACGGTCCAAGATGCCCTGTTGGATATTAAACGGACCGGTTTAACGAAGGAAACCGTCTATACCTGTTACGTTATCGATGCCAATCGAAAACTTGAAGGGATCGTCTCGTTACGTGATTTGGTCACAAGTGACTTAGACGCTAAGATTGAGGATCTGATGACCTCTGATATCGTCTACGTCCATACACACGACGACCAGGAAAAAGTTGCTCAACTTTTTAAAAAATACGACTTTCTTGCCCTTCCAGTTGTCGATAATGAAGACCGCCTTGTCGGCATTATCACCGTTGATGATATCATTGACGTCATTGAAGAAGAAACGACCGAAGACATGTATAAAATGGCCGCGATGGCTCCATCCGAAAAATTGTATCTTGCCACAAAGCCTTTACAACTTGCCAAAAATCGTATCGGATGGTTGCTTTTTCTTATGATTTCCGCAACCTTCACGGGTTATATCATCCGTTACTTCGAGGATGCTCTGCAACAAATCGTCATTCTTGCTTCCTTCATCCCCATGTTGATGGATACCGCCGGCAACGCTGGCGCACAGGCTTCAACCACGATCATACGCGGTTTAGCACTAAACGAAATCAAAACGTCAGATGTTGCCAAGATTGTGTTCAAGGAATTTCAAGTCAGCCTTATTGTCGGCGTTCTATTGGCGTTAGTAAACTTCATTCGTATCCTGGTCTTTGACCAAACATCCTTTGGAATCGCTTTGACGGTTGCTTTAACCCTTTACGTTACGGTGATTCTCGCAAAACTGATAGGCGCAACGTTACCTTTGATTGCCAGCAAACTCAAGCTGGATCCCGCCATTATGGCGAGTCCACTGATTACAACCATTGTCGACGCACTTTCTCTCCTGGTATTCTTCCGGCTCGCCGTTTTAATTCTCGGCATTTAAAGGCGGATTTACTTTTCCCCTACCTTTTTTGGTAGGGGTTTTTCTTTAATTGTAAGCGTCAAACCTATCGCGTGTTCAAAATTAGAATGATTTTTGAGATAATCCTCCTATCCATATTCGATAGGAGGATGATTATGTATAAAGAAGAATATTGTGTTCTGATGGTATCCAAGAACAAGTCTCATCATGTCCCTATAAAGAATCTATT
>DATCJW010000002.1:0-17694 GCA_036562595.1 Haloplasmataceae bacterium | reverse complement strand
GACGTATCCTTTGTTCTATGATACATGCAACATAATAGGAAACATTTCGAACATACAAGATACATTTACGATTAAATGGTTGAAGAACAAGTTATATGAATTGTGGGGAGAAACCACAACCTTAAAATATTCGGTTGATCGTATTATACAGACACTTAAAGATATGGGAAGTATAGAAAATGTTGATATCGGTGTTTATAAGATAAACTCTTATGAGATTATTGACTATCAAACAATCTTACTAATCGTATTAACCACTTTATACTTGCGCGAAAGTGCGTACTTATCATTAACTGAATTGACTTATGTGCCGTTCATGTTTCCCTTTAAATATCAAATTTCTCTAGATGTTTTAATAAAATATAGCAACATCATCAAATTAGATAATTTTGGGGGACAGATTGTCGCATCTTACAATCAGTGATATTCAAAATAAAAACTGCCAATAAGAAATAGGCAGTTTTTATTTGCGGTATATGCACTATATATCAAAAATATATTGACCATATTAGAAAATATAGTATAATATGGGCGAAATTATATAGTATGAGGTGAGGTTATGGCTAAAGAAACAAAAAGAGAAAAGTTTAAAAGACTTGCTGAATTGAGAACGAACAATGCGATTAAACAAATTCAACTAATTGGAAACCTGTCAAATAAGAACAACTATGATTATACAGAGGAAGATGTTAAGAAGATTTTTAAGGCTTTAAAAGAAGAAATTGATCTTGCAGAAAAGAAGTTTATGGAGAAGAGCACCAAGGTATTTAAATTATAGTACTGTTTTTTTGAGTGTTTTATTCAATATAAAAAAGGAGGTGACGAAGATGTATAAATTAACTAAAGAACAATTAATCTCCGCGATTGTAATATTTGCTATAATAGTCAAAATAAATGGCTTATCTATTATACAAGAAATATTTAAAATATTTATAACCATTTTTTGGTCATTTTTGGGAATCGTAAACAGAATCTTGTTACTTAATAATCAATCGGTATTAAGTGTAGCTTTTGGGGACCTTATCGTAGGAAGTATTGTAACAATCATCGTTTCAACATTAGACATTAGAGATTGGTTTGCTGGAATAGCGAAGAAAGTCTTGTTACTAGCAACAAGTACGATTGTTATAGCTGTATTGAATGAATTATCAAAATTAGTATTCAGATAAGAATTCGTAAATAATATTAATGTGATTAAGGAGTAGAGTAATTATGTCTAACATATTTATATTAATAGGTTAAAATGGGCCAAACAATCAACATTACGATTGTATGGCCCATTTTAATTAGTAAGTATATGGTCATTTAAACTCCTCTCATAACCTTCTTGTAACTCCTTATCGCAAATAAACAATAAATCTGTTTGGTTTTATAAAAGAGGAGTATAAAATATTAACGAGAATGTGATTTTATCCCACGTTGAATGCGTTTTAAGTGGAGTTTACTGAATTGGTATTTATGATGAAAATGATTTTTTATATCTAAAAATCGCTCCATATCATTTAAATACTGAAACAGCATCGCGCGATTTTCAAACTCATCCCGCGTTTTAGGTAATTCCCATGTCTTAAACTCTTCTTTTAACGCTTTTAATTCTTCCAATAATGGTTTGGCTCGGTTTTCAACTCCAATCGACTCACTAACTTTCTCCGTAAAATCTGCAACTTTCAAACTAGCGGCATGGGTCATCGACAAACGGATGAGGTAGGTATAGGCATGTTTTAGGACATCAATTTGCGCCTTTCGCATATAGACATAGGCCATGTGGTAGTCTTCACGTATAAGAATCTGGTTATTGTAGTAAAGATAGGCTTGGTGCACGGCCTCTTGTACAAGCTTCTCCCCTTCAACGAAAAAGGAATCTGCATCCTGAAACGTAGCTGGCGTTTTTTTAATAAGTTCCACATACTTTTTCAATGTATCTCGAATCCATTGTTCCACGTTCTGTTCCGCTTCATCTAAATGCTCTTCTACACTAGGCATGTAGAGGTTTAAAACAAGGGCCACCATGAGTCCGATGATCATGATAACTAACTCATTAATGAGAAAAGCAAAAGAAATGTCTTGATCGATAATGAGGTGTGTTACCAGAACGGAATTTACGACCAAACCATCCTGTAAACCGAATTTTATAAGAAGTGGAATATAGATAAGAAGAAAAACACCAAATGCATAGGGCTTAAAAGAAAGGATTTTAAAGATAAATGGGGCAATCGTTAAGGCAATGAATGTCCCAGTCAGCCGCTTAGCTGCAATTTTTATGGATTCTTGTCGGGTATTTTGAATACTAAGCAGCACAATGACCCCGGCCGTCATGACATTTGTCAGTTTAAATGCTTTGGCGATAAGGACCGCAACAGTTGCCCCGATCGCATTCTTTATGACATAAACTAAAAGGGACCTTTTCATTGTACCACCACTTTCTCAATATCCTACAGTCTATTTCAAAGGGACCGATCGTTAATATAAGGAAGAGGTTTCCCCAACTCAAACGAATCATCTGTGACTATAGAATCGTATACCCATACCTCAACCCCACGTTTCCTAGCTTCTTCAACCGCCTGAGCAAAGGCTTTATCCATTTCCCAATTCGGTTTAAAGCCTTTCACTCGATTCATCTGAACGATGAAAAATATAGCACAGCGGTAACCGTCTCCTTTGGCTTTAATCAGCTCATAAATATGTTTTGATCCCCGTACCGTTGGAGCATCAGGAAACTTGGCGATACCATCGTTTTCCAACGTCACCCCTTTGACTTCAATAAACCCTTGATCCACATCGGTTTCAAAATATAGATCAAACCGTGAATTTCCGTAGGTTATCTCACGCTTTAGAGTTTTTACTGGACTTAATTCTCGGACTTTGCCCATTCGTATGGCCTCAAAGGCCACACGATTTGGAGCAAGGGAATCAATGTTGACCCAACGTCCTTCTTTCTGCACCATGATCAGAGAATACGGCGTCTTTCGTTTCGGATTATTGCTGCATTCTAAAATGACGTTCGCTCCAGGCTTTAAAAGTTCTCTCAAGCGCCCGGTGTTTTTTACATGGACTTGATGTAAAACATCTTGGATACAGACCTCTGCAATAAAGCGGTTTATCCTTCGATGGAAAACCCCTTTAATAATTTGTTGATACGTCATATGACCACTGCCTTTATCTCAATCCTATATACCTATACCATTTCTTTCATTATACGGTTTCCATTGGTTGTGTTCAATGTTTAAACCTACTCATTAAAGTGAAGATTGTGGATTCAGCAAGGCATGATGATATCATTAGCCACTCTCTTCAGTTCTTTTGATAGTTATAACCATTATATTATATTAGTTATTTAACTTATATACAAAAAACGAACTTAGCGCAATGGCCAAGTTCGTTTTTTGAATTACTTACATAATTTATTTAAATCGATGTATCATGATATTCATATTCTTAATTATTCAATCTAACAGTAAAAGGATGGTTTGATTATTCTTCAATAATAATCTGTTCATAGGTATCGACGTTTCCGGAAATGATCTCGGAAATATTTTTATTCCGGTAGACGATGGCGATCTCTTTTTCGTAGACGGCATTTTTCGATATAGGGTTGTATATTTTTACACGATAGCGATTTTCAGCAATTGGCTGTGGAAGACAATCATTTTGGACGTAATAGCCTAAGTGCCGATCCCTTTGTTGGCTAAGACGGACGCTTTGGCCTTCAAAAGCGAGGGTATCAAGGTGATTAACCGCAAAAGGCGATAGGCGTAATCAGGCGTTAACGCTACCTCCTGAAGATAAGCTTTATACTCTCTGCCGTTTAATCGAAAGGTAAATGGATTGTCGGGGTGGATCCGTCGGAACTGTTCAAGGTTAACGATGGCTTGGATTTTCACTTTTTCGTAGTCGATGAAATGAAGGATTCTTTCCCTATGGCCAGTTATGGCCATGATGGATCCATGGAAAGGGCTTATGATGGAGTCAGCCTCACGGATCGCTAAAGTGGTTCCTGATTCAATCACTGTGAAAGGTTTTACTTTGAGTTCATAATCTGATGGAATTATTAGGGTTTCTAGTTCAATCCCTGTGATGGTTCCGGATAGTTCAATGGAGTCTAAGATATACCCAAAAAGAATCGAACACGTTTCAAAATCAAACTCGTCACTGGAATAGGTGATAATGGCTTGATGGAAACTTTCTGGTTCGATAGGAACCATCACCCGATCCAGTAATAGGATGATGGCCAAAAAGATAACGATGATAATGATATTTCTCATTTAACCCCCCCTTATTCAAAGCGGAGCGCTTTGACGGTGTTGTATCTAGCGGCAATGAAACTCGGGATGATAGAAAACAACAAGGAAAAAAAGAGGATGAACAATATATAGAAGATAATATCCAAAAGATGGATGTGAAACAATAAGCTACCGAGTCGAAAACTAGCATTTAGAATAATGATATAGGAGGAGAAAATGCCAATAGAGACACCGATGGCTCCCCCCGCTAATGCGATAATAAGGGCTTCGAAGATAAACTGGATCGTAATATCGCTGTCAGATGCTCCAATGGCCGTCTTAATGCCAATCTCATAGACGCGATTCTTGATGGAAGACAAAGTGATAATCATGATGTTCAAAGACGATATGGCCATGATCACGGTGGATACCATTAACATGAGATTTTCATGAACTTCTTTTGAATCCAAATACTCCTCGTAGTGTTTACGATAAGTATAAACCGCATTCAATCCATTGACCTGTCGGCGCAAGTGGGACTCGATGGTATCAGGGTTGTATTGTGTTCGAATAATCATTTTATTAAATACTTTTTCATCTCTTTTCCTATGTAGTTGTATGGCCAATATGGCGGAAGCAACGCTGAATCAGATCTTTTAATGCATTTCTTTTCCATCGTATCAATTTCCAAAGATGATGACAGTAGATATTATCATCTTTGACGGTCTTTGATAATTATCAACTCTCTCTATCTGTCTATCATTTTTCTATTATATTACGTTAATAATATATCGTGATGCAATCAATTTTTAAAAAATAAAAAAATATTTAAATTCAAAAGCTGACAAAATTTATTTCATAAAATTCATCGTTTTGTCTGGCCATTAGATTGTGGGGAGTTATGTCCGTTAGTTCATAAGTAGGGATGGTTCCCCCTTTTTTATCATTTTAGAAAACGATTAATAAAATAAGGGCTGTTAAATATGATTGCTTCAGATCCATATTTAACAGCCCAAAGCTACTAGTTTCTAATGAGGTAGTCGAATGCCGATAAAGCGGCTGTGGCACCCGATCCCATCGAAATAATTATTTGTTTGTATCGTTGCGTTGTACAGTCGCCTGCGGCAAAAACGCCAGGAATATTGGTGGCTCCCGCCTCATCAACGATGATCTCGCCAAAACGGTTCCGTTCCACGCCGGATCCTTCCAGCCAGTCGGTATTCGGGACAAGGCCAATTTGAATGAAGACCCCCTCCAGTTCGAGGTGGTGCTCTTCGTTCGTTTCCCGGTCGACGTAAGTGAGGCCATCCACTTTGTCCTTGCCGGTAATGGCTTTTGTAGCGGCATTGGTAATGACCGTGACATTTCGCAGGCTAAATAGCCGATCTTGCAACACTTGGTCCGCTTTCAATTGGGGAAGAAATTCGAGGACCGTCACATGCTGGGCAATGCCGGCTAAATCAATTGCGGCCTCGATTCCTGAATTTCCACCACCGATCACGGCTACCCGTTTTCCCGCAAAGAGGGGAGCGTCACAATGCGGGCAGTATGCAACCCCTTTGTTTTTGAACTCCTGTTCCCCAGGGACGTTGATGTTCCGCCAACGGGATCCGGTAGCGATGATTACCGTCTTGCTTTTGAGGATTGCTCCGCTTTCCAATTCCACTTCAATGAGATGATCTTCCCGTTTCTTCAGGCTTTTAGCCCGTTGGGACCGCATAACGTCCACATGGTATTGCTTCACATGCTGTTCGAGATTGGCCGCTAAAACTGAGCCTTCGATTTTCGGCGTACCGATCAGGTTTTCTATTGCAGCCGTATCGAGGACTTGCCCGCCGAAACGCTCGAGGACAAGGCCTGTCCGGATACCCTTGCGAGCAGCATAGATCGCGGCACTCGCTCCAGCGGGGCCGCCGCCGATGACGAGGACATCGAAGGGATCCTTGTTGGATAATTCGGAAACGTCAGGACCGCTTCCGAGTTTTGCCAATATCCCTTCGAGGGTTATTCTTCCGCTGTGGAAGAACTCGCCATTTAAATAGACCGTAGGCACGGCCATAATGTTTTTGCTTTCAACTTCGGAACGGAAGGCTGTCCCTTCAATCATGGTATGGGTGATGTTGGGATTAAGGATGCTCATGATGTTCAGGGCTTGTACCACTTCAGGGCAGTTATTGCATGTGAGGCTGACGTAAGTTTCAAAGTGATACTCACCCTTTAGCTGTTTGACCTGTTCGAGCAGTTTTGGATCTTCTTTTGAGGGCCGCCCGCTTACTTGGAGCAAAGCAAGAACGAGTGAGGAAAACTCGTGCCCCATAGGCAGCCCAGCAAAAGCGACTCCCGTCTCCTCACCCACTCGGTTGATGCTGAAACTGGGTGTCCGCTTGAGTGACGTTCGTTCAACAGAAATTTTGGGAGAGAGCTTTGCCAGCTCCTCCACCAATTCGATCATGTCTTTAGATACTTTATCCTCACCGACGCTTAGTTTAATGACGATGTCATTTTCTAAAAGTTGGAGATACTGCGTTAATTGCTCTTTAATTGCACGGTCGAGCATGGACTCACTCCTTATATCTTGCCGACAAGATCTAAGCTGGGTTTAAGCGTTGCGGCTCCTTCTTCCCATTTGGCTGGGCAGACTTCATCGGGATGTTCACGAACGTATTGCGCTGCTTTGATTTTGTTGATCAGGGTGCTGGCATCACGGCCAATTCCGTCGGCGTTAATTTCAACCGCTTGGATGACGCCATCGGGATCGATGATGAAGGTGGCCCGTTGGGCTAAACCGGTCTCTTCATTGAGAACGTCGAAAGCCCGGGTAATCTTTTGTGATGGGTCCCCAATCATGATGTACTCGATTTTGCTGATGGCTTCAGAAGTGTCGTGCCATGCCTTATGTACATAATGGGTATCGGTAGAAATGGAGTACACTTCGACGCCGAGTTTCTTCAGATCAGCATAGTGGTTTTGTAGGTCTTCTAGTTCTGTTGGGCAAACAAAGGAGAAATCAGCTGGATAGAAGCAGAAAATGCTCCATTGGCCAATAAGGTCTTGATCGGTAACGGTAATGAATTTCCCGTTATGAAACGCATCAGCGGTAAATGGTTGAACTTTTTTTCCTACTTGTGACATAACATAGCCTCCTTATAATGTTCATTGTTTTGTTTGAGTATTCATCATAATTTTTATTTACTATGATGAATAATCACACAATATTTATAATAAGTATTAATAAGTTCTCCGTCAAAGGAAATGCTTTCTGTTTTAAAGCAACAATGTACGCCAATTGATAACCGCCAAATCCCGACAAAAAACAATATTTTGAAATAAACAACTGTTATTCTTTACGTATATGTTGTATTATTATTTATATAGCAATATTATCATTATAAACACTGATATTTAAACGGGTATGGCGTTAACACCTACGCATTGGGGGAATAACGATGCGTCTGATCATACATCCCGATTTCTATCATGGATTCAATAAAGAACGGAATTTTTATGAAGGCTGGTACTATAAAATTACCGATCGGACATCGGAGCATGTGTTTGCCTTGATTCCAGGGATTATCCGAGGGATGAACGATCTCGATCATGAGTCGTTTTTACAAGTATTGGATGGTAAAAATAAGACCCATACGTATATTCGCTACGGTGTGGACCAATTCAAAGCTAAGCGCAACGAATTCCATTTTAATGTGGCAAACCATGAATTCAGCCGCCACCACTTGAAGCTGAATCATTATGATAACGAGCACCAGCTATTGGGTGAATTGCGTTTCGTGGATGTCATGACGTGGCCCGATAGCCGTTTGCATCCTGGCAGCATGGGATGGTATAACCGCCTCCCCTTACGGTGGCACCATCAAGTGAGCGGCCTGTATGGAGAGATTGTAGGCAAGCTATTCATCAACGGGCAAGAGATCGACTTTACCGGCGGGAAAGTGTATATTGAGAAGATGTGGGGGAGGCACTACCCCACCAACTACCTTTGGATTCAGACAGGAGATTTTCCCTTTCCAAAGACAGCTCTCACGTGTCGGTTGGTTCGCATCCCCATTCTAGGGATCTCGCGGCTACTTTATTTCGTTGCCTTTCAACATGGGGAAACGATTTACACTTTCACCACTCTCAATCGCTCCCGTGTTAAAATGGAGGAATTATACCAACAACTGAAATTGACCTTCACCCATAACGATCTTGAATTGACGCTTAACTTGTCCTATAAACGCGAGGATTTTGTGAAGTGGCTTGGCCCCTTCAAAGGACAAATGGCGTTGCCGATTCGACAGACGCTTACGGGCCAGGTGCGGGTCGATTTGGTTGACACGTTTAAAAATAAAGTGCTTTTTAGCGGCATTGGCGAATCGGCCACTTTTGAATTCAAAGGCCAAGTACGCAAGAAACGCGCCAAAGGGGAATAGATAAGAATTGGGCCGTGACATACACGGCTTTTTTATCTTCTTATCTTTATCGGTATCGCGAAATCCGAAATTATGTATACTATAGCTAATAGATATTAAATGAAGGAGGTTGCCATGGCCCAACAACGGATACGCCGTTTTTTTCCAGGCGGAAACACCACAGTAGGGTTCTATTCTTTTTTTGACTATATCCTCCCCTATGAGGAGGCCAATCGCATCTATTGTTTAAAGGGCGGCCCAGGAACCGGGAAATCGAGCATCATGAGGCAGATTGGGGAGTATTTTAAACAGGAAGGTGTTGATATTGAGTACCACCATTGTTCATCAGATCCCGATTCCCTGGATGCGGTGGTCATTAAAGCGGCCAAGGCGGCTATTCTTGACGGGACTGCTCCTCATGTTGTAGATCCCAAATATCCCGGTGCCGTCGATGAGATCATCAACCTGGGCGCCTTTTGGGAAAAGGAGGCACTGCTTAAAGAGCGGGAAAGCATCGCCAAGTTGCGGCATGAAAACAGCCGCCTCTTTCAAAAGGCCTACCGGTATTTAAAAGCGCTGGGCCAGCTCTATGAGGCCTATGAAAAGACCGCTTTTCTTGCCTTCGATCGAGAGGCGTCGCTTCAGACCGCTTATGAACTGATTGTCAACCTGCTTGGGGATTACCCCGTCCTTAAAAAGCAGGGAAAATCTCGCCATCTCTTTGCCTTTGGCATTACGCCCAAGGGCATCGTCCAGTTCCGAGAGGACTACTTAAAGGGTATGCGAACGGCCATATGTATTCATGAAAACGAATTTGTCTCTTCCGAAGCAATCATGCAGCGCCTTAAAGAGGCATTTCTTGAGCGGGGGTTTGATATCATCTGCCTCCATTCCCCTTTCAAGCCTGCACGGATTGTCGAAATCCTATGTGATGAGCTCCAACTGTTGATTTCAGCCGATACCCTATTCTATCGAGTTGAAGATAAAGAGGCCTATACCTTCACCGTTGATCTTACACGTCTTGCCGATCCCAAACGCGTGGAGGCGCTTAAGGATGAAGTCGATGCGGATTTAAAGGACGTCCGACATCTTTTAGATCGGTCCGTCTCTTACATCCGAAAGGCGAAGGAAAACCACCACCAACTCGAACAATTCTACATTTCAGCGCTTGACTTTTCGAAACACGAACAATTGGCACAATCATTAATTCAGGAAATCAAGACGTATTTATAAAAATGCTGTATAATAAGAAAGCAAAAACAAACAAAGTAGGTGAAAACATGAGTCGAGTCACTGAACGGTTTCTAACTTATGTAAAGTTCGATACACAGAGCGATCCCAAATCGAACACGTGCCCGAGCACGGCGAAACAGCTGGAACTTGCCCGCTACTTAGTAAAGGAATTAAAATCGTTAGGATTAGAAGACGTGACGCTTGATGAGTATGGTTACGTCATGGCGACACTAAAAGGCAATGTGGATCGAAAGGTGCCCACAGTAGGGTTTATCGCCCATATGGACACGAGTGACGCCATGAGCGGAGCCGATGTGAAGCCAAAGATCGTCACCTTTACCGGCGAGGATATCGTCCTTAATGAGGAACTGGATATTGTCCTTTCGCCAAAAGACTTTCCAAGCCTATATAACTACTTAAATGAAGCCATCATCGTCACCGACGGCACGACCTTATTGGGAGCGGATGACAAGGCGGGGATTGCGGAGATCGTCACAGCCGTCGAATATCTGCTCGAACATCCGGAAATCCCGCATGGGGACATAAAAATCGCCTTTACGCCCGATGAGGAGATTGGCCGTGGCGCGGATCAGTTTGACGTGAAGCGCTTTGGTGCGGACTTCGCCTATACGGTAGATGGCGGGGCAATCGGCGAGTTGCAGTACGAGTCCTTCAATGCGGCGGCGGCCGAAATCCGGATTAAAGGGCGTAGCGTGCATCCGGGTGATGCAAAGGGGAAAATGATTAACGCTATTCACATTGCCAATGAGATCGCGATGATGTTTCCAGCGGACGAACGGCCCGAAACGACGGAAGGGTATGAGGGGTTTTATCATCTATACGCCATGTCGGGAACGGTGGAAGAGGCAAGCATGGAGTACATCATTCGGGAATTCGATGCAGAGAAGTTTAAACAGCGGAAGAACTTCGTCGTTCAAGTAATCAAACAGATCAATCAGAAGTATCCCGATGCTGTTGAGCTCATCCTTTACGACCAGTACTATAACATGCGTGATAAGCTCGAGGAGCGTCTCGACATCGTGGAATATGCGAAACAAGCCATGATGGAGCTCGGCATTGAACCGGTGATCAAGCCCATTCGTGGCGGAACGGATGGCTCGAAACTCTCTTATATGGGCCTGCCCACCCCGAACCTGTTTACAGGCGGGCATAACTTCCATGGAAAGTGCGAATATATTCCGATCCGTTCGATGGAAAAAGCGGTTCAAGTGATCGTAAAAATTTGTGAGTTGGTTGCACGTTAAAGGGGATGGGACAACCATCCCATTTTTTATAAAACTACAGATTCGTAAAAAAATAGTTAATGCCATAATGGCGGATTTTAAAAACAGGGAAAATGGTTTAAAATGAAGATAAAGCCTTGAACCATTTTATTAGGAGGATGACATGCTAAGGATTCATGATTTACACAAAAGCTATGGCCCTAAAAAAGCAGTGAATGGGATTAGCCTCCACGTCGAGCCAGGAGAAGTCTTTGGGTTTTTAGGGCCCAACGGGGCAGGGAAGACGACGACGATCAAGATGATGGTCGGCCTGCTTAAACCTGATCGGGGGACCATCTATATTAACGGCATCAACAATCAGGAGAATATCCTCGAAGCCAAACGGCAGTTTTGCTATGTACCGGATGGGCCGGAACTGTTTGAAAAGGTATCCGGCTATCAGTATCTACAATTTATTAGCGACATCTTCAATCTTCCTGACGATGTGAGTAAAAAGCGGATCGATGAGTTGGCGGAGGTGTTCGAGATAGCGAACGATCTCGATGCCTTCATCGGGACTTACTCTCACGGGATGAGGCAAAAAATTGCTCTTATCGGTGCCCTGTTGCCCGAGCCCAACTTGCTTATTCTTGACGAGCCAATGGTAGGGTTAGATCCTAAAGCACAGGTGCATTTGCGGGAGCTCTTAAGAGAGCACTGCCGAAAAGGGAAAAGCGTCTTTCTGTCCACTCATGTGCTAGGCAATGCGGAGAAAATGTGCGATCGGGTCGCCATTATTCATAAAGGCGAGATTATCACGACGGAAACGCTGGATGAAGAGACGATTAAAACGCGTTCCCTAGAACAACTCTTTCTCGAGGTGACTGGCTCATGAGGGACTTTTACATCACGTTTCGGTTCCTCCTTAAAAACTACTTTTCTTTCCAATACTTCCGTTATCGTATCAAACACGATCGGCACTTGAACATCACGTTCGTCATTTTGATGATCGCATTTCTTACGCTTATTCCCTTCTATATCTTTCTGCTTAAAGGGCTGGTTAACCTCTTTCACCTTATCAATAACCTTTCCTTAGGCACGGATGCGACGCTCAATCAAGGGTCCCTTTTTATTGCCATCGGCGTGTTTCTATCCTTTTTAGTTTCTTTTCTCTTTAGTTCGTATCACATTATCGCCCACTTTTACTTTTCGAACGATCTTGCCCTTCTCATTCCTAAACCCCTTAAAATCCAACACCTCCTTTTAAGCAAACTGGCCATCATCTATCTCTACTACCTCATTATGAATGCATTCATCGTGCTCCCTTTCTTCATCGTATATGGCGTGTATAGTTCGCTGAAAATATACCATTGGGTCTTTCTAATCATCGGTTTCCTCCTGTTGCCGATTATCCCAATCAGCCTATCGACACTATTGACTGTCCTACTCATGCGGTATACCGCCTTATTTCATCGCAAAAATTTGCTCCGCTTCATCGGTATGCTCCTGATGATTCTCATGATTTTTAGCCTTCAGTTTGCCATCAATCAATTCGTAGCCCAACTGTTGCAAGACTCCGAACGTTTGGAAACCATCCTTCAGGATCATTTCTATATCGTTCAAGCAGTAGGAAAGTTTTACCCCGTGCTCCTGTTTGTTTTCAATGGCATCCATGCTCCCTTCCTTGAAGCCTTTGGGAACATCTTGCTTTTCATCGTTACCGTCTTTTTTATGACCTATTTGGTTGTCAAGCTGTTACAGGAATGGTATCTATCCACCTTTTTTGAGGAGCAACAAACCGTTTCTTCAAAAATAAAACAAAAACGGTTGAAAAACCGGCTACCCGTCTATCGTTCCATCGCCCGAATTGATTTCTACACGATGTTGCGGGAGCCCGTATTTCTTCTCAATTGCTTGGGAATTACCATTCTCGTGCCGCTTCTGTTATTCGTCTTGCCTATCGTCTTCCAAGGGAATGAGTTTATCATATTTCTTCGTACGCTCCATACATCCTTTCGCTACCACTTCTGGATCTTTATTACCTTCTTGTTCGCCCTATTCGGTTCTTTATCACCGATTGCGGTAACGTCTTTTTCCCGCGAAGGCAAGCGGAACTGGATCATGCGGACGCTGCCCATCCCAGCGAAGGATCACATTCTCGGCCGTGCCTTCGTGCCGCTTATTGCTCAATTCTTATTTGCTTTTCTCACCGTGGCGATCCTTATCGGGATCTTACAAACGGGGATATGGGAAGGAGTAGTCGCTCTCTTGCAGACGGCCATCTCTGGAGTCCCTTTCGTCTTTATCGGCCTGCTCATTGACCTCTACAATCCCCAACTCAAATGGGAGAATCCGCAACGAGCAGTGAAACAAAACCTGAACGTCGTGGTGATGATGGGAATCGGAAGCGGCTATGTGGCGCTCTGTGGATTGGGATACTACGCCCTTTACGCGACACTAAATCTTTTGTCGCCACTTGTCCGTTTCCTCCTCTTTAATGCCATTTTCTTAATTCTGAACGTGTTATTGTCCTTCGTATTCTACCGCATTCTTTATCGCCGATTTGAAGAACGGCTTGTTGTGATGCCTTCGTAAATGTGTTAAGATAATAGATAAAAAAGCTAGGGTGATACGATGTTTACTTGGAAAAAGGAAATCGATGTTTACCGTGAAACCGCAACGCTTGTCGTAGGGATTCAGGAACAAAACGTTCCAAGTCCTTTTCTCCCCATTGTCGACAAGCTCAAAGAGAAGAAGGATCAGCTTTTTGATTTCGCTACGGTAACGGAATGGCTACCGATTGACGGCTTTCAATGCCGTGCGGTTCTCTTTGTCGGTCTTGGCAACAAAGAGAAATATACGATTAAAGACCTTCAGACCATCTGTTCGAAAATCTATAAAGGGCTAAAGGATGACAGTGTCATTCTTGTCGATACTTTTTACCCGTTAAGCCAGGATACCGCATGGCTCGTCGAAAAGATGACGGAAACGATCGGCCTCGTCCGCTATACGTTTAGGGGATATAAGACGAAAAAGACTGAAGACTTGGAGAAAACATTAGGTACTGTAACGTTTGTTGCGCCGGAAGATGTATCTGCTGCCATAGAGAGTGGGGTTATTCTTGCTGAAGCCACCAACCATACCCGGGACCTCGTAAACGAACCGCGAAACAAGATGACGCCCTTAACCCTTGCCGATTATGCCCGAGATCTCGCATTACAATTAGGATTGGAATTTAAAATCTTCGATAAGAAAGAGATCGAAGCGCTCGGGATGGGTGCCTTTCTTGCGGTCAACCAAGGGTCTTCGATTGAACCCCGCCTCATCCACCTCAAATACCGTAACCGTCCATCCGATCCCCAGGTGACCGCTCTGATCGGGAAAGGCGTTACTTATGATACCGGAGGGTACTCTTTAAAACCCCGCACGAGCATGGCGGGGATGAAGACCGATATGGCTGGGGCGGCGGCTGTCCTCGGGGCCATCGAAGCGATTGCGAAGAAAAAACTGCCGGTCAATGTGGATGTCGTTATCGCAGCCACCGAAAATTTAATCAGCAGCGAGGCCATCGTCCCGGACGATGTGGTCGTGTCCATGAGCGGCAAGACGATTGAAATTTTGAATACCGATGCCGAAGGGCGTTTGACCCTCGTTGATGCCATTACCTATGCCAAGAAAAATGGCGCTACACGCCTTATCGATGTGGCTACCCTTACAGGAGGCGTTATTACTGCACTAGGGTTAGATATTACCGGAGGCTTTACCAATAATCAGGATTTCTATAAGGCCTTTGAAGAAGCAGCTAAACAATCCGGGGAGGATATCTGGCAACTTCCTGTTGATCCCTTCCGTGAAGCATGCCGAAAAAGCGACGTGGCCGACTACAACAATTCTCCAGGCCGTGAAGGGCATGCCTCTTTTGGAGCGGCCATGCTGGCTGAGTTTGCAGAGGATACGCCATGGATTCACCTCGACATCGCAGGCACGTCTGGCAAACGTTCCGATTACCTGCTAGGTCCTGCTGGGGCAACTGGCGTGATGGTACGGACACTGGTAAAGCTGTTCGAATTGGAAAGCCAATTGTTTTAGGATAGAAAAAAGGGGCTTAAAGAAATGAAGGAGTCCTCCATTTCTTTACAGCCCCTTTTTTGGCAGGCATCATAAGGTCGAGGATTGAAACTAGATATGGTTTTGAATCTGTTGGCCGATTGTTATAAGGTCATCTTGGGAATACTGGTCCATGTTGTTGGTAAAACGAATGGTAAAGCCATCCTGATCGGAATAACGGGGAATAAGGTGAATGTGTGAATGGAATACCGTTTGCCCTGCGACTTCCCGGTTATTGATGGCCACATTCAGCCCTTTAGCTCCCATAGCGTCCATAATGGCCCGTGTGATTTTGGGAACGACACGGAACAAATGACTGGCAGTGTCCTCGTCCATTTCGTAGAGATCTTTTATATGGCGCTTTGGAATCACGAGCGTATGCCCCTTGGTAACTTGTGAAATATCTAAAAAGGCGAGGACGTGGTCATCTTCGTAAATTTTCGTGCTTGGAATGTCCCCTTTAATAATTTTACAAAAGATGCAGTTGTCCATATCTACGGCTCCCTTCATGAAATAGTAGCGGTTACATCAAATTTTATTATAACAGATATTATTTTTTTTATAAATATCTGTTATAATAACAACAGAATAGCAAGGTGATGACATGAAAACGAAGCAAAACATTGAACGATTAATGTTTATTGCCATTTTAGTGGCGTTAACGGTTGTCCTAAGCTACGTGGACCGGCAGATTTCCATTGGCATTCAGCATCTTGGCGCTCGCCTGGGGCTAGCCAATATCGTAATCCTCGTAGGCATCTATTACTTAAGCGTGAAAGAATCCTTTTTACTCGTGACGTTAAAAGCCATTCTTTCTGGATTATTATTGGGTAACTACATGGCTTTTTTTATTGGTTTAAGCGGAAGCTACTTCAGTTATTTTACAATGCTTCTTTTGCTTCGCTTCGGACACGATAAGTTTAGCTACATTGGCATTAGCTTAGCCGGCAGTATCATGCATAATATAGGGCAAATTCTTGTACTCATCTTGGCCTACAGCGCAGGTATTATGGGGGCTCTTATCTGGCTAATCCCATTGGGGGTCGCTACCGGCATGGTCGTTGGCACGATTTTTACGGCATTGAAACGCTATTTGGATAAAGGCGAGGTTTTTAAAACGATTACGTGTAAAACTCAAGAGCCTTCGCAACGGTTGCAGGATTTATTGAAGTAAGGCGAGGTGCTTCCTCATGGCTCAACCCTTTATCGACCGCTATTGGTATGACTTCATCATGAACGAACGGAAGGAGCCCTACTTCCAACAGCTGACCGAAAGAATCCGTCAAGCCTATCGGGAAGGCCCGGTGTACCCGCCAAGGGACAAAATATTTCGGGCATTAATGTTGACCCCTTATGATGAGGTCAAAGTTGTGATTATTGGGCAAGACCCCTACTATCAGCCAGGAGTGGCGAATGGCCTCGCCTTTTCTGTCAATCGCAATCAGCCCATTCCTCAATCCCTTCACAATATCTACCTAGAACTGCAAGCGGATTTGGGATTAGACTATCCCCCGCATGGGGATTTAACCCAATGGGCTCAGCAAGGGGTGCTCTTACTCAATACGGTTCTGACAGTTAGCGGGGGAAAACCCAACTCCCATCGGGGATTTGGTTGGGAAGTGTTTACGGATCGCATTATCGAACGGTTAAACGATTCCCCCCATCGTTTAATCTTTTTGTTGTGGGGGGCTCATGCACAAGAAAAGGCGAAAATTGTTGACGGGACAAGGCATTTCATCCTGAAAGCAGCCCATCCCTCTCCACGTTCCGCTCATCGCGGCTTTTTCGGATGCCGTCATTTTAGCCAAGCCAACCGTATCCTCCGGGAGATTGGGAGAATGCCCATCAACTGGCAAATTCGATAGGGTTTCTTCCCATAAACGGTAAGCTTTATGGGTTAAAATATGAAATGACAGTGACGTTCTATAGGAACGAAGCAATTTTAGCCGATCGTAAAGACAGCCTTCCATATCCTTTTAAAGGTTTAATAACCCTTATGGCCGCTCTGATAATGGAAGCCTGTCTTTTTTATTCTTTATAAAAGTATAGGCACATTAATTAAACAAATAAATGGATCAATGGATTGAGATCAATAAGCTCATGTGGCAACCGTTCACAGCCCAGCCATTGCGATTCACAATAAAAGCTTGACAATTGAGGAAGGCTTAAATCCCAGCAAGGCGGCAAACAAAATTTTTGTGGCCAAATAGAAAAGATCCTCTTTTGGTAGAACGTGGTTTATATATTTTCCACGGTCTCCTTCGGAGGATCATTTCCTTGGATTATATGTTCAAAACTAGGAAAACATGGATTTTTATTGCGGCTATTCGCCTGGATTTTGAGATTCTTTTTTACGGAACTGGGTGGTCGTTCCAGAAAATTGTTGAGGAACTTGGCTTGGGACATTAAAGAAAGGCGGATGGGTACCCGTAACATCGGTGGGAACGGCAAATGGGTAGTCGTATTCAATCGGTTCATCAAAGGTGACATAATTCAAGTAAATCA
>DATCJW010000150.1:0-5687 GCA_036562595.1 Haloplasmataceae bacterium | reverse complement strand
CATGTGGAGGCAACGGCCCACCTGAACCGCGATTTGCAACTCATTAAAGATTTAGGCAAAAAAGCTGGCGTGGTATTGAATCCCCATACGCCAATCGTGATGGTCGAACATGTGTTGGAATTATGCGATCTCGTCCTCGTCATGACGGTCAACCCAGGATTTGGGGGCCAATTCTTTATCCATGACGGGCTCCGCAAGATCGAGCAATTGGCCGCCATTCGTGAAAAGAATGGCTATCCTTTTCTTATTGAGGTTGATGGTGGCATCAATCACGAAACGGCTCCCCTTTGTTTGGCATCCGGTGCGGATGTTCTCGTTGCAGGATCTTATATTTTTACACATCATAACCGAAAGGAAGCCATTGACCGTTTGAGAGGGGTATTATGAACGTTGTGATTGTCAGTGGGAGCCCGAACCTAGACCTAACCCTTCTAGATCAATTGGAGTATGAGTATGTCATCGGTGTTGACCAAGGGGCCTATGCCCTCATTCAAGCGGGATATCGATGCGACCTTGCGGTTGGCGACTTCGATTCGACGAGCCCTCAGGAGTTCGACGCCATTAAGTCGCATTGTGAGATTGTAACGTTTAGTGCCATAAAAAATGAGACGGATACCGAACTCGCTCTCACCATCGCTTTGCAGCGGGGAGCGAAGTCCATCCATCTCATTGGTGCGACAGGGAAAAGGCTGGATCATTTTTTAGGGACGTTAAACCTCTATCACCGCCTGAAAGGGATTCCCATGACCATTTATGATCAGTACAACAAGATCTATTTAATCGAGCCGGGAACGACGTTGATTCCGAAGGGATCCTATACCTACATCTCCTTTTTTTCCTTTGGTGGACCTGTTGAAGGGCTTACCCTAGAAGGTTTCAAATACCCCTTAAATGACTATCGTCTCGAAAACCTTGATTCACTCACCATTAGCAATGAAATTATCCGTGAGGTGGCAACGGTGCGCTTTCGCGAAGGCCGCCTCTTGGTGGTAGAAAGTCGGGATTAATTTTCATATCCCGTCACCTTCCTGCATATGATGAAGTAGAATAAAGTGGGAGGGTTGAAAATGCGTTTTTATGCCATAAAGCTACCTAAATTTCTATCAACGATTGTCATGGGAATCTTAAAACTCTTTAAACGAGAAAAGAGTGCCTAATCAAAGCGTTAATGGATTTTATGAGTATTAAAAAAAGGTCTTGGCCAAGACCTTTTTCTTATGCGCGTTGAACTTTACCTGATTTTAACGCACGTGCAGAGACATATACGCGTTTTGGTTTTCCATCCACTAAAATTCGTACTTTTTGTAAATTTGGTTTCCATGTCCGTTTCGTTGCTCTATTTGAATGGGAACGCTTATTGCCACTACGGGTCCGGCGCCCAGTCACGTAACAAACTTTTGCCACGATGATAACCTCCTTTATTGATAAATAAAACAAACACATCAGACTATATTAATTTAACATATGTTGTAAGAAATATCAAGACAAATTTTATTTTGTGTTTTGCTACTTTACAAATATCCTTGTATATTATATGATATAATAGTAAAAATTTAATCAGAATATCAGTTAATACAGCTATTTCTTTGTTTTATGGTGGATCTTTGACGATCCTCAAAATCTTGTAAAGGAGGCTTATTATATGACGATCCATATTGAAAGCGAATATGGACGAATCGATGTCTCTAATGATGCGATCGCACAAATTGCGGGTACTGCGGCAACCCAATGCTATGGGGTTGTGGGTATGGCCTCTAATAACCAGTTGAAAGATGGTTTAGCTGTGATCCTTAGACGCGAAAACTATGGGAAGGGCGTAACGATTCGAAAAGAAAATGACATGATCGATATCGACCTTTTCGTCGTACTGGGTTATGGCGTTAAAATATCTGAGGTATCCCATGAAATTCAAAAGAAAGTGAAATACGACGTGGAACAGTTCTTTGGAAAGAAAGTTCGTAGCGTGAACGTATTCGTGCAGGGAGTTCGCATCATCGACGAAGACTAGTAGGAGGTTATTAACATGTCAATTTTTAAAATTGACGGAACACTATTTAAACGCATGATCATCAATGGAGCAGTAAATCTTTCGAATAACTATGAACGCATTGACAAATTGAATGTGTTCCCTGTACCGGATGGCGACACAGGGACCAATATGAAACTGACGTTTAATTCTGGCGCGAAAGAAATCCAGAATTTAAATACAAATTCCATTTCTGAAGTGGCAAAAAAACTATCTCGTGGCTTGCTGATGGGTGCCCGTGGGAACTCCGGCGTTATTTTGTCCCAACTTTTCCGGGGGTTTGCCAATGGTGTAGATGGTTATGATGCAGTGGATGCAGTGGTTTTTGCCAAAGCGCTTCATAAAGGTGTCGAAACGGCATATAAAGCGGTCATGAAGCCTGTAGAAGGGACGATTTTAACGGTATCGCGAGAAGCTGCAGAAGAGATAGGCCGCATTGCCAGTCCTGAAGTCGATTTTGAAAGCCTCCTTTCCCGTCTTGTAGACGAAGCACGGCGCTCACTCAATCGGACACCCGAGAAGCTTCCCGTCTTAAAAGAAGTCGGTGTTGTGGACTCCGGTGGAGCAGGTCTTCTTGTCATTTATGAGGGATTTCTGCTTGCCATTAAAGGCGAGATACTTGAGCTGAAGGAAATCGATGAAAAGGATACTGAAACTGCCGTCCAGGCACAGTTTGCGACAGAAGATATCTTGTTTAGCTATTGTACAGAATTCATCTTCCAATTGGATCCCGAACGCATTAAGTCTAATCCTTTCTCTGAAGCGAAATTGCGGAACCAACTGTCGGAATTAGGGGATTCCTTGGTTGTGGTTCAAGATGAGGATATCGTGAAGGTTCACGTTCATACTAATGAACCGGGTACGGCCTTAAATATTGCCCAAACCTATGGTGAGTTTTTGAAAATCAAAGTTGACAATATGAAGGAACAACATAGTTCTATTGTTGGCGTCGATCACGCCACGCATGAGGTTGTCCCGAAGGTTTTCCCGAAAGAACAAAAAGAATACGCCATCATCGCCGTTTGCGCAGGGGATGGATTGAAGGCTGTCTTTGAAGAAATGGGTTGTGACTATGTCATCTCTGGTGGGCAGACGATGAATCCGTCGATCGAAGATTTTCTAAAGGCAATTGCGGCTGTCAATGCGAAGCAAGTCATTATCCTGCCAAACAATGGCAACGTGGTGATGGCCGCGGAGCAAGCAGCTGAGGTCACCGAAAATTGTATCGTTCGGGTGATTCCCACGAAGTCGATACCGCAAGGGTATTCCTGCCTCCTCATCTTCAATCCAGCAGACGATTTGGAAACGAATGTTGAAGCGATGACCACTCAAATGAAAGAGGTCAAGTCGGGTGAAGTCACGTATGCCGTTCGTGACACGAAGTTTAATGGTCTAACCATTAAGAAGAATGACTATATGGGTATTTTTGAAAAAGATATTGTGGTCAGCGCACCGGATCGTTTAGAAACGGCGATGCGTTTGATTGATCATATGGTTGATGAAAATTCTGAAATTATTACTGTGTTTTATGGAGAAGGTGTCACCGAGGACGAACTCAAGGAGTTAGGAGAATACATTGAGAACAATTACGGTGACATCGAGTTGGAATTATTAGAAGGTAATCAGCCCGTTTATTCCTACATTATCGCTATTGAGTAATTTTATAGAGATTTTCCTTCCCTTTTCGATGATGACAGAAACGTAAGTCGAAGCCTTTGCTTCGACTTTTTTTATGCTTGCTTTCATTATGAGAGTTAATACATTTTTAATTTTTTGACTTGACTTTACGGATAAATATGGTATCATTAGTTTGAACTTCAAACAATTTGGAATTCAAACTATTTGAAGTTCAAAATGAATGTTGAAAAGAGGGTCACTCATGAAACAAAGAATAGCTGTATTAACGGATAGCTCATCCTCGATCTATAATGTAAAACATCAGTTCGATCATCTCTTTCTGATCGACATCCCAGTCTTTCTTGAGGATGAGGTATTTACCAATTTCCTTCACTTTAAAGATGAAGAATTTTATGAAAAGTTAAAGAATACGGACGCCATTCCGAAGACAAGCCAACCTTCGGTGGGAGAAACATTACAAAAATTCGAGTACATTAAATCGCTCGGCTATACCCACTTGATTTATCTGCCGATATCGAAAGAGCTTAGCGGCACCTATCAAAGCGGCTTACTGGCAAAGGATATGGTTGAGGGTATTGAAGTGGCGGTTGTCGACACCTTGACAACCGCATCGGTTCTCGGCAGCATGGCTTTAAAAGCAGCGCATTGGATTAGCCAGGGCTATGATTTTGATACGGTGTTGGCGAAGCTAGAAAGGCTAAAAGGGAGGGCACGCCTCTACCTCGTCGTCAATGATCTGACCTATTTGGTAAAAAACGGCCGCCTTTCCAATGCGAAGAGTTTTGTCGCCAATCTCTTAAAGATTAAACCCGTTATTGAACTATTGGATGAAGGGCGATTGGTGGCCATCGAAAACGTCCGTACTTATAAAAAAGCAATTCAACGGGCAGTCGAACGACTAAAGGATGCCGTTGAAGAAGGAAAAGGGGTCATCCAAATCTATTATACGAATAATGTAAAGGATTTGCGATATACCGAGAAGTTGGTGACGGAAGCCTTTCCTGATCATCAAGTCGAAGTCTATACCCTGCCTGCAACGATCGTTGCTCACATCGGGACGGAAGCGATCGCTGTGGGTTATGTCAATCACGATGAAGATTAATTGCTTTTCCCCTGTTAATAATGAAACCACTTAATAATATAACAACATACTGGAGGTAATAGAATGGTTTTAGAAAAAGTGATTGAGATTGTTGCGAACGAATTGAGCGTACCAAAAGACGAGCTAAATGAGAATACGAATCTGCAGGACGATCTGAATGCGGATAGTCTAGATGCAGTCGAACTCATTATGGCGATTGAAGATGAATTTGGGATTGAAATTTCCGATGACGATGCGCAATCCCTACGTACGATTGGGGATATTGTCAATTACATCAACAAAGTACAAGGTTAAGGCGAAAGAAGGCGCTTTCGCCTTCTTTTATCGCGCCATATACTTTGAACTTCAAAGTAAGGGAGTGAAGAGCGGTGGATTATAAACAAATCATGGAAATCATCGAACGATTTAATGCCTCAGACATCACCCATCTTGAGATCGAACAAGCCGACTTAAAGTTAAAATTAGAGAAGAATCACACGGCAGTCGTCGCTCACCCCCCATCTGGCCTTTCGAACGACAGATCTTCTAATGAAATGTCCAGCCAAGAAACGGGAGTAAAGGAAGGAACTGAAGTTCGCTCTCCTTTGGTGGGGACGTTCTACGCTGCCCCATCGCCACAGGATGAACCCTATGTAAAGGTTGGGCAACGGGTGAAGAAAGGGGATACGGTGTGCATTATCGAAGCCATGAAAATTATGAATGAGATAACGGCCCCAGTCGATGGGGTGGTGGATGCCATCCTCGTCCAAAATGGCGATGTCGTCAGCTATGATCAAGTATTGATGATCATTAAGTAGGTGGTCCGATGAAGCACAAAGTATTGATCGCAAATCGCGGGGAAATTGCAGTACGGATCATACGGGCATGCCGGGAACTGGGGATTCAGACGGTAGCGGTATACTCGAAAGCGGATCAAGACAG
>DATCJW010000149.1:0-13461 GCA_036562595.1 Haloplasmataceae bacterium | reverse complement strand
TCCGTCTTTCCGATTATAAATAGTTGATTAGGGGGGTAAATATGTTTGTGAGTTTGGGGGGATATATGAATTATAAAGGGTAGGTTGCACTGCAGTGCACTATTAGTATGAAGGGCTTTTTCGTACTTTATGCATCATCGTAATAAATATTTAAGTTTTTCATAAAGGCACGAATAGCCTTCCTTCGAAAGATGGATCCCATCGGTGGTCCATGTAGACTTTAGCCGGCCGTACGGATCCTTAAAGTCATCAATTATATGGAGATAATGGATCCCGTATTGGCGGGCAAGCCTTTCGATATGATCATTTAGCCGGTCAATGGCCTCATTCAGTTTCTTTTCATCATCCGGCTGGAAAATGTGGATACTTCTCACCGGAAGAACCGAAAGAAGATAGATGTCTTTGGTCTGGAGATGGTTGACCAAATAGCGTACAATGAACTCATAGGTCGCTTCCGTGGCAATCGGCTTGTCTGTAAAACCGATGCCGTGGTTGGTTAGAATATCATTTATGCCAATCATCAGAAAGAGACGGTCGGGTTGATAGCTAACGACGCCAGGTAATCGTTCAATCACATCAATCGTCCGATCACCAGGAATGCCTAAGTTGATGACGCCATGTTTGGCCAATTCCATAAAACCAGCCGTAATCGAATCGCCTAAAAAGACGATAACCATACTCTCACCTTCAACACAAAAGGGATAGCGGATTCCCCTATCCCTTTTCCTGTTCTTCAATTGATGGTTAATTTCGTTTTATCCATTCTCTATAGTTTTCTATAGTTGGCCATTTTGATAAACGAATCGATATCAAGGGACGCTCCACCGATTAACGCACCATCGATGTGTTCTTCAGCCATTAAGGCTTTAATATTGTCGGGATTCACAGAACCGCCATATAGAATACGGATGGCATCCGCCGCGTCTTTCCCATACTCTCTTTCGATGACAAAACGGATATAACCACACGTCTCATTGGCTACTTCTGGTGTAGCCGTCTTGCCTGTCCCAATGGCCCAAATGGGTTCATAGGCGATAACGACGCCTTTTACCTGTTCCGGAGTCAGGCCTTTTAATGCGGCAAGCACTTGCGCTTCGACGAACGCGTTCGTCGTTCCTTGTTCACGACGTTCCAAATCTTCACCAACACAGATAATGGGGATGAGATCGTATTCTACCGCCTTTAAAACCTTCTTATTGATCATCTCATCCGTTTCATGGAATAGCTGTCTCCGCTCGCTATGGCCGAGAATGACGTATTTTACACCCGTATTGCTTAACATTAACGGAGATATTTCGCCCGTATACGCACCGGCATCCTCATGGTACATATTTTGTGCGCCGATTCGGAGGTGATCCCCTTGGCGTTTGACGAGGGATCTTAGAAGAATGAAGGGCGCACAAATAACCGTTTGAACTTCATCTGCGGGCGGAACTTCTTGGTTTACCGCATAGATGAATTGGAGTGCCTCATCACGTATCTTATTCATCTTCCAATTGCCTGCAATGATTGGGATTCTCATATTATTCTCTCCTTTTTCATGTTCCTTCTTTTTATTATACAACAAGCGCTCCGCTTTTAAAAAGAATATTCAGATCTGGGCTCTGTTTTTCATCCCTTTTAAAGCCACATAGGTCTTTTGGTCTTTGAGCCGATTGAGACAAACTTGAATAAAAGTGGTCGTTGAAGGGAGTGTCTGTTGATTCGGATGTTCACCGATACCAAATAGCGTTCGTACATAGTAATTCGTATGTTGGCGCAAGGATTGTTTCAAACAGATCCGCATCGCCTTTTCCACACTGGCCGGTGAGGCGTGAAAGTGCTCGCCAATAAGGGCATACAACTCCTTCATCTTTTTCTTCGCTAGATTCGGATCATGGAACATAAGATTCAAAATGTACTCAAAATATTTATAACCGAGATAACGGCGTTGCAAACCGCACTTTTTCAACATCATGATGATCTCATACTGGGTGTCGAACACTTTTTTATGACGAGCCCCTTCGTCAAGATCGTATTTATATAGAAGATCCATCAGATGGAAGGCGTTGGTTACCGCCACATTACGGTATATAATATCAAGGCTTTGGCAAAGGTTACGGATAAAGGCATTGGAAAAAGGCGTGAGTACAAGAATGAGTTCGGGTCGAATTGTCGTTCGTTGAAGGATTTTTTTCACCATGTATATTCCTGGCATGTACGTCAACGCATCTTTCACAATGACAATATCGTATAAATCAAAGGATTCGATCATTTCGAATCCTTCTCCTGTATAGGCATAACCCACCAGCTCATATAGGCCACTTCGGCTTAGTAGGGCCGCAAACTCTTCGACGAGCGCTGGGTTATTGTGAGCCAAAAACACCTTCTTCTTTCTCATACTATCGACAAACCCTTAATTCCATCGCAGCTCGATTAATCCCCGACGGAAACATTAAAACCGAAGGTCCACATCCTGACGGCGAAAAACTTCGGTTTCAAAGAATTCGCGTGACGTAAAGCGGAATAGTTTGGCGACGATTTTCGATGGGAACAACTGAACTTTCTGATTATACGATGAAACATTCGCATTGTATACCCGGCGCGCCGCTTGTAAGTGTTCGTCAACATCGTTAATCATAACCTGTAGTGTTTTATACGCTTCGCTTGCCTTGAGCTCTGGATACTTATTGGCTACTTCACGCAACGTGCGAATCGCGTCATCGATTTGTCTACTGATATTCTGTTTTTCCAAGATTGTTGCCGTCTCTAGCTGTACCGACTTCCGAAACGCCTCGATTTTTTCGAGCGTTTCCTTTTCGTCTTCTGTATCGTACCCTCGCATCGCTTCAACCATTTGTCCTAAGGCGTCCATTCGTTTGGTAAGGGCCACATCGATGCCCATTTCTGCATCTTGCACTTTAAGAACGGCTTTTTTCAATCCATTGTAACTGATGATAATCCAGAGTAGTAGGACGACCGCTATGGAAACAAGAATCGTGATAAGTATTGGATTCATAATGCCCTCCTCTTTTTATTTCACAAGATATCCCTTATTCATCTTGTGGTGCCTATATCCTGATGTCGTAAATAAAACGAGACAGGTAAAAAGAAGCCATGACGTATTTCCTTAATTTGAACCGCCACCACTTCCTTATCATCCTTTCCTGTCTCTCCCCATCATCTTAATTATAACAAATCACCCATTGAACTCAATAAAAATTGGAAAATGGGCCTTATTTTCTCCCCTATATTTTTTAGGCCTCATGTTTTAGAATAAACAGGCGGCGGATCTCCTCCGTATAGTTCCCGTCTTCTGTATAAACATAAAGCGGCGGCAAGATGCGCAGTCCGCCTTCACGTTGGGTTTTCCGTGCTTCGATTAAGATCGTGTTGGCTTCGCGATTCATCTTGGGGTACACGAAACGGAGCCGTTTCGGTTCCAATCGATATTTTTTCAATGTCTCGAGGATCTCAACAAGACGGTCTGGGCGATGGACGAGGGCAAAATAACCCCCATGATTTAAAAGAAGGCTGGCTTCCTTCACCACATCATCGAGCGTGGCCAACACCTCATGGCGGGCAATCGTCAAATAATCGTTTGCGCTCTGTTGATTTCCTTCCACTTTAAAAAAAGGAGGATTACAAGTAACCACATCGTACTGGTTAGCCCCGATGATCTGATGGATGCCTTTCAGATCCGCGTTATAGAGAGTAATTTGGTCCAATAGACCATTAAGCTTTACGTTTCGAATCGCGAGATCATAGGCTTCGGCCTGGATTTCGACACCAATGATTTTCGCCTTTGTCCGAACGCTTAAATAGAGCGGGATCGGTGCATTGCCTGTTCCAAGATCGACGATTTTCCGGCATTTTTTATTAATGGTAACGAAATGGGAGAGCAGGATGGAGTCAAGCGAAAAGTGAAACATATCGTCTCGCTGGATAATTTTCATCCGCTCATTACCGAACAGGTAGTGTAACGCCTCATTCGCTTTTAACATCTCGATCACCTATCACAAAAAAACTACTGACGACCATCAGTAGTTTTTTTCTTCCAATGCTTCCTCATCTTCAAGGAGACGCAACTCCTCATCAATAAACTCTTCCTCGTCATCGGTCGGTTCGATACGCTTGATTTCTTCTAAATGATAGGTTCGCATCGCATTGGTTTCCGATAACATCACTTTTACCGTCTCGATGAGGGCATTAAGACCGATGACCTTTCCCTCACCATCAGGTGTGGCGATGATCTCGCCGATATCCGGCATGATGTCCTTCATCTCTTCGTAAAACTCCGCTTCATACCGGATACAGCAAAGAAGCTTCCCACAAGCTCCCGATATTTTTTGCGGATTGAGGGAGAGGTGTTGATTTTTTGCCATTTTAATCGAAACGGAATCAAAGTGACCCAAAAAAGTCGTGCAACAGAGAATCCTGCCGCATGGCCCAATCCCGCCTACGTACTTCGCCTCATCACGGACACCGACTTGTCGCAGTTCAATGCGCGTTTTAAACACAGCCGCTAAGTCCTTGACGAGTTGCCGGAAATCTACACGGGTTTCGGCACTGAAGTAGATGATGAGTTTGGACCGATCAAATGTGTATTCACAAGCTAACAATCGCATGTTAAGCCCGTTTTTCTTAACAAGTTCCTCGGTAATGGCTAGGATACCGGGTTCTTCGCTTTTATTTTGCAGGTGTTTCTCCGTATCCTCATCGGTCGCTTTTCGCAGGATCGGCTTAATGGGGAGGTAGACATCCTCCTTCGGGACCTCTTTGATGTGGGATACCACTTCGCCGTATTCGATCCCACGTGCCGTTTCCACTAAAACGTGGTCACCGATTTGAAGTTCGAAATCGCGTGGATCAAAGAAATACTTCTTCCCGGCTGGTTTGAAGCGAACAGCCACCACTTTTAAGCGTTCTGTATTCGGAATAACTTCTGTGACTCCGGATAGGTTTGGATGTATGTCAAGGTCATGCTGATATTTACAGGTCATACCATTAAACCACCTTTATAAGTTTTATTAACAGGCCATCGAGGACCAAGAGCGGATTCCCGTTTTCACGAAGGTCCATCTGAGCGGTAAGGAGGAGTTTCAATGCCTGATTCAACCACTCCATCGGCATCCGCTCCATAAGGCCTTTCAAGCGGTCCCAGGCATCGCGAAAGATTAAAGGCCCTTTTCCTAATTTCCCTTTATACAGATCCTGCATATATAATACCAAAATGCGGAGGCAATAATCAAGCGATTCCCGATCCGTATACAGGTCAGCCCGTTTTGTTTCGCATAGCGTGATGGGATCGGGTTGGCCCAAGATAAGGGCTTCGCCAAGCATTGCCGCAAAGTCGACCAGTTCACGAAACGGCTCATCGGTGGCCAGTCGTTTCGCCTCGGCGAAGTCATTGGTCAGATGGGCGATGACACCGGCATATAACGGCTTGCAGCCTTCCGCAACGAGGCGTTTTTGTAACGCCTCGGGATCCACCGGACGGAAGTTGATGACTTGCGAGCGGGAAATAATAGTAGGCAAAATCTGGTGAAGGTGGTCAGTAATAAGAATGGTGTAGACGTCGGGTTCGGGTTCTTCAATAAACTTTAGGATACTGTTGGCCGCACTCGTTGACATCCGATCGATCTGGTCGATGATGTAAACCTTTGGCCCGGGTTCCAACGCGGTCTTTACGTATTCCCGCTGCAAGTAGAGGATCTGTTCCTTCTTGAGCGTTTGCCCTTCCGGCTCGATGAAGAGGACATTCGGATGGTTGCGATTATCAATCCGAATGCAATTCATGCATTGACCACAAGGTTTCTCTTCTCCTTCGCAATACAATAACTTTGCAAACGCAAGGGCCAATTCCCGCTTCGGCGTACCGGGCTCCCCTTCGAATAGGTAAGCGTGGGCGAGCCGGTTTTTTTGATAACTGTTGATCAGGAGTTTCGCTACATAGGGATCAATTGCGCGAAATGGTTCGAACATAGGATCATTCCTTTAATCTGTTCATGATGGTCTCAAAAACCTGTTCAATCACCTTTTCCAGCGGCTGTTCGCCATCGATAACGACCATCCGCTCTTTAAATCGCTCCTTTACCTGTTGGTAACCTTCATACACCCGTTGGTGAAAGGCATCCGCCTCCATATCTAGACGGTCTTTGTTCATCCGGTTTTGACTGATCCGTTTTAGCCCCACTTCGGGTTTGACATCGATTAAAATGGTCAAATGGGGCATCACGTCTTCGGTGGCAAAGCGATTGATCTCGTAAACGGCATCGATGCCGATTTCCCGTCCCGCACCCTGATAGGCTAAGGAGCTGTCGACATATCGTTCGCAGATGACCAGTTTCCCTTCCGTTAAGGCCGGAAGAATCTTCTCCACCAAATGTTGGCGGCGGCTGGCCGCATAGAGCAGCGCCTCGGTTTTGGGATCCATCGCCGTATTTTTAGGATTAAGGATGATCGACCGAATCTGTTCCGCAATATCAATCCCGCCGGGTTCCCTTGTATGGATCACATCGATCCCTTTCTGCCTCAGCCGTTTGACCACTTCTTTTGCGACCGTCGTCTTGCCTGAACCATCAGTTCCTTCAATCGTAATAAAAAGCCCTTTCATGTTTCAGCCTCATTTCCGCTATCATTTCACCTAACTCACTACTTTTCATTATCTCATAATTGGGGGGAATTTTAAAGCACATTTTCAGAAGAAAGGAGGCATCCCCTTAAGATGCCATGGCGTAACGATTGACGAGCTTCATGATACGATCGATCTCGTATTGCTTATTCCGCCAATAGTCACTGCACCATACTCGGTGGAGATGCCATCCATAATATTTTAAATAGCGTTGTCGGTGGATGTTTTTTTCTTTCGTCGAATTGAGCGTCCCGTCACTTTTCGAATCGAACTCTATGCCTAAGATGTAATGGTGGGTCATCGGATCCTTAATCGCAAGATCCAGCTTGTACTTGCCAATGCCGATATCCTTTTCTACCATAAGCCCGATGGCGCTCAACTCTTGATAGAGATCCTCTTTCATTCTCGAAATAGTCGCCTCTTCCTCCATCATCGAATCATGATGGAGGCTTTGCAGGATGTTTTGAGCAAGGACACGATCGTTTTCGCTTACCGCCTTGACATATTCCAAATAGCGGCGAAGCAGTTTCGGCCCATTATTCTTCATATCATCCACCTGTAATTCATGGGGTTCGATGGAAGTCACGACATAGATCTTTTGTTTCGCCCGGCTGATGGCCACATTCAGGCGGTTTTCCCCGCTCTCGGTATTCAACCAACCGAATTGCCTTACAACACGGTTATAGGCGTTTGGGGCGTAACCGATTGAAAAGATGATGATGTCCCGCTCATCCCCCTGGACGTTTTCGATGTTTTTGACGAATAGCTGCTCGTTTTCTGGTTTCATCCGCTCGTTTTGGATGACGTGGTTAAAAAATTCGTCCTCGAGACAAGCTTGGTCAATCTTATCTAGGATGAGGTCCTTCTGAGCAGCGTTAAAGGTGATAATCCCAATCGTTTCGTCCTTCCGCTTACGGAAGATCGATTTGAGAAGGCTAATGACTTCATCGGCCTCTACCTCGTTCTGGCGGTTGACCCACCGGCCATTGACTTTAATGCGCTCAATCGGGCGCGTGTGGGCTGTCTCCGCATTAGGACCCACATGTAGCTTCCCTTCGTAGAAAGCGTAGTTGGAGAAAGCGATAAGCTCCTCGTAACGTGAACGATAGTGGTAGTTTAGCATCATCTCGTGATAACGGTGCTTGGCAAGATCAAGAAGGCTTTCCTCCTCAAGGACGCCACTATACTCATCGTAGTCGATGTCGCCCGTATCGATCCGTCCTACCGCAAATTTCGATGGTCTAAGCTGTTTACTGTCTCCTGCGATTACGGCTTTTTTCCCACGGTAGAGGATAGGAATGGCATGCTCGATAAACATTTGGGAAGCCTCGTCAAAAATGATAAGGTCAAATAGATGGGGTTCAAGGGGAAGGAGTTCGGACACTCCTTCAGGTGTGAGGAGCCAACAGGATACGGCGTGGAAAAGTTCGATTTTAAACTCTTTCATAAATTTTTGGATGGACCACTTACGCTTTGCTTCTGTCTTTCGTTTCAATTCCGATAGTCGTTTGGAGTGTTTCGTAAACGTATCGGCAATCCGTTGCTGCATCGTATGGAATAGCAATTCAAAGGTCAATAGCTCCTTCTCCTTGCTTAACTGGTCAATCCGCTCACGTATCTCATCGAAACGGACCGTCGTCGCAAGGATCTCCTGGTATTTCGCCTCATAGGACTCTATGACGGTAGTTGTATAGACATCAATCAGGCGGTCGTTGATAAACTGAAAGTCAAGGTTTAAATGAACTGACAGTTGATAGAGATATTCGAAGTAAGCCCGCTCGTCAGGATTTAATGCTTGGTACAGTTTGCGGTACTGTTGGTAGCGCGTATAGTTTGCGATCGCGCCGGTGACACATTCTGGTTCGCGATAGAAGAGCCGCCGTAATTTGTGTTTCTGTTTTCCTGCAAGCTTTCCCGAAAAGGCCTTAATCTTACGAATGAGTTCCTTGCTTTTTCTGCGCAGCTGAAACTTCACGTACCATCCAAATTTCTGATAGAGCTGAAGGAAGAAATGGAACTCCCATAACTCTTTTTCTGAAATTTGGAGGTCTGTATCCTTAATGTCCTCCCGAAATAGTTGGTAGACCTTTTCATATGGCAAAAAGCTCTTGTACTGTAAGAGTTGATTGACCAATTCCTCGTCGCTAAAGATGCTCCGATAGTCCAATAGCTGATTTAATGTATACGGCCTTTTCTTGGTCTGAAGGGCTTTAAAGAGCCGAGCCATGCGGGAGTCTTTCATATCGACAGGCTGGGCGTTCTGGTAAAGTTCCCGAAGCGGCGCATCAAGGGAGGTCTTCGTATCAAGGAGGGCTTCCAGTTCATGAAGTTTTCCAAGCTCATAGTTGATTTGGATCGCCTTTTCTTGAATTTTCGTCCCATCAAATGTCAGCGTATCGTCGAATTCCAATAGGTTATTCATCCGTTCGTAAAAAACTTCTTTGTTGTTGGGGTCGTCAATATAGAGAACAAAGTTGGCGATTTTTCCCAATCGGTGGTAGATGACATCCAAAGCCGTCTTCTTCTCCGAAACAATGAGCACTTTCTGGTTTTGTAACACCGCTTGGGCAATGAGGCTGGTGATCGTCTGCGACTTCCCCGTCCCAGGCGGCCCTTGGATGACGAGGGCGTCCTTTTTATTTAAGGCGCTTAATACTCGTTCTTGTGAGGCATTTAAGGTGTTGATGTAGTGCAAGTTCAACTCATCGACATCATCCTGCTCCTCCCAATCGAAGATGGGGTCCTGAAAACGGATCCCCTCATCGTCGATGCGGTCAATCCCGGTAAAGAGATTGCGGACTAAGGGGCTGATAGCGGCCCGTTCGATCAAGTCGCTGTAGTCCTTTTGTATGGAGTTGCTGAACATGGGGAAAGCTCCAAGGATACAATAGCCTTTAAGGTGCAAACGGTTATCCTCATACTTCGGAAAGGTGAAATCATTGGTTTCTAAAAATGGTTCGAGTTGAACTTTCGAAGGCACGATGGAAAGGTGAAATTGACGGAAAAATTCGATGGTGTCCAGAATGAAGGAGGACTTCGCTACATGTTCAACCACTGGATCGGGGATGACCTCGTTTCTATTGTTGAACTTGTTGTTCGCTAGAATGAGGGTCGTATTGTAAATGATATCTCTCTTCTTATCGAAGGACAGCCGATACTCATTGTTGATGATTTCGAGTTTGGCTGGAAAGAGGAAGAGCGGGGCCTTGATTTTAAAATCGTCGTAAAAGAGCCGCCCTTCCACAAAAGGATAGCCCAGATACAGTACCTCTTGCCCCTTCTCAACCCGAACGGTCTCCACATAGCGATAAAGGGTCTTTAAGTGCTGGAAGGCTTCCGCCTCCTTACTTTTCGGTTGATCGTAGTTAATGCGAGCGATCACTTGGTGTTTTGTATCATCCTCATTTAAAAAGGCCTGAAGGATGCGTTGTACCTTCTTCACATCTAGTGTCATCAGATCAAAGGCATATTTCTTTGATAGCCGTCCCATATAGAGAAGACGGTTCCGTTTATTGATGTTTACCAGTTTGTTCGACAACTTGTTCAATATTTCCAATTCTTTGGGATTGGCTTTGAGCGTTTCCTTTTCGTTGAGATGTTGGCGGATAATGGCCAGAATACGATCGCCGAGCTGGTCAATGAAACTTTCCCCGATGCCGCGAATGACTTTTAACTCCTCTAACGTCCGAGGCATCAGAGTGGCGATGCTTTCAAGTTGTTCATCGGTTATATGGAGGGGCGTTTTCTTTTGCTCTCTATCCAGTTGTTGGCGAAACTGTTTCAATTTTCGGTATAAGCGTTGATCCATAGTCTCAACCTTCTCTCGTTGGTCCGTAACCCAAAAATACATATTTAATCATAGCACATTCATCGGCAATAAAAAAGTCAAACTTCCTGTGAACGCTTGAAGGATGATGATGGATTTTGTCAACGGCCTCCAAAATAAGCAAAAGAGACTAAACATGGTTTAGCCTCTAAATACCATTTTATGACACTCGGAAAGGTTTATAACCCCAAAGAAGAAATTTCTCGTTGTAAAATCGCCGCGCTATGGACAAAACGTTCGCGATCGTTCTGATTCATCGGGAATGTGATGATCTCTTTGATGCCGTGGCGGTTGATAACCGCTGGTAAGCCGATGTACAGATCGCTCACCCCACAAAAAGGCTTTTCAAGATAGACGGAGACGGGGACGATGCTGTTGCTGTTGTTGAAGATGACTCTTGTGATATGGGCAAGGGACAGCCCGATGCCGTAGTAGGTCGCCTGCTTCCGTTTAATGATCTCGTAAGCCGCATCGCGCACTTCAACATAGATGCGATCGAGATCGGCGAAGTCGTATTCGGGGTGTTCGCTGATGACGTCGAGGACCGGTTTAATCCCAATGAAGGCGTTGCTCCAGGGGACGAATTCGCTGTCGCCGTGTTCCCCGATGACATAGGCATGGACGCTGTGCGCATCGACTTCAAAATAACGCGATAGTGCATAACGTAACCGTGCGGAATCGAGGGATGTACCGGAACCAAAAACACGGTGGGCCGGAAGGCCCGATACTTTGTATGCTACATAAGTCATGACGTCCACTGGATTGGAGGCCACAAGAATAATACCGCTAAAGCCGCTTTTCATGATGCTTTCCACAATATCGACCATAATCGCCTTATTCCGTTGTAAAAGATCCAGCCGTGTCTCACCAGGCTTTTGAGCGACTCCTGCAGTGATGACCACCAAATCGGCATCCTTACAGTCGTTATAGTCTCCGGCATAGATGGTCATATGGCGAGGAGCGTAGGGGACGCCGTGACTTAAATCCATCGCCTCACCAATCGCCTTCTCCTTATTAATGTCGATTAGCACGAGTTCCTCCGCTAATCCCTGGTTCAAAAGCGAATAGGCATAGCTCATCCCCACAAACCCCGTGCCCACCAACACCACCTTTCGGGTATCGATTTGTCGCATGGTTTCACTCCTTTATTTTTATGATACCCTGATACAATCCCGATTACTAATCAGACTCAAAAATTAATCCAGCTCAATCGCGATAATATTTGAAAAGGCAAACTGCCCCTGTTCATTTCCGCATTTAATGACAATCCCCTGATGAATAGGATCCATTTTCACAATGATCCCCTTCACCTGATGGATGTACCCATCTTGATAATACGAGACTACGACTGGCTCTTGGGCATGATAGGCTTCCAAAATGGTTCGATTCAACTCCTCTTGCTGTTCCGGAGATAGTTCCGGTTTGGCCAGTTTATTTTGCTCGCGCAAGGCGGTTTTGATGTAACCCGATTGTTCTGGCAAAGAGGCAAAGGGTTGCCACTTCACCATTCCCCGTTTCAATAGGACCATCTCCTTCCAATATTATTTTTCATGGTATTCGAGCTCTGCATAGTGCCCACCGATCAGCTTGGCTCGGCGAAGCGCCGTTCCATGTTCAAGATAAGAAATACCGCGTACGATGCTACTCTTCCCATATTTCTGGCGAATCTTGTCAACGGAATAAGCAAGCGTTCGCTCCCGATGTCGTTCGTGAAAGAGATCCAGTTGAACCGTCGTGTCATCACAAATTTGGCCGATACTGACGGTCACCTTCCGAATCGGGCGCCCATCATAATATTTGTAGAATAGGTAAAGGCATGCTTCATAGATTTCACGCGTCAAGTTCGTCGGCTCTTCAAGTGTCACTTGTCGGGAAAAGCCCCCTCCTCCAACATCTTTCGAATAGCCGATAGAAAGATGGACCGTTTTCCCTACCTTTCCTTTTGAGCGGAGGCGCATCCCCAACTCCTCCACCTGTTCCAGCAATACATGGATGACGTTTTCATAATAGTCTTCAAAAAGGGTTTGGCCGATACTGTAACTTTTACTCTTGAGGTGATAGGGGACATCGATCCGGCTATAATCAATGCCATGACTATGGTAATACAATTCCTCGCCGAGGACACCAAATTTTTTGATCAACTTATTGACGTCATAATTCGCGATATCCCCAACCTTATAGAGGCCCAAATCGTTTAACTTTTTCTCCATCTGTTTGCCAATTCCCCACATTGCGCTTAAAGGAGAAACAGGCCAGAGTTTTTCTTCCACGTCCTCATAACGCCAATAAGCAATGCTTTCCGGCCTTTTTTTAGCTTCTAAATCGAGGGATAGTTTGGCTAAAAGCAAGTTGGGTCCAATCCCGCATGCAGCAGGTAGTCCCGTTTCCTCTTTTATATCCTCCAAAATCCTTTGAGCCATCTCTTCTGGTGTCTTTGCGAATAAATGCATCGTATCGGTTACATCAAGAAAACTTTCATCGATGGAATAGATATGGAGTTGTTCCATCGGTACGTATTTTAAGAATATCTGGATAATTTTTTGAGAATATTCCAAGTAGGCACGCATTCGAGCAGGGGCCATAATGATCCCTTTATCCTTTGGAAGTTCATAAAACCGGCACCGTGAGGGGATACCGAGTTTCTTCGCACCTGGTGAAACCGCTAGGACGATGCTGCCAGAACGGCTTAAACTTCCGACGACCGCCAGTCTTGTGGTCATCGGGTCCAAGCCCCGCATGACGCATTCGCAACTGGCGTAAAAGCCACGCAAGTCGATGCATAGGATAATGCGATCTTCCATGTCCCAACCTCCGAACAAATGTTCGTTCATTATTTATTATATGCTGCAACCTTATAAAATACAAGAATCTATGCGAACGTTTGTTCTTATTACGAAGCCGTGAATGTTTGTTAGATAATTATTACCTTAAATTATTACGCATATTAATTGGTAAAATGACTGATGATGTCACATTTTTTTCTTCTTTTTCATAAAAACCGTAAAAGGCGTCGTAACGACGC
>DATCJW010000145.1:0-3147 GCA_036562595.1 Haloplasmataceae bacterium | reverse complement strand
GACAACACCGTCCGCGTCCGGGTGTGGGGGGATTACGCCTGCTTCACACGCCCGGAATTCAAAGTGGAACGCGTGAGCTACCCGGTGATCACGCCGAGCGCGGCCCGGGGAATCCTTGAGGCGATCTTCTGGAAGCCGGAGATTCGTTATGAAATCCGGCGGATCGGCATTCTCAAACTCGGGACGCAGATGGTCATCTTGCGGAATGAATTAGGAGCACGTCAGGGAAGCAAACCTTACTTTATTGAGGACCAGGACATACGCCAACAACGATCAAGTTTGATTTTGAAGGGGGTATCCTACATTATCGAAGCCGAAATAAAATTGCGTCCTCACGCTACAGATCCCATACCGAAGTATCTTGACATATTTAATCGACGAGTCGAAAAGGGGCAATATTATCATACCCCCTATCTCGGCACTCGGGAGTTTGCAGCTCATTTTGCTCCGGTGAATGGAGAAGAACCAGCGCGCATCGATTTGCCCATAGGCACGATGCTCTTTGATATTGCTTACGTGGAGGATCCAAATCGGGCTGAGATCATGTTTAAGAGACCGGGTAGATCCGAACCGGTAAAAGGGTATGCTCAGGCGTTATTTTTCGATGCACACGTGAGAGCAGGATGGCTTGACGTGCCTCCTCAGAAATATCTTGAACTCTACAAGTTGGAGGGATTCCATGTTTAGAGAGTTAGTAGAATTGGGGTGGGAACTAGAAAGGAAATTACAATATCCTGATTATCCGCCTCCCGTTTTTTATTGCTACGACGAACCAATAAAATGGGTGGTTCATTTTTCTCCAAATCGGGTTTATCTAGAAGCTGCTGAGTTAAAACGACCGCGACCCTTTTGCGGACGGACTTCTTCAATTCAAGCACATTTGTTGGTTGACGAGGCAGGGTATGCGCTAGGGGTAGCTAAAAATAAGGCTGGAGCCGAAGATAATAATGCTGTAAAGAAGCACGAATCTTTCCGTCAACTAATCCAGAAGTTCTTAAATTGGGGTGGTTTAAAAGACGCCGCGTTACGACAAACCTTAGTATGGTTAGAAGATATTCTGGATAGTGGACTTATCCAGAAAGATCCTCGTTTCAATGAAATCTTAACAAAGGACTGGATTTCCTTTGTACCTGAAGTAGGTCCCTTAGCTGGGCAACATCTCTTTGAACACCCCGAGGCTATGGCCTTTTGGTTGGTAGAAATGCAAGAAAGAAGTGCACCCGGAAGCAATAAGTTTCGGGTAATAGGTGAGTGTGCGATTTGCGGACGGGTACGCCCATTAGTGGGAAAAATCCCGCTCAAAGTTAAGTTGGGCGGTACCAAACCACTTCACTCTTTGGATAACGACTCCTTCATTTCTTTCTTGAGCGGTTCTAATACCTCTAAAAAAGCACATTTAGGCGTTTGTTTCGAATGTGGAGATACTGCTTCAAGAGCTTTTAATTACCTCATTAATTCTGACAATCATCATCGGTTCATTGTACGAGACAAGAAACATGATAACTTGGCGAATCAAGCTGCATTATTTTGGCTTAAAGCACCTGCCCCGCTGCAAGTGGGCGAGATCGTGTTTGATTTAAGCACGATCGATTGGGGAGTAGTAGTGGAAGACACTCATTTCAAGGCTCTTACTCCACAGTCGAGTCTCTCACAACTTCTAGAATTACTTGAGGTACCTTGGAAACCGGTTGATTCAGCTTTTCGCCTTGATGATTACGGTTTTTACTTAGCGTTGGTATCGCCGAACAAGGGTCGTATTGCTGTACGGGAATGGTTAACGGTTTCGCTTGCCGAGATTAAGAGGAATTTATTAGCATTTCTCGAAGCAACCCGGATGGTATCAGCGTTTGGGGAATCAGTGCAGCCACTGGGGATCGGGACTATCCTTGAATCATTGGGTACTAAGAATCCGAATATGGTGCGTGGGTTTCTTCGCACAGCCTACCTCGGTATACAACCTCCTGAAGGGTTGAAAACGGGAGTGGTAAGTGCTTTTCGCAAAAATGTCTTGAAGAAGCCCAACGATAACGAGTCAAAACGTTTACAAGCTAAACGTATGCATGCTCTTGCTAGTGCTATAAAATTAAGCCTCTTTTACAGAAAAGAGGAGGTGTCCCAAATGAGCATGCTGAATGATGATTACAGAGGCCGTGCCTACTTGTGCGGACGATTACTAGCAATCCTTGAGGAAGCACAGCTTAGAGCGTCGAATTTTAACCTGAAAAGATCCTTAGTAGAGCGATTCTATGGTGCTGCCTCCACGGCACCTGCCACGACTTTTGGAACTTTGATTCGGCTGGCAACGACGGCGCATTTGCCAAAAGTAAGCAAGGATATGACTGAACTTATGCAAGAAGTGATGTCCAGGTTGGTCGAGACTGGCGGATTTCCCAAGACACTTAATTTAGTTGAACAAGCCGAGTTTGGCTTGGGGTTTTATCACCAGAGAGCAGCATTCAGGGCTAGCCGTGGAAAAAACAGTGACGAAGGTGACGAAGGAGGTTTAGAATAAACATGCTTCACACAGATCCTAATAAACGTCATGAATTTGTTCTTTTGTTTGATGCGAAGAATAGCAACCCAAATGGCGATCCGGATGCTGGAAACATGCCGCGAGTGGATCCCGAGACTATGCATGGCCTTGTAACTGATGTGGCTATTAAAAGAAAGATTCGTAATTACATTCAAATTACAAGAGAAAATCAGCCACGAATGGATATCTTTATCCAAAGCATGACCGCTCTAAATACTTTAAAAGAGAAAGCTGCAGAAAAAGTCAATCCGCCATTAACAAAGGAGGAAAGAAAGGGGAAAAAACCAATACTAAGGTTGCAAAAGGTCTTGTGTGAAGAATATTACGATATTCGTATGTTCGGAGCGGTTCTTTCTACCAGTGATGATAAGGATGATCGACTCAATGCCGGACAGGTTCGCGGACCTGTCCAGCTCACCTTTGCCCGTTCGATCGACCCGGTACTTCCCCTGGACATTGCGATTACGCGTCAGGCCCGTACCACCGAAAAACGTATGGAAACCGGCACTACAGAAATGGGCCGCAAGCCGCTAATTCCTTACGGCCTGTACCGGGCGCACGGGTACTTCAACCCGTACCTTGCCGAACAAACAGGAGTGACGGTTGAAGATCTC
>DATCJW010000141.1:0-3869 GCA_036562595.1 Haloplasmataceae bacterium | reverse complement strand
GTCGGCTATACCCGCGACACCTTTGTGGGGTTAGAAAAATATCGTGAAGTCTTTCAAGATCCCGTCTTTCGGAAAGCTTTTATTAATACGGTTGAATATACCCTTTGGTCCATCGTCATTGGTTTTGGGATCCCGATCGGCTTGGCTTTATTGTTAAGCGAAGTCATCCATGGGAAGACTTTTTTTCGGACGGCCATCTATTTCCCGAACATCGTTCCCGGGCTGGCCACCGTCCTCATGTGGACTTTCCTTATGGATCCTGCACCGGGTGGCGTCTTGAATTCGATCCTTGCGAACTTTGGAATCGGTCCGAAACCGTGGCTTAATGATCCCAAAGCCGTTATCCCGCTCATCGTCCTTACCATGACTTGGAAGGGCGCTGGAGCGACCGCCCTGATCTACCTAGCCGTCATTCAAGGAATCGATGATACCTATTATGAAGCGGCCCGAATGGAGGGGGCGAACCTGTGGCAACGGCTCCGTTACGTGACCATCCCCCATTTGTTGCCGACGATACGGATGCTGTTTATCCTACAGATTATCTCCGTATTCCAAGTATTCTATGAGCCCCTCGTCATGACCGGAGGCGGGCCAGACAATGCCTCGATTTCGCTTTTACAACTCATTTACAGCTACGTCTTTAAATACGGCGATGCGGCCAAAGGAGCGGCGGTGGGCGTCATTGTGGCCCTCTTCCTGATGCTGCTTACCTTTGTTTACTTAAGGGTCAGCAAGATCGATGAGCGTTAGGAGGGATAGGATGAAGCGTTTAACGGCGAAAAACACGGGAATCATCACGACCTTCGATTATTATAAAGTCCGCTATAAAATCGTTTATCTTATTTTCCTTCTCCTTTTGTTGGTGACGGTTGCCCTAGCGGTCTTTCCACCCCTTTGGCTCCTTCTATCCAGCTTTAAATCAGCTAAAGAACTCTATCGCGTTCCTTTTACCCTGTTTCCAGAGCGCATAGATTTTGGAAAAGTCAAGGAAGTCTGGAGCCAGTTGGCCTTTGGCCGTTACTACATCAACTCCCTCCTCGTCATCCTCGGGGCCGTGGTCTGTTCTGTGATGTTTAACGGCCTATTCGCCTATGCGGTTTCGGTCATCCGGCCAGCCGGAAATCAGATCATTTACGCGAGCGTCTTGATCAGCCTTATGATTCCGCCGATCTTGAACATGGGGCCGCTTTTTCATAACATCGTCAAACTGAAGCTGATAAACTCCTACCTCCCGCTCTGGTTGGTCTTCGGAGCCAATCCGTTTTACATCATCATGTTTAAAACATTTTTCGACGCTTTGCCGAAAGAGCTATTTGAAGCAGCAACGATTGATGGGGCTTCCAAACTTCAGATGTTTCGCCATCTTGTCATCCCCCTGTCGCGGCCGATGGTCGTCGTCATCAGCATTTTTACCATCAACGCGGCGTGGTCAGACTTTCTTCTGCCCTTTCTCGTTTTAAAAGACGATGCGAAACAGACCGTCATGGTGAAGATTTATGCCCTGTACTCCTCCATGGGCACTTCGATGCATTTCGGTCCGGATAAATTGTTAATGGTGCTAGCTTTTTCCATCATCCCGCCGATTCTTCTTTACATCATCTTCCAAAAACAGATTACAACGACTATCGCAACAACGGGAATCAAGTAGTGAAAGTTGAGGATGGATACCGTGGTCAAACAAGGCGATTTTTACTATCAAGTAAACCCTTGGCTCGTGATTGAAGAGGGGTATGACCCCACGCGCAACCAAGTGTCGGAATCGATTTTTTCGCTGGCGAATGAATACATGGGCGTACGTGGCTTCATTGAAGAGGGAGTCACTGCCCCCTCCCTCATCGGGAGTTATTTCAATGGGATTTATGAAGTGGGTACCGATTCGGGCGCTCCACACTATAAGGGCATCGTACGACGCACCCACTTTATGGTCAATGCGGTGAATTGGCTCTATACCCGGCTGACCATAGATGGGGAACGGGTGGATATCGCAACGTCAACCATTAAACGCTTCCGCCGGACGCTGAACTTGAAAGAGGGGCATCTCTTGCGGTCTTTTATCCTGGTGACGCCAGAGGGGAAGGAAGTCGAACTATCCTTCCATCGCTTTTTAAGCATGACCAATCCCCACTACGGTTACCAACGGATAACCGTAAGACCTTTAAACGGTCCGGTCCGGGTGGAACTTATCACCGGATTAGACTATCGGATCCTCCATTGGGGACGGACCAACTACTGGAATGTGATCGAAGCAGAAACAAATGGGAATGTGGCCATGGCTTTAGGGGAGACCCTTACGACACACCAGCGGGTGTTCTCTGCGTATCGGCTCACCTTAAGTAAAGCCTGCGAGATGACGGCATTTAAAGAGGAAAAACGGATTGGTCATCGCCTGCAATTTGCCGCTAATACGGACGAGATCGTCACTATCGATAAAGCCATCACGCACCTCGTCGATCGCGAGTCGGTGCATCCCCACAACCGCCTATTTTTAGAAGGCGTCCAGCTATTCGATCGGCAACCTGCATTCGATACGGCACTTCAAGAACAAGTGGCCTACTGGGGAACGTTTTGGGACGACTTTGATATCGAGATTGAAGGGGATGAGCGGAACCAGCAGGGCATCCGCTACTGCATCTTCCAACTGCATCAAACCTATCACGGCGTGAATCCGACGAATAACATCGGGGCGAAAGGGCTGACGGGTGAGGCTTATAGCGGCCATGCCTTCTGGGATACGGAGACCTATTGTTTGCCTTTCTTCCTCTTCACGAACCCCGAAGCGGCTAGGAACCTGTTATTGTTCCGCTACCATACGTTGGCCCAGGCGAAACAAAGGGCACGAGCGCTCGATTGCGACGGGGCCTGGTATCCCATCGCCACGCTTAACGGCGAAGAGGGAAGCACCCTCTGGCAACACTCCAACCTTCAGATGCAGCCGAGCACAGCCGTTGCCTACGGCATTTGGCACTACGTGAAGGTGACAGGAGACAGCGAATTTCTATACGACTATGGCGCGGAAATGCTGATTGAGATCAGCCGGATGCTGGTGTCGAGAGGACAATGGAATGCCACGAAAACTAAATTCGGCTATTACGGCGTCATGGGCCCCGATGAGTTCCAAATGATGGTCAACCATAATGCCTATACCAACTATATGGCGAAACGGACCCTGGACTATACTTTAACCGTTATCGATGAACTGAAGCGTGAGGATCCGAAGCAATATGAGGCATTGTGTGCAAAGATAAACTTCCAACCGAAAGAGATGGAACAGTTTAAGATTTGTCGTGACGCCATGTATATCCCTTACGATGATAAGCGAAAGCTTTTTGAGCAACACGAAGGATTTTTCGACCTTCCGCATATCGAGATTCAAAATATTCCGATAGAGGAGTTCCCCCTTTACAATCACTGGTCCTATGACCGCATCTTTCGCAATGACATGATCAAACAGCCTGACGTGTTGATGTTTTTATTCCTCTATAACCAGTCGTTCAGTCCGGAACAAAAACGGGCAAACTTTGACTACTACGACCCTCGCACGATCCATGAGTCCTCTTTATCGCCTTCCATCCACTCAATCTTTGCGGCTGAATTTGGCTTGATGGATCAGGCGGTCGACTACTTCCGTTTCGCGACACGGATGGACCTTGACGATTACAACCGCAATACCTGCGACGGCTTACATATGACGAGCATTGCCGCTGCCTGGATGAACATCGTTTACGGTTTTGGCGGGCTAAGGAGTGACGGGGATATGCTCGTCCTCAACCCGTCGATCCCGCCAATGTGGCAACGTTACTGCTTCCGTTTGACCTATCGGGGAACGAACATGAGGGTAAACGTGAACCAAAAAGAGGTAACGCTTAATG
>DATCJW010000135.1:0-19950 GCA_036562595.1 Haloplasmataceae bacterium | reverse complement strand
GATTAACTCCATTAACTTTCACCAGAAGATTGGAGAAATAGGAGTTAATCTTTTTTTATAGCTATATTTCTATTCGTTTTCTTTCGTTAATTGAAAAGAATGCATGATTATGTTATAATTTTCATTAGTTAAGATTATTTCCATATATTCCAACATATTTTAATATTTTTCAAAAACTGTAGCTAATTAGGAAGTAGGTGATTGCATGTCAAGACCAAGTATAAAAGATGTAGCAAAAAAAGCAGGTGTTGGAGTTGGTAGTGTATCACGATATCTTAATACTCCTGAAAAAGTTAGCGAAAAGATGAGAAGAAAGGTCGAGGCAGCAATAAAAGAACTTGGATATACGCCCAATGAAATAGCTCGAAATTTAAAAACAAAAAATCCTCGTAATGTCGCTTTGTTGCTTCCCAGCATTTGGCATTCCTTTTTCTCAGGCTTTGCATATTATGTAGAAGCTTACCTAGAAGAGGCTGGGTATAAGTTGATGCTTTGTAATTCGGATGGTCATCCTGAAAAAGAGCTGTACTATCTAAATATGCTGAAAGAAAAAAAAGTCAGCGGAATAATTACGATCAGCTATTCAGAACTCGATGATTATATCAACAGTTCCTTACCTATTATTAGTTTTGACCGTCACTTCAAAGATGATGTGTCTTGCATTACATCTGATAACTACGGTGGTGGGGAGTTAGCTGCTCAAGAGCTAATTCGTACAGGATGTAAGACTTTAGCGTATGTAGGTACGTATAATACACGAATTGATACTGAAGTTAAATATCGTAAAGAAGGCTTTAAGGATTACGCGGAAAAACATAATGTACCAGTATATCTCTATTTGGAAGAGGACCCAATCCGGGATTACCAGGTGTTTCTTAAGGGCTTCTTTGATCGATATAGAGGGGTTGTCGATGGCGTATTTGTCGAAAATGATAACCTTGCTAAAAAGTTAATTATGATGGCACAAGAAGAGGGAATCAAGATTCCCGATGAATTATCGGTTATCGGTTATGACGGCGTTGAAGATGAATTTTTTCGACCGAAATTATCAACCATTGTTCAACCATTAGATTTATTAGCTAAGACAACAGTGTCAAAGCTTATTCCCATTATCGAGAAAAAGAATAAAACTGTAGAGCGAATAGTGGTTCCCGTTACCTTTAGAAAAGGTGAAACAACAAGGCCTTAGATTACCGAAGAGTTGTTAGTTATTTCAGTTTTATCGTTTCGGGTGTGGGTGAATCCATTCACTCACACCTGTTTTTGTAAAAAAGAGACATGCTTCCATCACCCAGAAACATTAAAATAGTGAATCCTATTGAAACGATTTGGAAGGATGTCTAACATCATTATTTGTTTTGAACTCAATATTTAAGATAAACACATAACCCTTTACCTAAGCTATATCAACTCTATGCTTGAAAAATAATTTAACAACTGAAGCATTCAAATATTACATCGATAAGAAAGTTAAGATAAGAACCTGAATCAAAGAGTATCGAAATCTATTGATTTTTTAATACCTGCTCTAATACCTGAACCATTTCTTCGAATGAGTAAATCGGATCGTTACACTGATAGTTCTCACAAATATAAAGGGCAAGAGGATGCGGGTCTTCGAGGTAGAAGGAAAAATGTGGGGAGTGTTTTATCTTTTCGCGTTGGAGGGTAATCATCAGTGTGCAGGGAGCGCACTTCGTCCAAACCATTCGTTGTAGTGTCTTGACTTCTGGTGTGATTTTCTCAGTAACGAGTACGATCTTCCGTTTTGGTATTTTGTAATAGAGATAAGCCGTAAGCGAATGGATATGAAAGTCTAGGTATTTGGCAATTTGTTTACCAAACTTTTCAAGAAGTGTGATAGCTTGTTCTTCTAATTTCGGGTGATCGATAATTTCCGCAAGTAGTAATAAGTTCATAGCCATGACTGCATTTGCGGATGGGGTTGATCCATCAAAAGCATCCTGATGGCGATAGAGAAGAGATTCACTATCTTTAGCTGTGAAGTAAAAAGCCAGAGGTTCACCATCGGTGTAGTAAGCCATCATGTCTTCCAAAAATGTTAATGCATATTCTATATAATGAACTTTTCCTGTAGCAAGAAAAAGGGTGATGAATGCTTCAATCAAATAGGCATAATCATCCGCATAAGCGTAATATTTTCTCTCGCCATCAATATACCGGGCATAAAGACGCCCTCTGTCATCGATGAGATGGTCAAGGATAAATTGGGCTGTGGCTTCGGCAATAGTCAACGCGGTTTCTTCATCTGTGGTCATGAAATACTGTACGAAGCTGGTAATCATCATACCGTTTACTTTGCTGAGAATCTTTCGGTCGACATGTGGGCGGGATCGTGTTTGCCGATGGGATAATAGTTTATCTTTTATTTTGCTTATTGTAGAAGGTTCGGAAGATAGCTCGCTGTCTGCTGCCAGAAGACGATTGAGTATAAACCCGTTTTTAAATCGTCCAACTTCGAGGCTATAGTAGCGATTAAATAGTGAATACTCTTCTTCAGTTAATAAAGTGTGAAGCTCCTTTTCTTCCCAAATATAGTACTTGCCTTCTATTCCCTCGTAATCCGCATCTATCGCTGTATAGAATACTCCTTCAGGCCCAAGAAGTTCTCGCTTAATGAATTCGATGGTTTCTTTGGCTATTTTGAAGTATAGGGGATTTTGTGTCAGACGGTAAGCCTCAAGATAAACCCTTAGTAACAGGGCATTATCTTCCGCCATTTTTTCAAAATTAGGAAGAAGCCAATTTCGACTTACCGCATAGCGTGCAAATCCACCGCCAAGATGGTCGTAGAGGCCTCCACGGTACATTCCTTTTAACGTGTTTTCTAACATCGTGATAGCATCTGACTCATCCATAAAAAGGCCGTAGCGGAGGAGAAAATGAAGGTAGTGGGGAAGGGGAAATTTTGTTGTTTCGCCGAAACCACCATATTCTCCATCATATAATTCAGAAATCTTGTCAAATGCTTGTTTTAATAATATGTCATCAAGGGGCGATGTCATATTTTGTTCGGAACGGATGCGGAAGTAGTCCTGTACTCGATCAACAGTGACCATTAATTCATCTTTTCGAACACACCACTTTGTATAAAAGAGGTTAAGAATTTCTACCAATCCCCGTCCTTTACCATCCCCTTCCTTTGGAATATAGGTAGATGCAAAAAAAGGAACTCGGTTCGGAGTCATGATGACTGTAAGCGGCCAGCCTACTTTTCCGGACATAATTTGTGCCATTTCCATATAAATCTGTTCGATGTCGGGCCGTTCTTCCCGATCGACCAAAATGGCGATATAATGTTCATTTAAGATTGTTGCGACTTCTTCATCTTCAAAGCATTCCTTTGCCATCCGGTGGCAGGCATGGCACGTACTATACCCGATGGAAAGGAAGATTGGTTTGTTTTCTTTTTTTGCTTGGTAAAAGCCATCCTCACCCCATGGATACCAATTAACGGGTGAGTAGGCAAATTGTAACAAATACGGTGATTTTTCAACGATTAAGCGATTTGGTTTTCGCGTCATGCAAATCCCTTCCCGTTTTGTAACTATTATTTATTTTAACATAATGGATAAAACATCAAACGAATTTGCTTAATGAACGAAACCATAAAAAAATACTGGATGAAACCAGTATTTAAGTCATAACAAGGAATATCGACAACTTAAATGTCTAAACGATTTTATCTGGCTAAATAATTACAGATAACGAGAAAAAATGATCGGATCATGCTAAGTATGCCGATTAGTATTATGATTATGCCGACCGTTAGAATCCCTTAATCCTTTTTTAACATTTTTCTTCTTCTTGTTATTTTGGGGAAAATATGAAGTATAGTTTTTCAAAGCATCATTTCTGATGAAATATATAACCTTCATTTTCATTATAGGACCCTATTTCCTTTTCATCAAGGGGAATAATGAATAAAAATAAAATGATTTGACGAATTGAATCGATGATGATAAAATAAAATAAACAAGTAAACATATGAACGAATGTTCAATTGATGTATATTTGAGGTGTAATTATGGTAAGGAAATTCCTTGATCAAGGGACAATCGAACGGATAACCGATCTTTTCAAAGTGTTAAGTGATACAACCCGTGTGTCCATTCTCGCATTGTTGAAAGATCAGGAATTGAGTGTGACGGAAATCGCAGAAGCGCTTGGTATGGAACAATCCGCTGTCAGCCATCAGCTAGCCATCTTGAAAAATGCGCGGCTCGTCACATTTCGACGCGAGAAACGGTCAAAATATTACCGACCCGATGATGCCCATATTTATGAGATTATTCAACAGGTCATTGACCATGTCAATGAATAACTAGACTGAGGTGAAGTTATGATTCGTTATAAAATTATCGGTTTACAAAATGAAGAACAAGCGAGACGTGTCGAACAACGATTTCAGGAAGCACTGGATTGCCTTAATATAGAGATTGACCGCGACCATCAAACGATCCGATTGCCTAAAACAACGGATCCCCATACGATATCCGTCATCAGTTCCTTCGAACAGATTTCTTTAGTCGATGAAACCGACTATCAAACGAATCACCGTGACCATGATGGATTTCATCATGCCCATCATCATCATGGATTCGATCGTGGTTGGATCGCTCAAAAGAATATCTTTTTCGTATTTCTGTTAAATCTCTTTTATTCCATTGGCGAGTTTATTTTTGGCACTCTTTTTAAAAGTCGCGCGCTTCTGACCGATGCCATTCACGACTTTGGAGATGTCTTGTCAATTGGAATGGCATGGATCTTTCAAAAAATATCGAATCGCCGTGCTGATGAAATATACTCCTATGGTTATCGCCGCTTCTCATTACTTGGCGCCATAATCACGAGTATTATCCTTATCGTGGGAAGCGTTCTCGTTATCGTTGACTCAGCACCTTTACTGTTTAAGCCGGAGGTTGTCGATGCCCAGGGAGTTTTATGGGTTGCCTTAGGGGCAATTCTCATTAACGGCTTCTCCGTCTGGCGATTACGTCAGGGCCAGTCTGCGAATGAAAAACTATTGAATTTGCATCTTTTAGAAGATCTTTTTGGATGGATAGCGGTGCTCGTGATGAGCCTTGTCCTGCATTTTACCGATTGGTATATCCTCGACCCCATTCTGTCACTCATCATTGCCGGGTGGATCCTGTATCGCACGATACCGGAATTCTTGCGTATCAGTAAAATCTTCCTTCAAGCCGTACCTGGAGAGATCAACGCTTGTGAACTGCGAGAATCCATACTAAGACTTCCAAATGTCCATGCGATTTCCCATTTCCATATCTGGTCCACGGATGGAGAGCAGCACATGATGACGGTAACGGTAACGACGGCTAGCCCAGATGTGACAGAGCATGAGGCAATCAAGCAACAGATCCGTCAGATTGTCACAAAACACCACATCTCCCACGTGACAATCGAAGTGCTGTATGATCCGAAGCGGATTATTAAGGACTCTATTTTATGCGAAGGATAAAAGTAGTGGGACTGAAAGCAATAAAACGATGCCTTTCAGTCCCTTTTTTTACCCTTTGCGCCAAAACGTATTAGTTTCCTTCTTATCCTCGAAGTTGTAGTCAATGATCCGTTTCAATAAATCATAATCGACGGGTTGCTCCCATTGGATCCGAAAGAGCTTTTTTGAATAGCTATAACCCGCATCTTGAATGGCATCTTGAAAGCGGATCAGGGCTTTTTCTTCCGGTGCGACAGCAATATGCCTCTTTGCGGTACTGAATCCAATGATAAAGGTACCGTGATGCGTATACATTGGTTGATTCCATTTATACTCTGGTTTAAGTTCTGGATAATTCGTTTCGATCCAGCGAAAAATGTCCATCAGTTTTTCCCGATGGGTAGGGTTGTCGATGAAATTTAAATATCTTTCGAACGGTTCCATTTTTTAATGTACGCTCCCTTATAATTAATGGTAATCATATTGTATACCATCTTAAGATTAGATATAAAATGAAGTGCTTTACGATTATTTTGAAAAAATCGTTCTTATCGGATATAGTGTGCATTAAACCTAGCGTACTTAAAAACGGGAAAGCCATTGAAACCGAATAAAGTTCTGTTAAAATAAAAGTAAGCTAGTTAGAGAGTAGGTGCAAAGGTGGCCGAAGACGCATTAAACATTCAAGGATTTAAAAGGTGTAAAGGCGAAGTGGTCATGAATGAAGTCAATGTATACGGCTTATTCCGCTTTAAGGGAACCCTTCAGGCACACATCTTACGGTGTAAAGGCGTGTTATCGATGAAAGGACACCTCCAGGTCGATGAGGTGTTAAATGATGGACGAATGCTAATTAATGGATCAATTGCCACGATTCATCTTATCAGTGCAAGATATTTAAAATGTCAGCAATTAGTCGCATCATATGCCGATCTCATGGGACAAGTCAGAATTGACGTGCTTTCTTGTGATAAACTATTATTAGACTTCCAAAAACATTCCCGAATAAAGACCATTCAAGCCCAAACTGTTCAAGTAAAAAACATACATACGCCCCACCGGCTGTATTGTCATTCTATGAAAGCCAATCGGATTCAAATCGACCATGTGAAGGCCGATTGGGTCGTGGGAGAAGACGTCAACATCGGTCCTCACTCACACATTAAGCATGTTCGTTATACGGAGAGTTTAACGATTGATCCCTTGGCTCGGGTAGAACGGATTGAAAAGGTGAATGGTTAGCCCTTTTTATTATTTCTTACCTTTCATCACATCCATTTTTGCTTGGTAAAGCCGTTTAACGATTGCTTTCATTTCACGGATAAAATCTTTTATCCGAACCTTAATGTTTTCGGATACGTTGCCTTTCGTTTGTTCAAGCGCTTGAATTAAACGTTCCTCGTCCTGCATCGCCTGGTCGAGGATTTTTTGAATATTATAGAGGGTTAATCGAAGCGTGAATTCCTTGAAACGCGTATTCATGCCAGCGGAATTTACGGGATTTCCCTCCAATTCTTGTATGAGATCAACGAGGTGGCCAATCTGTTCGTGATGCTGCTTCTGAATTTTTTGTAAAATGCTTTTGATTTGTTCATCCTCTTTTGCCTTCATGATATAGAGGTCGTATTGACTAATCGTTTGGTATAACTGTTTTAATAATTGATTTAACAGGGCAATTTCATTTTTATTCTGTTTCATGACGATCACCTTTCTTAAACAGTAGTGGATAAAATCGGCAACTAACCAGATACAAAAGAACCTTTACAAACTATTTATTTTCACATACAATGAAAGTATAAATTTTTACATTTTTTATTTTAATGTTTATTATATTAGTCCAAATTAGGAACAAGAGGCGAAGAAATGGTTTGGAGGCGGCTTTTATGGTGAATCTCGTTTAATCTTGAACAAGCACTTTATTTTATTTGTGAAAAATGATATAATCTGAACAGTGTGAATTTACTATAATGAAGGAGTGTTAGGATGAAGCTACTGAAGGCAAACAAAGGTATACGGCTTCCTCATCTTAAGGATACATTTGACGCCCCGATTGAGGACTTTGATAAGCCACAACGCGTTTATATCCCCTTAGGGATGAAAAAGACAGATTTCGAAGTCTATGTAAATCCTGGTGACCAAGTGAAGTTGGGACAAAAAGTGTCTAAGAGTTTACAGGGGTTCCCGTTCTATCACCATGCCAGTGTAAGCGGGACAGTTGTTGGCATTGAGCGGGTAACAGGACATCTAGGAAAACCGGTCCAGGCGATTGTCATAGAGAATGATTATCAGGATACGGTGACGGACGAATACCAACCGATTACGGATCTCGATCAATTGTCTCGGGAGGATATCGTTGAACGCCTCCTTGAAGGCGGTTTTGTCGGTCTTGGTGGTGCAGGGTTTCCTACCCATTTAAAATATCGAGACGTCGATAATATTGATACCGTTATCCTAAATGGTGCAGAATGTGAGCCGGCAGTTACTAGCGACTACCGCGCCATGTTGGAACATGCTGCGGAAATCGTTGATGGCTTGACCATTTTGATGCGAGCGGTTGATGCGCCGAATGGGATTATAGCCATAAAAGAAAAGTACACCGAGGTAGCGAAAGCATTCCACGACGTATTAGGAGATTATCCGAATATTCAGCTTAAGTATCTACCCGATCTCTATCCAACGGGTTGGGAGAAATCGGTTGTATACCGGACCACAAAACGTCGTTATGAACGCTTACCAAAAGAATGCGGCGTCATCGTTAATAACGTCCAAACAGCACTATACGTTTCACGGTTCTTTAGAAAAGGCATTCCCCTGGTTGAACGTATCGTAACGGTCACAGGTGATGGCATTCAACAGAAGAAAAACTTACGTATTCGCATCGGAACACTCGCTAAAGAACTGATTGACTACTGTGGCGGGTTCAACAACGAATTTCAAGAATTGCGTCTCGTTTGTGGTGGCCCGATGATGGGGGAAACCCATAAGGATACCAGTTTTATTATGGCCAAGGAAGTCAACGGGCTTGTCGTTCTGCCTGGTGTGAAGCAATATGAAGACGTTAAAGGCCATGCATCATTTTCCGACCTGTGGAACATGTGGAAGGACCTCTTGCGGCAAAGTTTTGGGGAGGCTGACGTTCGTGTCGTGGATGAGCAGCCCTGTGTCCGTTGTATGAAGTGTGTCGAGTCCTGTCCCGTTGGTCTACGGCCAACGCTTCTATCCACTGCGTCACTTCATCGAGATGAAGAGCAACTTGCGAAATTTAACGTTTTAGCTTGTATCAATTGTGGTATCTGTACCTATGTCTGCCCGTCACATATACCGTTGGCAGCAAATATTCAACGGGGTCAAAATTACTATCGTGCAAAACAAAGAATGCAGAATCGATAATATAAGGTGGGAAGGAGATTATCATGGCAGCTACTCTTCAAATAGAGCAGTCTCCCCACTTGCATAGTGGGCGCACGACGCATAAGTTTATGTTTGATTTTAAAACGGCGATCTATACGCTATCAGCCCTCGTCGTCGTGATGCAGTTTCTGTATGTATTGTTGAAGCTTGAAGGAACGATTGTTGAAGCGCTATTAGTCGCCCTTCGTGCTTTGGGGCTTATCCTAACTGGTGGTATTTCTGCCATCATAACCGAAGGATTATGGTGGAAATTTGCCGGGAACAACCGTTATCAAGGCCTGGCTGGCTGGTTTAGAATGAATACCGTCAATGTTCCAGCCATTACAGGTGTTCTCGTTGCTTTAACCTTACCAGTAAGCACCCCATTCTATGTTGTGCTCATCGGTTCGGTGGTCGCCATTATCTTTGGTAAATGCGTCTATGGCGGTTTAGGAAAAAACATCTTTAATCCCGCACTTGTTGGACGTGGCTTTGTCGGGTTATCTTTTGGGACACAAATATCCACCTCCTATGCTAAATTTGTGAAAAGCGGTATAGATGCAGTTAGTTCTGCTTCTCCCTTGAGTGTGTCCGCCATCCTAGGTGACGGTGTCCTCAAATACTATGAGTTTACTGATTTGTTAAAACAATGGAGTTTAACCGACCTCTTGCTTGGTTTTCATCCTGGTGCAATGGGAGAAGTATTGTCCTTATTCATTATTATTACCTTTTTTTACCTTGTTTATAAGAAAACCATTTCATGGTATGTTCCCACAATTTACGTCGGTGTCATCTTTGCCATGACATGGATCGTTGGGATCATGCTCGGGCTTTCCGGTGACGGCGGGTTAAGAACGCTTGCAATATACTATCCCATTTATTACATCCTTACCGGTGGTGTTCTGTTCGGTGCAGTCTATATGCTTACGGAACCGGTCACTTCCCCCGTCACACCGATTGGACGTGTTTATTTCGCCATCTATGCAGCAGTTATTACCTTTGTCATTCGGATGATCGGAAGCTATCCTGAAGGGGTCATGTTTTCTATTCTCATCATGAACATGTTTGTTCCCTTGATTGACAATATCACAGGAAATCAATCACGAGGTATCACTTGGAAACGAGTCCTCTTCTTCGTGCTGACACTTGGCGTAGTTTTTGGACTCACCATTTTTGTGGGATACCAATTAGGAGGTAGCCTATAATGAAAAAGTATATTCAAATGGTTGTCGTCCTGTTCGTTATTTCAACACTTAGCGGACTAATCATGGGCGGCGTTCATTTACTGACGAAAGATATCATTGCCGAGAACGAACTAAAAAAATCAATGGAAAAGATGTTAGAAATCTTTCCCGAAATGGAAAACTATACGGATATTACCGCAGATGTCGAACTGACATCCGGTATTGAGCGAGTTTATGAAGTTTTTGGTGATAAAGATAAAAAAGAGAAAATTGGTTATATCGTTGAGATGACCACAACCGGATATCAAAGTGGATTGAAATTAATCATCGGCGTTAAAACCGATGGAACCATTCGAGGACTCCGGTCTCCCAGTAACAATGAAACACCCGGGTTTGGTAAAACAAAATTAGAAAATGCAGATTATCTCGCTCAATTTGAGAATTTAGCTGATCCTTCGACGATCGATCCGAAGGGTGGCATAAATGCAGGGGCTACCATTACAACCAATGCCGTGTTATCCGCTTTACGGAATGCACGTAATTTTGTGTTAGGTTTACAAGGATTAACGGATCCAATCCAAGAAGCGGCAGCTGCTATCTTTGGTTATGAATCTTATCATGATGTAACGGATCAGTACAGTGACTTCGTCAATGAAAATCGTTTAGGCCTTTATGCCGTTAAGAACACAAACGGAAATGTTTTAGGGTATCTGTTCAGGCTCTATGCTCCTAAACCCTATCGCGAACCGCTTGAGACTTTCATCGGAATCGACCTCGATGGAAAAATTGTAGGCATTGCTTATGGGGAATTTAATGAAACCGATGGATGGGGTAAGAAAGTCCAGGATCCTGCCTTCATCAATGAATTTATCGGCCGATCTTCCATTGATCAAATTGATATGGATAAACTCGATGAAATACTTGGTATTACATACGAAAATGAGGACAAAACAGCTGGATCCACTAAATCCGGGCCTGGCAAGACAAAGCTGGCTATGGTGAATGCCGTTGCGATGGTTTTCGACTACTTCAACGAACATCTTTCGGATCAGAAGGACCTCATTCTGGGGCTCTTTGACGGAGCAGAACGTTACGAGGTTCGCTATCTCCGTGGGCATCAATATATTCTGAATATTTATGAAGTCTATGAAGAAGACGAAAATCTCCTTGGATACGTCTATAAGACCAATGCTGTGAAAAGTTTTGCCTCACCGTTAGAAATATTCTTTGCCCTCGATCAAGAAGGCGCAGTAGTTGATGTCGCTTACGGTGCGTTTAATGAAACCTATGGTTGGGGCGCTAAAGCGAAAGAAGAGCGATTCATCAATGCGTTAATAGGCGCAAAATCCATTGATGATATTGATACCCAAACGATTGAAGACGAAATTTTGGCAGGTGCAACCAAAACGAGAGAAGGGATTTTGGAGACATTAGATTTGGTCTTCAAGCATTTTGCTGAAGAACTCTTTGATTATGAAGAGGCGATTCAAACCCTTTTCCCTGCACAGGCCTCGTTTGCCCGAAATAAGGAGTTCTTTAGTGACGAAATACTGAAGGAAGTCTATGAAGTGTTTGGTGAAAATGAAGCCCACCTTGGTTATGCTTTTCGTGTTGAAGCACCAAACGCCTTTAAAGGAATTGAGATGTTCGTAGGATTAGATCATGAAGGGAAAGTCATAGGCCTATACTTTACCGTTGTTGAAGAGACCCCATCTAGCGATGGCAATTGGGGTGGTAAGTTGTTGGAAACACAAGAATTTATTGACTTATTTATTAATAAATCTGATCCAAGCGATATCGATAACATTGATTATAGTACTGGTGCAACGAAAACACGCGATGCGGTAATTGAAGGCGTGAAATATGTCCTCCATTTCTACAAAGAACGCTTGAGTAAGTAGAGGTGAGTACCGTGACTAAAAAAGAAAATTTTCTGAAGGGTATCATTAGTCAAAACCCGCTATTTGTTTCAATCTTAGGAACCTGCCCCGCCTTAGCGGTAACGACAACATTAAAAAACGCTATTGGTATGGGGATTACGTTTACCATCATTCTTATTACGACCAATGTCATTATTTCTTTGGTTCGGAAGTTAATTCCGGACGAAGTGCGGATTCCATCTTATATCGTGATTATCGCAACGGTTGTGACCGTCGTAGAACTGTTTATGAAAGCTTATTTAAGTACATTGCATAGTGCACTCGGTATTTTCATTGCCTTGATCGTCGTAAACTGTAACGTACTCGGCCGTGCCGAAGCCTTCGCTTCTAAACATAATGTCCTTGATTCCTTCATTGATGCAACAGGGATGGGGATTGGCTTTACACTAGCATTGACAGCGATGGGGCTCCTCCGTGAAGTCCTTGGCTCGGGTTCCTTCTTTGGCCTTGACTTTACATCTGCATTAGCGAAAGTGAATGTGGTGCCCATCAGCATTTTGACCCAACCGACAGGGGCCTTCCTCACCCTAGGCGTATGTATTTGGGCTTTTAACGCTTTCCGTATGAAATTGGAAGCGAAACAGGCTGAAGAGTAAGGAGGCTAGACGATGAATTTTAGCGATTTAATTTTCATAGTCATTTCCGCAATGCTCGTGCAAAATATTATATTAACGCAATTTTTAGGGATATGTCCGTTTATCGGCGTGTCCAAAAAAACGAATTCAGCCTTCGGCATGGGGCTTGCGGTTATCTTTGTCATAACCCTATCGACCTTAATAACTTGGACGATCGATAAATTCTTGTTGGTTGAATTCGGTTTAGAATACATGCGAACGATTGTCTTCATTCTTGTGATTTCAGCGGTCGTCCAATCCGTAGAAATGATCATGAAGAAAATCGCGCCCGCTTTGTATCGCATGCTTGGGATTTATCTTCCGCTAATAACTACCAATTGTGCGGTGCTCGGGGTGGCTCTCCTGGTTGTACAGAATACAACGTATACTGTACGCGGTGTCGAACTGCCATTAAACTTTTCGAATATGCTTGCCTATACCATCGGTACGTCACTAGGATTTAGCCTTGTTCTTTACATCTTTTCAACGATTCGCGAGCGCATTGCCAAATCTGAAGGTGACCTACCAAAATCGCTTCAAGGCGCGCCTTTAGCGCTTATTACAGCAGCTATCATGGCAATGGCTTTCTATGGTCTAAACGGAGTGTTATAATTCATGGGATTCCAACAAATTCTGATTGTCTTTGGCCTATTGGTAGGTCTCTTCATCTTTACTGCTTTGGCAGTATATTTCAATCGGAAGACGCCTATGCCGGAAAACTGTTATTACCTTGGATGCGATCATTGTGGGGATGAAGGTTGCCACTATCATCCAGGAAATACGAATGAATTAAAAGAAGAGTTATTACGTGAAGTGGCCCAATTTAAAGGGAAAGAAGGTGGAAGTCATGAGTGAAAACTTAACCCATATCTTAACCTTAATTGGTATTATGGCTGGTATCAGTCTTGTATTGGCTGTCATTTTGGTACTTGTCAACCGGTTCTTCCATGTTGATGTGGATGAACGGTATGAACTTATTTTAAAAACATTACCAAATATTAACTGTGGTGCTTGCGGATATCCAGGCTGTGCCGGAATGACAGAAGGCCTCTTAAAGGGGGAAGCCAAACCTGAGCAATGTAAGCCGGGCAATGAAGTCATTTACGCAAAGATTCGAGCGATTCTTAAGGGAGAAAATCCCGATGAAGTGACCGCCTAACTGGTTCACTAAAAACATGCGAAACAATAGGGAACATCTAACGAGGTGTTCCCTTTTTTATCGGTTCATAGTTAAACATCAATCTATTTCGTGTTCAATCGGATGATATTCTTTGAGTTCTTCCTCCTATCAGTATTTGGTGATAGGAGGATTTATCATATCTTTATTAGAAGTAAAGCATAATCTCCTGAAACGATGTTTATGGCACTTAAATAATTGCCAGCAAGTGTAATTGAAAGCTTTGCCCCCTTAGGATAAATGAATTTCTTCCCCGTCATAAAAGCGGGGCAATATTTTATAGAAACGTGATTGATTGACGTTTACATTGCTGAAGTGCTTCACAACTAATCTAATTGATAACGATTATCGTTTAGCTTGCAAGCGTCAAAACCCTTGGGTAAAATATAGTCAACAGCATAAATAATGCACAAAGAAAGCTTGGGATGCTGACATGATTAGAAAAGTAATGATCGCTTCAGTATTAATTCTTTCCGTATTCTCAATATTCATTGGAGCTAGTACCGTAACAATAAACCAAATAATTGCCGGAGATGAAAAAGCGCTAATCATTCTATTCGTTAGCCGAATCCCTCGTCTCGTTAGCGTCCTAGTGACTGGAGTAGGCCTTAGTATTTCCGGCCTTATCATGCAGCAATTGTCGCGTAACCGTTTTGTATCTCCTTCGACAGCGGTAACGATGGATGCGGCTAAACTCGGCTTATTGCTTTCATCAGTTTTACTGACATCCTTTGGTATCATGGGCAGAATGCTATTTACTTTCATTTTTGCCCTATTAGGTTCTTTTTTATTTACCTTTCTTATCCGTAAAGTTCGGTTTAAAAATGCCATTTTTATCCCTTTGTTGGGAATTATGCTTGGTGGAGTGATCAACTCGATTACGACATATATTGCGTATCAATTCGATATGGTGCAATTTTTAAACTCCCTTATGATGGGGGATTTTACCCATACGTTAAAAGGAAGGTACGAGTTATTATACATTGTTATTCCTTTTATAATTCTCGCCTTTTTTTATGCTAACCGCTTTACTCTTGCAGGTATGGGAGAAGATTTCGCCAAAAACCTTGGTTTGAATTACGGACAAGTGGTAAACATCGGGTTATCCATCGTGTCGGTCATTACTGCAGCGGTGGTTATCATTGTGGGTTCAATTCCGTTTGTTGGATTGATCATTCCAAACATCGTTTCCCTATACCGAGGGGATAACATGAAGGAGACCATTGTTGATGTCGGCCTTTTTGGTGCCAACTTCCTTCTTCTATGTGATATTATTGGCAGAATGATCATTTATCCCTATGAAGTGTCCATCGGTTTGACGGTAGGCGTCATTGGCAGCATTGCATTCCTCATCTTGTTATTCCGGAGGTTTGCCCATGAAGGATAGACGACTTATCATCATTCTTTCTATACTCAGTCTTTTTGTCATTGCTTTATATTTGTTGTATGGGCTTTCCTTCGACAACTGGCGCTACCCCTTATCCCTGCGCTTGCCTAGATTATTGGCTTTCGTATTGACATCGGTGACGATTGCCTTTAGCACGATGATTTTTCAAACCATAACCAACAACCGAATTCTCACCCCCAGCATTATGGGTTTTGACGCCCTTTATGTTTTCATTCAAACGCTGATTGTCTTCTTTCTTGGATCGGCCAACGTACTCGTATCCAATAAAATCATGAATTTTATCCTATCAACACTCCTGATGATGGGATCCGGCATCTTGTTCTATCAGATTGTTTTTCGAAAGAGCAAAGATAATATCCTTTTTCTTCTCCTCTTGGGATCGGTCTTATCAACCTTCTTTCGAAGCATCACTTCATTCTTACAGTTTATCATCGATCCTGACGAATTCTTTGTCATCCAGAATCGGATGTTTGCAAGTTTTGCCCAAATCAATACCGAACTTATTCTCATTGTGCTTATTGTGCTTTTATTTCTATATCCCTTTGTGGCGGATGATTTTAAATACTATGATGTTATCGCCTTAGGCCGTGACCATGCGATTAATCTAGGGGTTCCCTATTCTCGAATGATTAAAAAGTCCATTCTGTTGGTAACTATCCTTATTTCCCTTTCGACGGCACTGGTAGGACCGATTACCTTCTTAGGGATGATCGTCGTAAACCTCGCTCGAGAGAGACTGGAAGGCTACTATCACCGGACGTTACTTGTAACCTCAACGCTTCTCAGTATCCTTTTCATCGTGGGTGGCCAATTTCTCGTCGAACGAATCTTTCAATTCCGTACGACAATTGGCGTGATCATTAATTTCTTCGGTGGACTCTACTTCATCTTCATATTATTAAAGGAGAATCGAATATGATAGAAATTAATAACTTGACGAAACGGTATGGATCGCACACCGTTCTTGATAAATTGTCCCTCTCTATTCCGAAGGGGAAAGTCATCTCCTTCATAGGCCCCAATGGAGCAGGGAAGAGTACTCTACTCGGGGTAATCAGTCGGCTCATTGATTTCGATGAGGGATCCATTCGGATCGAAGGGAAGGAATTAAAGGATTGGGGAAGCAATGAACTTTCCAAAACGCTATCGATTCTAAAACAAAACACTCACGTTCATATGCGGTTAACGGTTAAGGATCTGGTAAGCTTTGGGCGTTTTCCATATTCGAAGGGCTTTTTAACCGCAGAAGATAAGGAATACATTAAGCAAGCGATTCGCTACATGAATCTGGAAGGATTAGAGGATCGTTACATTAATGAGCTTTCTGGCGGACAACGGCAACGGGCATTAATCGCTATGGTCATCGCTCAAAATACCGATTACATCCTCCTTGACGAACCCTTAAATAATTTGGATATGCGATACGCGATTGAGATGATGCAAATTGTTCAGGATCTCTGTCGAAAGCTTAACAAGACCATCCTCATCGTCGTCCATGATCTCAACATCGCCTCAACGTATTCTGATCTGATTGTCGCCCTTAAGGATGGTAAAGTCGTTCAGATGGGTGACGTCCAAACCATGATCTCAAAAACCATTTTAGACCATCTTTATGATATGGACTTTCATATCGAGTGCATCAATAATCGCCGTTTTTGCGTTTATTACGCCATGTAAACGATGATGCGTTCAGAAGCTTTAATCTGTTTATCGAGATTTAGCAACTTACTTTAGACGCTTATGAATTGATGTTGATCCACACATTGACCTTTGACAAAATAGGGAAATTAATATAAATGGAGAGGTGTTAGCATGAACAAAAAAATTGGCATCATCAGCCTCATCGTTATTATTGGCGTACTCGCAACTTATTTGGTTTTACGGGATCATGGCAAAAATGAACGTGAGGGGCAACTGACTATCCCCCATGAACTTGGTGAGGCGGTTCTTGATCCGAATCCTGAACGGGTCATTGTTTTCGACTTTGGGATTGCGGATGCGTTGCATCATCTCGGAATTGAAATCATGGGCTTACCGAAAGCATCTTTACCAACCTATTTAGATGATATCTATGGTTCAAATAAATATTCAAATGTAGGTTCACTCAAGGAACCTGATTTTGAACAAATTGCTAAACTGAAACCTGATCTAATCATCATTTCCAGTCGCCAACGCGACTTATACGAGAATTTCGATAAAATCGCACCAACCTTGTATATGGCATTGGATACAAGCGATTATCTGGGCTCGTTTGAAAAGAATCTGAATATTCTTGGCGAAATATTCGAAAAGGAAGATGAAGTGAAGGCTTTACTCGATGAAGTGAAGCAAGCGGTCGATTCGTTACAACAAGCACTATATGAAGTGAAGGAGAATCTTGATCGCGTTCCTAACGCCTTAATCCTCATGGTAAATGGTGATAAAATCAGTGCTTATGGTGAAGGATCACGGTTTGGCATTATTCATAAAGAATTTGGCTTTGAGGCCATTGCGAAGGATCTAAAAGACAGCACCCATGGTGCCAATATCTCCTTTGAGCGTGTATTAGAGCTGAACCCGGACTATTTGTTTGTGATTGACCGAGGGCTAGCGATTGGTGAGAATACCAACAAAACTACGCGAGAAATCATTGAAAATGAAATAATAAAAGAAACGAATGCTTATAAAAATGGCAACATCATTTACCTCGACAGTGAGGTTTGGTACCTCTCGACCGGTGGTATCTATTCCACGAAGAAAATGATAGAGGAAGTCAAACAGGCTTTGATTGCGAAATAGTCCGAAGCAACTGTCATATTTCGTCCACTTTATGAAGTGGACGTTTTATTTTTTGACCATAGATGTTTTTAAACGATTCTTCAGCTTTCGTTTTATTTTAAAGGGAAGTATGCTATAATAAGAAAAGTGAATTGAGGTGGAAGCATGCGTCGAGATGACTACATCTCTTGGGATGAATACTTTATGGGATTAGCGGTGCTTTCGAGTATGCGAAGCAAAGATGCCAACACACAGGTTGGCGCCTGCATCGTCAATCCTGAGCTGCGGATTGTAGGTATTGGTTATAACGGGTTACCTTATGGCTGTTCAGATGAAGCCTTTCCATGGGATAAGGAAGGGGACTATTTGGATACGAAATATCCTTATGTCGTTCATGCTGAAGCCAATGCCATTTTAAATAGTACAACAAAATTAACAGGATGTACGATGTATGTCACTCACTTTCCATGTAATGAGTGCGCGAAGTTAATCATCCAAAGCGGTATTCGCGAGATCATTTACATGGAGGATAAACATGCTGGAATGGCTTTTAACATAGCTGCCAAGCGACTATTCGATGCTGCAGGCGTCATCTATCGTCCCTACCATAAAAGAATCGAAATCATTCTGAAGTCAAAGTAGGGAGGTGGGATCCGTGAGATGGCGCAAATATGTCAAAAGGCTTCTTATCGTCCTTCCCATACTACTGATTGTACTCTATTTCGGTGTAGTGCCCATGCGTAATAAGGAAATCTATCTCCCTGGCGGTATCAATGCCATTACCGATGTGGTGGAAATAGAAGGGGAAAAGGCAGCGAAGGGTGGTTTTTATTCTAGCTATGTCACGACGATCCCCAAACCTTCCCGCCTTGTCCACTGGTTCGCATTAACCTTTCTTGATGGCGAAAGCGTCGAGCTTTCAAAAAGCAGTGAAGAAGCCTCCATCTTTGAATTGAACGCCTATAGTCGAGAGACGAAAAAGCATTCCGTTCTGCGCTCGATTATCGTCGCCTATACTCTTGCGGATCAAGTGATAGAATATGATCTTAACGGCGTGACGATCGCTTTTCGCGATCCAAGCTTTCCCATATATAATTCAAAAATCCGTGTCGGTTACCGCATTATTGGGGTAAACGGGTCGCCTGTGTCTTCTCGTCAAGAACTTTCAGAAATCCTTCGTGATTTATCCTCATGCAAAGACATCCAGCTTGATGTGATCGATCTAGACGGAAACCTTAAAACGATGACTGTCGCAGGCAAAGCTTCGAATCCAGGCTGTACTCTCGGTATCATCGCTTTAGACTATTATGAGATTGACTTTCAGTCAACAGACCCGAAGATCGTATCGATTAACGATAAGGGTTACGGTGGGTCAGCTGGATTGCTTCAAACCCTTATGATCTATAATAAATTAGTGGAAGAGGATATAACGCGCGGTTTAAAGATTTCGGGAACGGGTGGTATCGACATTGAGGGGAATGTGACTGCAATCAGTGGTATTCGCCAAAAAGTGTTAGGTGCGATCAAGGGGAAAGTGGATGTCTTTTTTGCTCCGGACCTTGAGACAAACGAAGGAAATCTTTACGAGATTGCCGTTCAAGTTCGGGACGAAAAGAAATCGGATATGGTGATCGTCCCAGTTCGTCACATTCAAGATGCCATTGATTACTTACGATCATTACCTTAAGGAGGAAGCCATGACCGTTTATCTAATTTACCTTGCAATAATAGCCGGATTACTACTTATCGACCAACTCAGCAAATGGTTGGTGATGAAATACATGGCACTGTACGAACCGATTACCCTGATCCCTCATGTGTTAGGGCTTCGGTATACCCGAAATACTGGAGCCGCTTGGAGCATTTTAGAGGGAAAGATGGGGTTATTTTACATTGTAACCATCGTTGCCGTAGGCATTTTTTCTTATTTACTGATAACAGAAGGCAATTTAACGACGAAAAGGCTCTATACATTTTCCTTACTGCTCATGATTGCTG
>DATCJW010000132.1:0-9345 GCA_036562595.1 Haloplasmataceae bacterium | reverse complement strand
TGATGTATCGGTCTGTTTTGGGGTACTTAAAACTGACATTCCGAAACTCAATCATTAGCGTATCATCCGATACCGTTTCAATTGGGCCTCCCTTTTCGCCGAGATCCCGATCCATATAGGTAAAGAATTCATAGACATATTGACCTTGTGAGTAGATTCGGGAAAGACGATGGGTAAATGAAAGAAGTAGCGAAGAAAGGCTGATTGTCGAAGCAAGATACATAGAGAAATTGGCGATGGATAAGCCGTTCACCGTTTCCCGGATAAGTAAGCCATAGATTATTCCATCACTAATCAGAAGGGTAAGCAGGCTGATAAAGCTGAAAGCGTAAGCTTTTCGCTTTATTTCACGATGGATCGCGGTCAAGGTTTGAATCTGGTAACGGTAATTTTGAATTAATCGGTCTCTTAGTCCATAGATCCTTAAATCCTTACCGTAAGAGAAATCGTGGGTCGTCCGATGGTAATAGTCGATCTTTCGCCTGGTTTTGCTGATGTCCTTCCGTTTACTGTATTCGTACCGATGAACGCGGTAATTTATCACAAGCGTTACCGCAAGATGAAGGAAAAGCCCGATAATCATCCATACGTTCAAATAACCGATAAGGAATATAAAACCAATGGTTGTAAACAATTCTGCTGGAGCGAGAAAAAGCTGGTGATAGACTTCTTCTACTCCCGTATGGTTTGCCGACACCGCTTGAAGAGTACGTGAGGTATCAGCCATAAAATCGCTATCTTCCATATATGGATAGTCAGCCCGGATCACTTTATTGAAAGCATCCGCAATATAACGAATCCGGAGATAGGTCATCCGAGGATAGATGAAATGTTGGAGAAAAGTTTGAATAAACCCTACAAGACTGGCTATCGCAAAATAACAACCAACAATCATAAATAGCCGCACCACGGAGGCGTGCTCCCGCATTAGTTCCTGCAATATGAATTTCGGTAACATGACTCCAAAAAAGGAAAAAGGCTAGCCGTTATCGTATAGATAACGAAGTAAATATAGATCCATTTGTCTTTACGATTGACATTCCGTAAAAGCTCCTTCAAAACTAAGCCTAATGGGTAACGATCCTTCGATTCCATCCTATCACCTCACCATATGAATCCGTCGATAATGTTATTTCATTACACTCCAACCGGATATCAGACGTTTAAAATTGAAATATAAAGAGCCACATGTTAGAATACCTTTAGAAAGGAGCGATGGACATGTCGGTAGAAGAAAAAGTGTTACAAGTCTTTCAGGAAAATAAGGAGCCTTTGCGACCAGGAGATGTTGCCGAAAAGGCCGGATTGGACAAAAAAGAAGTAGATAAGGCCATTAAAAAATTACGGGCAGAAGGCAAAATCATTTCGCCTAAACGCTGCTATTACACGTTAGCGGAGTAAGTCCCCTGGATTTATCCTTTTACGCCTTATGGGGACTGCCTCTGTAACGAACCACACTTTTACACTTTATTTTATTAATTAGTGTTATTAAATATTTTAATTACAGTATTAAATTTGTCAATATTTTTTATTAAATTATTCATTTTTCTAATATCTATATTAAAGAACGAGTGACATGGTCACTCGTTTTCTTAATTCGCTACTAAAATAAAAAAGAGTGACTCTTGCCACTCTTCAGTTGCTTTCTGGATCAGTTGTTTAAATAGCGTCAATAGTAATAGGGATAGTAAAACGGTTGACGCCGATAAAATACACTCGCAATACCGATAATAATGATTAAAACAATGATAAAGGCTAAAAAGCCTTTTTTAAAATCAAACCCATCATGCGCGAACGGTTCCATACTCACCCTCCTTACACTCCGCCATTTATAGTATATGACGGAACACAAAAAAGGGGTGGACGGATGATACGGGTTTTACTTCCGTTCGTCTGGCCGAATAAGATTAAGATTCACATGGCAATAGCCTGTCGGATTCTTTATCAAATACTGTTGGTGATACTCTTCTGCTTCGTAGAAATTCTTTAAGGGGAGAACTTCTACGACAATCGGCTTGTCATACTCAGGTTGTCGTTTTTGGATATACTGTAGCGCGATGTCTCGATCCGTTTCATCAATGTAGTAAACACCGGTCCGGTATTGCGTTCCCACATCCTCACCTTGGCGATTCAATGACGTCGGATCAATAAACCGAAAGAGATGTTCGAGAATTTTCTCTAAAGTGATTGCCGATTCATCGTAACGGAGGTACACCGCTTCAACAAATTGGGTGTCTCCTTTACATACCTGCTCATAAGTCGGGTTTTCAATATTTCCATTGGCGTAACCACAACGTGTGGATATTATCCCTTTTAAACGGGAGTAATAGGCCTCCACTCCCCAAAAGCAGCCACCGGCTACAACAATTTCTCTCATCGTATCATCCTTTCTTTGTTTTTGTTGATATCGGAGATTTACGAGGAATCGGGATATCCTTTATAAGCTGTTGGATGGCATAACTTGCTGCGATTAGACCCGCTACTGGCGGAACAAAAGCATTCGATGCTGGAGGATATTTGCTTTTTAGTGAATCATTCGGCCGTTCGCCATCATACTCATCATATTTAGCGATAAGTGGCGGTTCTTTCGAAGCAACGACGGGAATTTTCCCCTGAACTTTTGCTTTCCGAAACATTGCACGCAGAACGCGAGCCACCGGATCATATGAGGTCTTAAACAGATCCGTGATTTCGAATTGCGTGGGGTCGAGTTTATTCGCTGCCCCCATAACGGAAATAAAGGGGATTTGGCGCATTAAACACTCCTTTATTAACAAAAACTTACAGGAGACCGTGTCAATCGCATCGATGATAAAATCCACGGGTTCCGCTAAAATAGCCGGTAACGTCTCTTCATTTAAGAAATTGGGATAAGTTATGACCTGACATTCCGGATAGATCGATAGGATCCGTTCCTTCATCACATCGCATTTATACTTTCCAACGGTATCTAGCGTTGCGTGAAGTTGGCGGTTCATGTTGGTAATGTCAATTCGGTCCTTATCGACAAGGATGAGACGACCGATTCCGCTACGGACGAGCGCCTCAACTGCATAAGAACCAACCCCACCTAGCCCCACTACCATGACGGAACTCTGGTGTAAGCGTGCTTGTCCCTCTCGTCCGAATGTGAGTACATTTCGGCTGAATTGATTCATTGCTCATCACAGTCCTATTTCTGTTATTTTCTTTTTTGCTTCCTTTTTGACTCCTTAACCTTTTTACGATTACCGTTTACACCAAAACATGGACGGACGGCCATTGAGATGAAATAAAACGCGAGAATGCCGATGACGAGGCTAATGTAAACGTGCAGACGTGCATAGGTCGTTATGATGTATATGCACAAGAAGATGTCCACCAACAACATGAACAAAAACCATAAATACTTTTCTGGATAGCCTTTCCGTTCAACATCGGGTGTAACCTCTACGCCATCCTCTTTCACTGTCGTGGCGGCAGCCTCTTCATGTCTTTGTTGGAGTTTCCGGTAAAACCACAGGTTAATCACCACTTCATAAATGATGGTTGCTAGGAAGGTGAACGTTAGGAGGCTAATGCGTAGCCATTCCAATTCATAATCAAACATATTAAGAATGAGCATCACGCAAATAAATGTGATTGCAACCATCTGTAAGAGGATGAAATGAATGACATCAACCGGTAACGGATGGCGATTCTTATTCATTCGAAACGGGAACATGCTTTTTCCTCCTAACTGTTTCCATTAATCCTTCCCAAGATATCCGGATCAGGCGATTGATGCGTGTTCCCCTTTACCTCACGATAGTAATTAACCGAGACCTTAATAATGCCGGCAATCGGTGTGGCAAAGATAACACCAACAACCCCCAAAAGACTACCAAAACCGAGAATTGCGGCAATAATAATAAGTGGATGCATATCGAGCTGTTTACTCATGATAACGGGTTGAAGGATATTTCCTTCAACGAATTGGAATCCGATATTTAAAGCGAGAACAGTATACCATTCCGGTCCGCTACTTGAAAGAAGGGCGTAACTGACTGGAATAATAGCAGCAATGGTTGCCCCAATATAGGGAATAATATTGGTAATTCCGACAATAATTCCAAACAAGACCGCATAGTCAAGACCAATCAACGAATACCCGATGGTCGCCACGGTGCCAATACCGAACATAATGAGAAATTGGCCCCGTAAGTACAACCCGATAACTTCATTAATTCGTTTAGATAACTCCGTGAAGTGTCCACGAAAACGGTTCGGTACCGCCTGAATAATCCCTTCTCCGACTTGATCATAATCCTTCATCATAAAGAATAAGATGATAGGAATTAAAATAACGGTGACCAGGGCATCGAAAATGAGAGAGAAGGATTTAAGGGAGGTGAGCAAATCTAAGGCTTGTTTTTGAACGCCATCCTGAATGGATTTGGTTATCTGTTCAATAACCTCCGGACTAATATTCAGCCGTTTCAACGATTCCATTAAGTTATGGAAGATGGCGGGTATGCGATCATTAATCAATTGGTTCAGTTGTTTGAAAACGTATGGAGATACCCAGACAACGGTTCCCACTAAAAGGCCAAAGATCACGAGAAAAATCACCGATACGATAAGCCAGCGAGGCCGCAACCCTTTAGCTTCGAAAAATTCGACGACTGGATAAAGGATAAAGTTAAATAAAAAGGCGACAAGAAAGGGGATGATCACGCTCTTCAATCCCTCGCGAATGGCGGAGACCACTCCTCTGAATTGGCTAAATACAAATAGCGCGATTAAAGTCAATGTCAATATAGCAACGATTTTTAACCATCGATTGAGCTTTTCGTCCGATATCCTCATTTCATCACTTCCTTCAAACCTCGTTGGGTTACGTGTTAAATTATAACATAATTTCCCATATTTTACACTTATCTTTGGTAATTATTATCTCTTCTTTTTGGTTTACTAAAGAAGGGGAGAATGCTATAATAGAAGTACCAAAAGCCCCTGCCGAGTGAGTTCGAGAAGGCTTACAAGATATTGAAATCCGAACACCAACGATAAGGGGGTTGGGTATAGCGGTTATGTGTTGAAGGCCTACACCCTTACGTGAACAGTAGGAATCCTAATTAACCGCTCGAAACCCCCACCTGCACATAAGAGCGGGTTTAATTGAGTAAGTCAGATCGGCTCACTGGGCTTTTTTTATGAATTTTCTTTATATAAAAGTAATCTTAAATGGTGATAATGATTACTTTTTCAATCGGGTAATAGGGATATATGCAGGAAAAGGTGTGAGCGATACTCACACCTTTTTAGATGATTCGTCCCCTTCTTGTTGTATGAGCAGGTGTAATTCCTTCAGTTGTGCCGGATCCACCGTCGAAGGTGCACCAGACATGAGGCAAGAAGCAGAGGCGGTTTTCGGGAAAGCAATGACATCCCGAAGTGAAGTGGCACCGACTAAAATCATGACCAGCCGGTCTAATCCCAAAGCGATGCCTCCGTGCGGAGGTGTTCCGTAGCGAAAGGCCTCAAGCAGAAAACCAAAACGTTCCTTCACCTCTTCTTCGGAAAACCCGAGGACTTTAAACATCCGCATTTGGAGATCCCGATCATGAATTCGAATCGAGCCACCCCCCAATTCATAACCATTCAACACGATGTCGTAAGCACTCGCAAGACATGCATCGGGATTGCTATCGAGTTGGTCAATGGATTCCGGTTTTGGAGACGTAAAAGGGTGATGAAGTGCATAATAGCGCCCTTCTTCTTCGTCATATTCCAACAATGGCCAATCGACGACCCAAAGGAAGTCATAGGTATTGTGATCGATGAGGCCCAACTCTTTAGCCAGATGGACCCGTAAAGCGCCAAGCGCCTCACAAGACGTGCGGAAATCATCTGCTACGAAGAGGATCAAATCCCCTTCTTCGATATCTAATAACGTCACAAGCTCTTGTTGTTCCTCAGCGGATAAAAATTTCGCTATTGGCCCATTAAAGGACCCGTTCTCATATTTTAAGAAAGCTAGCCCTTTTGCCCCGTACTTTTTTACCCATTCTGTCATCTGGTCAATCGCTTTTCGGGAATATTTCGAAGCTCCTTGCTTGACATTAATGGCCCGGACATCACCACCCTGTTCAAGCGTCGTTCGAAAGACACTGAAAGCAGTATTTTTAAATACCTCGTTACAGTGTTTTAGCTCCATTCCAAAACGGCGATCCGGCTTGTCTGATCCATAGGTCACCATCGCTTCATACCAGGTGATTCGATCGAAGGGCAACTTCAGTTCAATCCCTTTAATCTCCTTCATGATACGGGCGAGCATCCCTTCAACCAACGATTGGATATCCTGCGCTTCAACAAAAGACATCTCAATGTCAACTTGGGTGAATTCCGGTTGGCGGTCCGCACGCAAATCCTCATCACGGAAACAACGGGCTATTTGATAGTAGCGTTCAAAACCAGCAACCATACAGAGTTGTTTAAAGATCTGAGGAGATTGCGGTAAAGCGTAAAATTCACCTGGATGAATTCGTGAGGGTACCAAGTAATCCCTTGCCCCTTCTGGTGTAGAACGTGTCAGGATGGGCGTTTCAATCTCTACGAAATCATGCTCATGGAGGTAGTTCCGTATGATATGAGTAATTTCACTCCGCAGCAGAATATTACGTTGCAAGATAGGACGTCTAAGATCAAGATACCGGTATTTCAATCGGGTTTCCTCTAAAGCATCCGTATCATCCGCGATAATAAGCGGAGTCGTATCACTTTCCGAAAGAATTTCCAATTCCTCGACTTCGACCTCAATGTCGCCAGTTGGAAGATTTTTGTTTTTATTATAGCGTTCGATCACTGTACCCCGGGCATAGATGACGTATTCATTTTTTATGGTCTCGGCCAATTCGACAATCCGCTTATCTTGTTTTTCCGGATTGATAACAAGTTGCGTGATACCATAGCGGTCTCGCAGATCAATAAAGATTAGACCGCCAAGGTTTCGAATCTTGCTCACCCAACCAAGCAGCTCTACAGTTTGGCCAACATGTTCGAGTCGTAATTCATTATTATGATGGGTACGTTTTCTCATTCGAACTTCACCCCTTTTTGCTCGAGTAAATACTGGATGACAAAGCGAATGGGAACCAGTTCCTGTTCTTGAGTCGTCATATCTTTTACGATAACTGTATCTTGTTTTAATTCCTCATCGCCTACAATGACCGTAAAACGGGCATTGGCACGATCTGCTTGTCGCAACTGACTCTTGACCTTTCGTTGGAAATAATCCTTATCTGCCTTTAGTCCATTCAGCCTTAACTCCTGAAGCAATCGAAAGGCCTCGCGGTCAGTCTTCGCACTCATGGAAACGACATAGACATCTAAATAGTCTTCCGTAGGAATGGCGACATCTTCCGCTTCAAGAGCAAGGATCAATCGCTCCAATCCAAAGGCTACCCCTACGCCTGGGGTTTCTGGTCCGCCAAGTTCTTGTACGAGGAGATTGTACCGGCCCCCGCCGCCAAGAGCCGTTTGAGCTCCAAAACCCTTTACACGACTGAGGATTTCAAATACGGTATGGTTGTAATAATCTAATCCCCGTACGAGATTAAAATCAAGTTCATAAGAAATATTAAGGGCATCGAGATAGCCTAAAACCTCTTCAAAAAACGCTTTTGCTTCGGTGGTAAGATAGTCAACCATTTTAGGCGCCGTCATCATCGCTTCATGTTCTCGGTCAACTTTACAATCCAATACGCGCAGCGGGTTTTGTTGGAGACGAGTCTGACAATCTTTACAAAACTCTCCAATAACGGGGGTAAAATGGTTAATTAACGCTTTCCGATAAGCTGCCCGGCTTTCGGGATCGCCAAGCGTATTAATCGCGACACGGACTTCCTTTAGCCCAAGCTCTCGAATCATCTCTACGCTCAAAGCGATGATTTCGGCATCGATTTGGGGAGACATGCCGCCTAAAGCTTCGAGGCCAAATTGGTAAAACTGGCGATAGCGTCCTTTCTGCATCCGCTCATATCGGAACATGGGGCCCATATAGTACAGTTTGGTTAATTGATTGGGATCGGCATACAGTTTATTTTGTACATAGCTGCGGGCTACCGGTGCTGTCCCTTCTGGGCGTAGGGTCATAGAACGATTCCCTTTATCAAGGAACGTATACATCTCTTTCGTCACGATATCGGTACTCTCACCAACCCCGCGTACGAACAGTTCTGTACTTTCGAAAATCGGGGTGCGGATTTCTTTATAGTTATAGCGTTCACAAACATCTTTCAAAATACGTTCGACATAATGCCATTTATGGATATCTGCTGGTAAGATATCGTAAGTGCCTCTTGGGGTTTGGATCATCATTCTTCCTCCTTTATACGTCATAATAATATGAAAAAACGTCCTTAGACCCTCTAAGGACGCTAACACGCGGTACCACCTTAGTTCCCATACCAAAGGTAAAGGTATGGACCCTCAACGAATTAACGCTTCCCACGGTTCAACCTACTATCCTTTCAGTTGAACATCTCCTGAGTGTCTTCGTTATTATGCCGAAGAGGAGCTTCCAGCCGATGGCTCCATTCTCTGGGCTTGGTCATAATAACTACTCTTCTCATTCCCCGATGTTTAATGTATTCAATTGTTTTTTAAATATTATACAGCGTATCGTTTGTTTAGGCAAGTGCTATTATGCATAATATGGATGAAGGAACGAGGATGAAACCAAAGTTGTTCAATATGGGCTTCGGGTTCACTATACGGTTTGAACGTAAGGCCAAGACGATTTTTTGCCTGCAGGTCCATCACGAGAAGGTCCCGAATATAAAGTCCGGTATCGATCCCTCGGCCATTACGTCGGAATGTGCTCATCTCACTGTAATTTTCATAAACGTAACTGATAACAGCAACTTGATAGGTTTGCCCTTGCTTTAGAGGTGTTTTCGTGACACTAAACAAAGAATTATTATCAATTACTTGTTGAACTTCCTCATAGGTTGCCTCAAAAACATAAATTGGATTATCAAAGGGCGAGATCTCAAATACTTGGGCAACGGTTACATCTTCACCCTTCACGATATGACCCGATCCACGAACACCACCGATATTATGAATTGCGATATTGCTTCCCGTCGCTTTCAACATGACATGACCGATCCATTGAAAAAGCCGTTCCTTTTTCTCAATCGTCTCTCCTGCCTCGATGAGTGGCATGTTTTCCAATTTTTCCCAATGGTGATCGATTATCGCTTCTACAGACTCATCGTAATCTAAACCCGCATCGGCGACAGCCAGATATTCTACATCATAGTTTATGACCGAACGAGTTTTGGTATTAAAATACAAGGTAATCTTACCGATGTATTTGCC
>DATCJW010000130.1:0-5426 GCA_036562595.1 Haloplasmataceae bacterium | reverse complement strand
GGCCTGGTGCGGTGGGCACCTCAGCCATCCAATGGGATTGGCCCATGGCGCGGTATTCATACTGAACGGAAGAAAATAGCCCTTTGGCACGAATGTGAAACCGTTCGCCATAGGCGACATGATCTGTATACTCGACTCCATAAATCGTTCCTTTGGTTAGAAGGTACATCATCCATAGAAAGACTAGGAAAATACTAATCCATAGTATGTGTTTTTTATGTTTAATCAAAGCCCGTTGCACGGAATAAAGCCGTTCCATTCGTTTCACATACGAATCATATAACATGCTGGTGCCTCCTCCCCTTCACTAGTAAGGCAACACTCTAAGCGTCCCGTATTGAACGATAATCTCGTAGTTACTTGTAACGTCCCTACCATCTATCGTAAAGATTTTAATCGAGTCTAAATCGATCATATTTTCCGCTTCGCCTGGTGCTTCCAGTGCTCCTGTATAGATAAAGCGCGCTTCATCAAAATATTCATTTGGACTGAGCGAACCCGAAACAATCTTGTAACCATGAGCAGTCAAGGGGACTCCGCCCAAGTCGCTATAAGCGGCTTCTGCGGAATCGGTTTCGATGGTGATGCGACGTGGTGTAACGGATAACATGCCAGGTTTTTTAGTGATGGTAAAGAGATGGGTGACATCACGGCCTTCTGGATCATAAATGATAAATTCAGCAACATAACTGGTGCTATTCCCCACATCAAACTGGCTGCCTTTTAAAACAAATTCATAGGTATATCCCAACGCTTGTAGTTGTTCAAACCCGGTCACATCCACATCGTTCGGCAAAAGCGGGAGACCATCATACATTTTGATCCGGTCTTTCGGTTTGACGGTGATATGTGCTTGCATTTCTCGTCCTGGGGTCACCTCAATGGGAACCCAGCCAAAACCATCGATATAAATTTCTACCCAGGCATGGGAATCGAAATGGGTCACATCCACCCATTCATTGGCTTTTGTATTCACCACAAAACCTGTCGTGTAGCGTGCAGGGATACCGAAAGCACGATACATCAATACACCGGCTGAGGCAAAGTGCTGGCATATGCCCTCTTTCGAATCAAATAGAAAATAGGAGACGATATCCTTGTCATTATTTGGAATCATGAATTCCAGATTATACGTTCCGGCGTTTTGAATCAGCCGTTGGATATCCGCAATGATGGTTTCGCTATTCTTATTGATACCCTGTTCGAAGGCATACTGTATCAGGTCCTCTCGCAAATTTTCTTCAATTTCCAAATAGATGGTATAGACAAATTCGGCGTATTCCCGCTCGATTAAACGGAGCCAATCGTCGTTCAAGCGATAGGTATGGCTTGGAAGAAAGGTGTAGGATAGATAACTGACCTTGTATGGGTTTTGAAATTCGCCATAGATGTGAACATCGTTATTATAATGTTCATGGTCCAAGGAATAATAAGGCGTTAAATAAGGGATTGGTGTGTTAAATTGGATGGCTAAATCGCTCCGCTCAAAATGATTCAAAAGGGCGAATGTCGAAAAAGATAAGGGATTGATGGCCGATAAGCGCTCATAGATCACAGGACTATCCCAACCCGTCCCGTTGTAGTTACCAAACGAGCGATCACGTAAATACACCGTTTCTGTTTTGGTCCCTTTCACTTTCAATAGGACTTCCTCAATAAGTTCTGGAGAAAGATTTGGCAACTTATTATAAAGCGTACTGGAGGAATAAAGGCTAGGTATGACCGTCAGCGTGCCTTCTAATTTAGTAATTTTATAATTCTGAGTGACGTCCCTTTGGGCTTCATCCAAAACGTAGACATGCATGGTATTCGGTACTACACCAACGTCGGTAATCTCTCCCACGACTTCGACATATAATTGGTGACCTGGGAGGGGTTCCTTTATAACGTTGTAATTTTTATTTTTTAAAGGCATTCCATCATAGACCTTTTGATCGGATGCGGATTCTATAATGATCGAAGCAGGATCAATACGAATCGATCCATAGTTGTAGGTTATCGCATAGTTGCTTGTCACATCTCGACCGTTTTCATCATAGATTCGCGCTTCAATTCGATTTTCGTACTCGCCTGCATTCGTAAACTCGCCAATAATCCGCTGCATAACCCGATGTCCAGGCACAAGCGTACCGTTCTCCAACTCAAGCGTCCGTTCGGTATGATCATAGGGATTGGCGTCATAGATCTTTTCTCCATCATTGGTGCGAAAGGCTAAAGGACGGGGGTTGACGGTTATCGTTCCATGCACAACCTGAATGGCATAGAGATGGCTGACATCCTTTCCATCGGCATCTAAGACTCGAAATTCCGCTGTATTGATGGCTTCCCCTACATCACGCTGACGGCCAAAAAAGTTGGCGACGATTTCATGGCCGTCGCGAAGGGTCCCTGATAAAAGGTCAAACGTTTCCATCCGATGTTCTTGACCATCGTATTCCACTTCAATGCTTCCCGTCTTGATGACAAGGGTATTCGTGGCCGTCTCAATGAGACCGAGCGAGATGAGGGCAAAAATGACTATTATTAACACACTCGTTCCAATGGCAACACTTCCACTGATCACTAAAGCTTTATTCCTAAGCATACCCTCACTCCTTTGTACAGGCTACACATTGACTTCAATATTCCGAATGAACTCCCGGCATTGTTCCATCTCGTCCTCGCCAAATAGCTGGTCGATGTAGGATAGTAAGCCGGGGGCCGCACTCTTCACATACGCTAAGTTCTTCGATGTCAACTTCCTTAATACCTTCCTTGCCAAAATGTCATCAATGGCCTCCAACTCCGTGCCCCCTAAGGCCACAATCACCGGCACATAGTTACGGATTTGGTTCATGATCCGGTTTCCAAACGTGATCTGAAAGTGTTTGATCAAATACTCATCCAATTCCCGGATCCGACGTTCGTTCCGTTCCGTTATCGCATACCGCCGTTGCGCCTCTTGAACCAGGATGAAAAACTTCTCCGCTGTGATCGGTTGTTTCGCTGTCTCTTTCCCCATGAAGGGCTTCGCCTTCCGATCCAAATCCAACACCATCGCCCGGTCGTATACCTTATCCGATATCGCAAACGTCGAATCATCGTTGTTGGCCGTCCCTACAAACCACATGTTGTTCGGAAGCAATATCTGCCCCTCTTCCAATAGCTCCGGATCCGTCTCCCACTGGTCCGATACCACATCTAAATAGCGTTTCTTGGGATCGGGGATTTCCAACAACGAGAGAAACTCCGCAAAGTAGTACTCAATCCGTGCGATGTTGATCTCATCCAATAGGGTCAGATACATGCTGGGGTTGTAGTGCGCTTCATACATCTTTTGTAGAAGCACCGTCTCGTTAAACTTTTTCGTAAACTCATTGTAGTAACCGATCAGGTCAGTCCGCTCCTTCCACATCGGTTGGACGGGCACGATGACCGTCGGGTTGTTGATATATTCCCCAAAGGCATAGGCCAGCGAGGTCTTCCCTGTCCCCGACATCCCCTGGAGGATGATGAGTTTTGTCACCGCTAATCCGCCGATGAACCGGCGGATGTCCTTACGATCGTAGTAGAGGCCCAGGTGAAAAGCGGCATACTGCCGGAAGTCCTCGCTTAAGCGCTTGAGAGTGATCTCCTCAGGATACGTTTTATTTAACCACTCTTCTTTCTTCCGGTCGATCTCATTTAGCATGAAAAAGCGATGGCCCACGTTCTCGGTCTCGCCCTGATTTTGGATCGTTTGTGCCTCAAATTCGGATTTTTGGGGTTCTATTATTCCGCCTTTGGGATCGCTTAGCGGTTGGTCTGGAGCCCCCGGCAACGTCTTTTTTCGGGAAAAGGCGAAGCCTTTGCGCTTCCAACGATTAAAGGCTCGTAGTTTTCTCTTAATAAACTTTCTCCGTTTCCTCAAATGCCGGAACGTCCTTAACAGGGCAAACAACAGGATGAGCGCTAATAAGAGAAACACGTATAAGAGTTCCGACTTCATCATGCCGAGCTGATCGATGTCAACGTCCACAACATGGTAGTAAATGATATAAAGCGACATGATACCAATAAACAGTGTGATCAATAATAGAAGAGATAGTAAGAGATTACTTTTTCTGCTCATAGCGACACCATTTACCTATCATGATCGTTCTTCTTTTTTGCCAACTCTTCTTCTAAACGGCGTTGGGAAGCCAAACGGACCTCTTCACGGATCCGTTTTTTCGCCTGTTTCCATTGCTTCTTGAAAAAGCGATGAAAAGACTGTTTGATCCGTTCCAATTCATTGAATTGGTCTCGAGACGTGAAGTCTAGGCTATTGGGCAATGTACAAAACTCATGTTGTAAAGCATACAAGGCGCCAAGATAGTAGTTTTTCTCATCCGTAAGATTCTCCATCTGCTCATAAAGGCTATCGATGGTCTCTTCATATTGCTTCTTCTGTTCCTGAAGTTGTTGTTCGTACTGAACGATGAGGATTTGTTTTTCTTCTTCTAATCGCCCAACGGTATTCCGTAACTCTTGAATTTGATTTTCTAATTCCTTCTTAACGTTCTCAAAGCTTGCAAAGAGTTCCTGCGTCTTTTTTTCGTGGGTTTCGATTAACTGATTCATCTCCAGCTGATAGCTTTCCCTCAAATCGTCCATCGCCTCGCGGTGAGCACGTTCGAGAGCCTTCAGGTCTCGAAAATACTTTTCGTTTAGATCGTAAATGGCCTCATTCTTCTCTTGCAGCGCGGTTTCCAAACTCACCATTGCCTCTTTCATTTGGGCGATTTGCGTTTCAAGCTGAGCGAAGGCATCTTTAAGGCGCTCGTGTTGATCCTGGATGATGAGCAGTTGCTCCTTTTCCTTCTCCAATTCGAGCTGTCTTTTCTCAAGCAGGAGAATGTACTGCTCATAGTCCGTGTTCATCTCGCGGACGCGTTTCTTTAAACGTTTCAGCTCCTGTTCCAGTAAGGCCTTTTCCTCTTCTTTTCGGCGTTCTTCCTCTTCAAGAAACACCTGTTGAAGATGGTCGGTAATCCCTCGCCCGAACTGGTAAGACAGAAAGGTGGTCAGTTCGATCGCTTCCGCAAATTGATCCCCCAGTTCATTCGGGAAAGGGCGATACGTGAATCGCACCTCTTCCACCGAGTATCCGTCTTTATGGTAAGATGTGATGTAATCGTAGAGGGCTAAAGCCGCACGAAAGTTCGGATTCATGCGAAGGACATTCGTCTTGATAATCGGCGGGCGAATCATTGGCGCCTTTGCCACTTCCTGCATAAGCGGCGTATTAAGGAGCGCACGAACACCAAAAAGGATATTCGCAATCCGTTGTAAAATCGGATTTTCTTTAAACGCCTCGTAGAGATAAGGTTCCTGTTCATATTTGTCATCAAGGGTAAGATCAAATCGAACCGTCCGATGGTGGAGTTCAATCGTTTTGTTTAGGATGAGGCGGGCGTGATAAGACG
>DATCJW010000127.1:0-4475 GCA_036562595.1 Haloplasmataceae bacterium | reverse complement strand
AAACAACCTTGACATGGTTAGTAAGGAAATTGTTGAAAAGGCACTGATGGATTATAAAGGAACGGTTCTCTTCGTTTCCCATGATCGCTATTTTATTAACCGCATCGCAACGAAAATTTTTGCGATTGAAGATGGGCAATTGGTTATCTATCCGGGAAATTACGATGAATACCTCATGAAGAAAAGCGCACGCCGAGCAGTCGTCGATCCCTCGCAAACCGAAGCGAAGAAAACGAGCGACTATGAAGCGATGAAACAGCGCCGAAACACGATCCAAAGATACAAACGGAAGCAACAAGAACTAGAAGAGGCCATCAAAGGCATTGAAAAGGAACTTCATGATTTAAAGGCTGAGCAGTTCAACGAAGAGGTTTACATGGATCATGAAAAGGCCTTGGCCTTGCAACGAAAAATCAAGGACTTGGAAGCTCAGCAACAAACCCTCCTCGAACACTGGTTTGAAATCAGCGAATGGCTGGAAAAAGAAGGGATATAAAGTAAAAAGAAGGGCTTTTGCCCTTCCTTTGTTTATGGCCGCGATTCCAATGCGAGATCCAGATGAGCCGATCCGCTTAAAGACCAATCATCCCGAACGCCTTTCAAAAAGGCAAACGTCCCGCTAACCCCGATCATGGCGGCATTGTCGGTACAATAGGCAAGCGGAGGAATAGAGAGCTCAACATGCGGGTATTTTTTCATCTCATCTTCCAATCGCTTCCGTAATCCACGATTGGCAGCGACGCCGCCTGCGATTAGAAGCTGTTTGACAGGATAGATTTCGATGGCTTTCAGCGTTTTTTCCACAAGAATATCAATTACACAGGCTTGAAAACTGGCCGCCAGATCCTCCTTGCGTATCGTTTCCCCGCGTTGTTTAGCTTGGTGAACGAGGTTCATCACATGGGTCTTTAATCCAGAAAAGCTAAAATGAAAGTTGTCTTGATCCAACATCGCTCTCGGGAGATGGAAAACATCTTGTCCTTCTTGAGCGAGTCGGTCGATATGGGGACCACCAGGATAGGGAAGCCCTAATACCCGTGCGACCTTGTCATAAGCCTCTCCGGCAGCGTCGTCTAGCGTCTCACCTAACAGTTTAAAGTCATAATGGTCTTTCATATAGACCAATTCGGTATGGCCACCCGATACCACAAGCGCAATTAAAGGAAAGGCCATCGGCCGGACGATATGATTCGCATAAATATGCCCTGCTATATGGTGGACACCGACAAGCGGCAAGTCATGCGCATAGGCAAAGGCTTTAGCCGCGTTGATGCCAACCAGGAGAGCCCCGATAAGCCCTGGCCCTTTGGTGACAGCCACCGCGTCGAGGTCCGTTACGTGAATTCCAGCCTGCTTCAAGGCTTCTTCAAAGGCAAGAGTAATCCACTCCACGTGTTTACGGCTCGCCACCTCTGGGACAACACCACCAAATTGTTGATGGATGGCAATCTGCGAAGCCACAACATTGGATAGGACTTCGCGGCCGTTTCTGACAACAGCCACACTGGTCTCATCACAACTGGTTTCTACCGCTAACACCAAAAGATCTTTATCCCATTTCAATTCCATTGATATCACTCTTCACACTAGTTATGCCTATTTTAGATAAAATTAGGTTTTATCTTACGCATAGAATGAGGGGCGATTGCCCCTCATCGATTTATATTTAATATTATTCCTTGCGACGACGCCGTCTACGTAGAAGGAGATATAACCCAATCGCACCAGCAACATAAGCTAACTTTTTTGTTGTGGAAGGACGATCTTTTTCTACAACCGTCACTTCTTTCATGCGCTTTTCATTCGAATAGAGAACCATTGCCGTCAATTCGGGTAAAACGACGGAGTCATTAATAAAGGACTGAACTACTTCCACGCCTGCCCTCTCGCCATCAACGATCACATTCCAGACGCCAAAATGCGGAAGTTTAAATCGTACCTCGCTCGTATTCGCGTTAAACAACAATACGATATCCGTAAACGAATCGCCATTGGCGTTATTTTTAAGATGGACCGCTAAAGTGTTACTAACCGGGGTGGATAGAAACGTCAGATGCTCACGGATCGACTCGGCCCGATTCATTCGGAAGGCGGGATGGGCTTTTCGTAATCGGATGAGGCCCTTTACGTATTCAAAAAGGTTTTCGTGGTCATACTTGCTATTCCAAACAATCTGATTGATGAAATCTGGCGATTCACCACTGTACTTATCGCCGCTCTTACTCCGCAACATCTCATCTCCTGCTTGAAGCATCGGAATACCTTGAGCGGTAAAAAGAAGCACCGCTGCCATCCGAACCATCTTCATTCGGACCGCCTGATCCAACCCTTCCGTTGTCTCTAAAATCTTGTCGTAGAGCGTAAAATCATCGTGTCTTGCCACATAGTTAATCACTTGATTCGGCTGCGTAGCCCAAGGCTGTTTCGAATAAAGCGTGTCTTCAAAGTCAACCTCTGGATGTTCAATACCTCCTGCCATCATTAGGCGAATCGTGCTTTCCATATCGACGCCCCCATTGACAAACCCGGGTTGTTCAGGATAGGAATAGGGGCCTTTGATCCCATCACGGGCATCGTGATTATAAATGGCGACCCGTGGAGAACGCTGAACATCCAGATGCATAAAACGTTGCGACGTATACTGTTTGGAAGAGTCGATTAATGTATTGCCAAAAAGAAGGATCGTCGGATCGATCCGATCCAGCGCTTGGCGAATCGCATTGACCGTCTCCACGTCTAAAGCCCAAAGATTGTCTATCCCGAAGCCATCAAGATGGTATTCTTCCGCCAGGTAGGTAATGACATCGATGATGAATTGACGCGCCATTGGCTTCTCAGTATCCAAGGGGTAGACGTTTTCCTGATAGGGCGGTTGATAGTAGTAGCCCGGATTTGACTTATGCAGATTCGACGTATCAAGATTCCCGTGGTGATGAAACACCAAATCGACGGATACTCGGATTCCGTGGCGGTGGAGCGTCTGGACCAACGCTTTGAACTCTTTTATTCGGGTAGCGCCATCAAGGGGATTGGTGGAATAACTTCCCTCTAAACAGAAAAAGTTGATCGGGCGATAGCCCCAATTGTATTGGGCTTTCGTCAGTTTATGTTCGTTTATGCCATCGAAATCCGTCACAGGCAACAGATGAAGATGGGTAATACCGAGTTCAACGAGGTGATCAATTCCCGTCGCTAATCCTTCACGGCTTTTTGTATTCTTTTCAGTTAAGCCGAGAAATTTTCCTGCGTTGACAATACCTGACGATTTATGAATGGTAAAGTCCCTTAGATGGGCTTCATAAAGAATGGTATCTAAGGCGCTTTTAAGCGGTGGCCGCCGGTCCTCCGCCCAGCCCTCAGGATCAGTCTCGCGTAGGTTAACAATCATTCCTCGTTCGCCATTGACGCCACAGGCTTTGGCATAGGGATCCACCAATTCATAAGTTTGATTTTCATACTCAATTTCATACGTATAATAAACCCCGTTAAGGTCTTCCTCGACCTCACAAACCCATGTCCCATTTTCCGCTTTTTCTAATTCGATTTTTTCATATGCTTTGTTTTTGTAACTCTTGTCATAGAGGTAGACATGAACGCTTTTCGCATTCGGGCTCCAAAGACGAAAAATTGACTTTTCCTTTGTATAGGTGACCCCTAAATGATTTGAATGGTAGACCATGCTCATCGTTTCACCTTCTTTTCTCTTATATCTCCATATTACACAATTCACGCCGAAGTTTCAATTCTTTCCAACGATGTGTTCGAAGTCGGTACTCAGAAGCTGAGTAACATCAAATAAGCGTCTTCACCGTTTTCATAGTAATGACGCCGAACAGCCACAACTTTAAAGCCAAAGGATTCATAGAGGCGTCGCGCACGATGGTTACTCACTCGGACTTCTAAAGTCACGCGTTGGCACCCTTGCTGTTCGATATAGTCAATAAGGAAGGCCATCAACGCCTTCCCATATCCCTTTCCCTGGTAATCCGGATCGATACCCAACGTGATGATTTGGGCATCTTCCATGATCACCCAAATCGCCGCATAACCGATAATAGTTTGGCCAAGCACCATTTTAAAATAGCGGCTAAACGGGTTGTTTAGAAAGTCGTTCACCATCAGCTCCATCGAATAGGGAGAGGGAAAAATCTTTTCTTCCAGTTGATGAAGATGTATAAAATCGTCGTACTCAACGGGTAGAATTTTTTCGTTCATGTTGCTTTTCCTTCAACTGATATTCCGCCTCCGGCATCCGGCGATAGTTGGGGACGAAGGCATGAATATCTTCTATCCTTTGAATTAATGGATGGTGAAAGAGTTGATAGAAATCGATGGACTGCTCGAAATTTAAATCATAGTTCAATCCATTCGAATCAAACCATGTGCGGTAAAGGGGCGTATCCAACCCCACGATGAGAACCTCGTCTAGGCCAAGTGAGCGAATGCGTTCGAAAAGATCTACTAAAGGATAACGT
>DATCJW010000121.1:0-15939 GCA_036562595.1 Haloplasmataceae bacterium | reverse complement strand
CAGTAGTTAAGCTCCCCAGCGCCGATGGTAGTGTAAGCGAGAGTAGGACGCTGCCGGGCAATAGAAAAAGGACGCCATTACGTCGTAATGGCGTCCTTTTTGTTAATCGGTTCGTCGCATTTCATTAAAATTTCATTTTGTAACTCATAAATGACCCATGATAAACTTGTATTTTATTCGTTTCGTTACAATTGTAGTGAGGGTTAACCGCTGAGTCACAAATGAAAATTTTCAAACCGTATCTCGAAAGATCGATAATTATAAAAACGGGAAGGATTTGAGGCTTAGGAACAAACGAAAGAAAGTGATATTAATCGATAAATAAATAATAGGCTAACTGGTAAAGATTATTAGGGGTTAGATATTGACAAAATCACATTAATGATGTTAATATATTATGGCGGTTAGAGATGGAGATTTAGCTCAGCTGGGAGAGCACTTGCCTTACAAGCAAGGGGTCGGCGGTTCGAGCCCGTCAATCTCCACCATGCCGACTTAGCTCAATTGGTAGAGCAACGGTCTCGTAATCCGTAGGTTGTAGGTTCGAGTCCTATAGTCGGCACCATCTTATGTCCCGCTAGCTTAGCTGGTAGAGCATCTGACTCTTAATCAGAGGGTCACAGGTTCGAATCCTGTGCGGGACACTACCAATGCGGGATTGGCGGAATTGGCAGACGCGCTAGACTTAGGATCTAGTGACTTTGTCGTAAGGGTTCAAGTCCCTTATCCCGCACCATACAACATGAGGCTATCATCTGATAGCTTTTTATTTTGACTTAAATGAGTTGACTTTGGCTGAAATGAAGGACATAAAAGGAAGACGGTTCAATCTCGAGTCGTCTGATTCCCGCTTGTTTTCGACCATAATCCTAATTTAGACATGTGGTGGCCTAAGCAGTAAGCTTGGGCCGCATTTTTTATAAGTCCTTACTATCTAAAGTCTTTAGCATACAAGATTACATCCTAGTACCTATCAGATGAATTCATGGACGCTGCCATATATTATAAGATGAGGTGTAGGTAGAATGAGGGGACATCCCGATGATATACATATACAGGGATCCGAATCTGAAGCTTATTATTGAAGAATAAGAACATAAAATGAAAAGGAGCTTAGAGATGAAGTGGTTACATTCGATTGATAAAAAGCATCTAGTTTTCATAGGGGTTAGCTTTCTCATCATTTTATATTCCCTGTTTATATGAATAAGCCATCTTATACTATATATGAGTTGTTTTCAAGTCGTGTTTTGGATCGTTCACTTGTAATGACCATTTTATTATATTTATTTTTCACTTTTCCTTTAATAATACTGAGGGAAAAACACCCCGCCATTTTATGGGGATTAAACATACTATCAATGGTGATCAACCTTTCAATGATTATTGGAAATCTGTCTCATACCCGTTGGAATGGTTTCGCCGATTTGATTCGCATGATAAGTGAGGGCAATTATAAAAGGATGGTTATAATATTGAATGGATTATTAACGAGCTTCCTATTTATCCACTATCTTGCCAAACATCGCCTTCAAAAAAATCCGAAGAAATCGCCTATTTCATCTATCTCATTTCTCTACTACTATTTTCGATTAGCTTAATTTTGTTTGTCTATTCAGGGCATCGTAGTATTGGGTATACAATATTTTCGAAATTCGGAATAGATTATTCCGTTTACCCTAATGGCCAGATCATCGATCGGATCGGAATTGAATTGCCACAGGATTTAATGATTATTTCCACTTGGATATTTATTTTTTCTATATTCAAAATCGAGTCATTTAAGAGCTAGAAAGTAAATTTCAAATGAGGAATTTCGTGTTGATATGGCTACTTTTTGGCTTCTTAAGTTTAGAACAACTCATTAGCAAACGTTGCCTTTTTATAATGAACTTTCAAATGCTATCAAGTATTTTATTATCGTCATTATGGCTGATGTATGACACTTCCGAATAACAATGGCTGATAATAACCGGTTAATGTATATGATGTTTTTGTTGACAGTAGTCTTTAAAATTATTTTTTGGTTGTATAGTTATATCGACTATAGGAAATTCAAAAATAACTTTCAAGCAGCATAGAGTTAAGTAGCATCAATTGGCATCATTCCAATCGAATACTTTCATCCATCCTCAATTTGAGACATAACCCCATATCCTTTTGTTAAGTGTGACGACCGTCCGGTTGTCACCAGACTATGGGGATATGTCTCTTTTTTTATGGATCAAGATATGGTCTGAGGGACACTGTCACCGACGCCACACAAGTGAACCCATACATTGATAGCTCAACCCTTGGCGATCGCTTATTTTATTGTTTTGCTTGACTTTTTTATCAAGCTAAGCATAATTATATATTAAAGGTAACAAGATTTTATTTTTATGGCATACCTTAAAATAATGAAAGTCAATTAAGGAGAGGTAGATTATAAATGAAACGATGGATCACCCTTGTGGTTATATTTTGCTTCGGATTATTCTTAAGTGCCTGTCGCATCAATCAAAAAAATGACGATCGACTTTACGTTGTGGCCACAACATCAATGTTAGGCGATCTCGTTCATCAGATAGGTGGGGATAAGGTTTATCTAAAGACGCTCATGGGGCCTGGGGTAGACCCACACCTGTATGAATTAAAACCGAGTGATGTTAGGGCACTAAGTAAAGCGGATTTAATTGTCGCCAATGGATTAAACCTAGAGGGGAAAATCGTTGATACAATTAGTAATCTAATGAAATCTGGAAAACATGTGGTGATTGTAGGGGATCATCTGGATAAGAACAAACTCATCATTAAAAATGGCGTGTATGATCCCCACATTTGGTTCGATATTGACCTATGGATGGAAGTCGCAATAATTGTTGGAAACGGACTGAAGGACAGCGATGATGAAAATAGCGATTATTATGAGAAGCAATTGAAAGCCTATCTAAACGAACTGGATGAATTAAAGGCGTTTGTACAAAATAAAATCCAAGAGCTGCCGGAAGAAAAGCGGATACTCGTCACTGCCCATGATGCCTTTGCCTATTTCGGCCGTGCGTTTGGGTTTCAAGTCCATGCGATCCAAGGGATTGCGACCGATGAAGAGGCAAGCGTCAAGGACATCGAAGATTTAGCGAATCTCGTCGTTCAACTGAAGGTAAAAGCGGTCTTCTTTGAATCTTCGATTCCCGAACATACGGTTCGTTCGGTAATCGAAAGCGCTAAAGCCAAAGGATGGGAAGTAGCAGTCGGAGGCGAACTGTATTCGGACGCTTTAGGTGATGAGCAGCATGACACGGAAACCTATGTCAAGACCATTCGATATAACGTAACGACAATTGTCGATGCATTGAAATAGCCAGATGACATTCGAAATGATAGAAGGAAGGAGGGCAATTATGGTTAGAGATTGGATCCAAATTAGAGATCTTAGCGTATCTTACGACTTAAAACCCGCCTTATGGGATGTGGATCTTGACATCCCCTTGGGGCAGCTGGTTGCCATTGTCGGGCCAAATGGAGCAGGCAAATCGACGCTGATAAAATCCTTGGTCAACTTGATTAAACCCATTACGGGAACGATTCGCTTTGGTGGCAAAACTTATAGAGAAATGCAGAAACAGATTGCCTATGTCCCGCAACGCGGATCGGTTGACTGGGATTTCCCGACGACTGTATTCGATGTGGTCCTCATGGGAACCTATGGCCACCTCGGCTGGATCCGTCGCCCTGGAAAACAGGCGAAGCGAAAGGCCGAGGAGGCCCTGGTGAAATTAGGAATCGATCATCTCAAGGATCGTCAGATTTCCGAACTCAGCGGTGGCCAACAGCAACGCGTCTTCCTCGCCCGAGCGCTCGTACAGGAGGCGGACCTCTATATCATGGACGAACCTTTTCAAGGCGTAGACCTAAAGACGGAACAGGCGATCGTCAAGCTGTTGCGGGAATTAAAAGACCAGGGGAAGTCCGTCATCATAGTCCATCATGATTTGGATAAAATTGAATCATACTTCGACTGGGTAGTATTGCTGAATCGAAGGGTGGTTGCTAACGGTTGGGTGAAGGATGTCTTTACCCCTGACAATATCGCGCTCGCCTACCGAAACCAACCCTTTAAGGTTCGTGATCTCAATGTTTGATTTATTGCTTGAATCCTACACCCTACGGGTTGTCATCATCGGTACGATGATCCTCGGTGCCGTCAGTGGGACGGTAGGGGTATTTTCTGTGTTGCGAAAACAGGCGTTAATCGGTGATGCCTTATCCCATGCCGCATTTCCGGGCGTGGTGCTCGCTTTTATGTTAGTCGGTGTGAAAGACCTTTACATCCTTCTTATTGGTGCCGCCTGTGCGAGCGCAGTATCCCTTTTTCTCATGACCGTCATTAAACGATACACCCCCATCAAACAGGACGCGCTCCTGGCCTTAACGTTGTCGTCGTTTTTTGGCTTTGGTCAGGTGCTTCTCATCTATGTTCAAAATTCAGGAAATGCGTCGCAGGCAGGGCTGAAGACGTTTATCTTCGGCCAGGCAGCAACGATGCTCGTTCGTGATGTGTATCTTTTGCTGGGAATTTCCATCGTTGTTTTCCTAATCGTTCTTCTATTCTGGAAAGAATTAAAGCTCTATATCTTCAATGAGCCGTATTTTATTAGCCTCGGGTTCAACAAGTATTTCATGGATTGGCTACTGAATAGCCTATTGATTGTGGTGATTATGAGCGGCATCCGCGTGGTTGGCGTCATCCTGATGAGCGCCCTGTTAATCGCCCCTGCGATTGGCGCTAGGCTATTGAGCCATCGCTTCCACACGAATGTCATTCTAGCGGCGATCTTTGGGATGGCAGGGGCATTTGTTGGAACGCTCATTAGTGCCCAAGTTTCAAATCTTGCGACTGGCCCGACGATTGCGGTCGTTCTAAGCGCCATCAGCTTATTCCTGCTGTTGATCTCACCAAAACGAGGGCTTTTGAAAAGGTCGTTTGAACGCTTCCGCTTAAGAAAACAGGTTCAAACCGTTCAGAAAATCGAAGATGCCTTGTGTGGCAAAGTGGATAAAAACGAAAAATTATCGCTGATGGCGCGCGGGTATCTCATTGAAACGAAGGGCATCCTTCAGCTGTCGGACCGTGGACGAAGGCTATTACGACGATTTGATGATGAGGAGGGACGATGATGGTACTCTTAATCGCACTTATAACCTCAGCCACTTGTTCGATCGTCGGTGTCTTTCTCGTCCTTAGGAAGATGGGGATGATCGTAGATGCTATTTCGCATACGATCTTACTCGGGATTGTCCTTGGCTTTGCGTTAACGAAAAGCTTGACCTCCCCATTTTTAATCGTTGGTGCTGCGGCCATCGGACTGGTAACCGTCTACCTCATCGAGTTACTCGTTAAGAGTCGTCGGATGAATGAGGATGCTGCGACCGGGATCATTTTTCCATTACTCTTTAGCATCGCGGTCATCATGATATCGCTCGAATTCAGCCATGTGCATCTGGATATAGACATGGTGCTGGTCGGCAATATCCTTGTCTCATCCTTTGAACCCCTCATCATCCATGGGGTCTATCTAGGGCCCAAAATGCTCTATCTCATGGGCGGGGTATTGCTCCTTAATGCGCTTTTCGTAACCGTGTTCTATAAAGAGCTGAAGATCGTCAGCTTTGACCCGCTATTAGCCAGTGTCTTAGGCTTTGCGCCATTTTATCTCCATTACGCGCTAATGGCCCTCGTATCCCTTACGGCTGTACTGGCATTTCATGTCATGGGAACCATCCTCGTCATCGCGCTGATGATTGGGCCAGCCATCAGTGCGCTGATGCTTACAAAAAATCTCCATTGGACCATCATCAATAGCGTCATCATTGCGGCAATCGATACCACTATCGGTTATTATCTTGCGCTTCTATTTGATGTGTCGGTATCAGGCATGATCGCAACCATCACGCTGTTGGTCTTTTTGCTCATCGTTAGCTTTGCACCTCGAAAAGGTGTCCTCATCCGTCTTGTAAAGCGTAAAAAATTAAAGGATTCCTATGCGATGGCACTTCTTCTTCTCCATCTCTTTGAACATCAGGCGTCCCAAACGGTGGGGGACTTAACTCATGCCTTCCATTGGCCGAAGAGTTATTGTTTAAAAATCATCCGTCGTGCGAAAAAAGAAGGCTACATCACGAATGCGCATCATGCTTACGCCATTACCGAACGAGGGCAACACTATATTGGCCAACAGTTTACCGAAGGTTGATATTCAAATTGAAATTCAACCATAAATCGGTATAATAATTAGTAATGGTACGATTGTTGGATGTGCCTTCCGAAATCGTTTTGGGGTGATTGGATGAAACGGATCCTTCATGCTGAGGAAGATTATTTAAAACTCATCTACGAGTTAACCTACGAAGCGAATGAGGAGTTGACCAAGCCGAAGAAAATTGCGGAAATTTTTAACTATTCCGAGCAAAGCGTGAACGAGATGATTAAAAAATTATTGGACAAAGAACTGGTTGAATTTTATCCTTATAAGGGGGTCAAGCTAACGGAAAAAGGAAGGCATGAAGCGATTCGGATGATTCGCATCCATCGCATACTGGAAGTGTTTTTAATCGAGAAGTTAGGCTTTGAATGGCAAGATGTCCATGAGGAAGTGGAAAACTTAGAACACGCAGTCAGTGAAGAGATGATCGAGCGTTTAAATAAATATCTTGGTTATCCTCAATACTGCCCGCACGGCAATCCGATTCCAACAGCCAGCTTGAAACCTGTTAAACCGGTTCAAAGTTCGTTGAACGAAGCCGATGAAGGGGTGACTTTCAAACTGTTGCGGGTCAACGACCACAAAGCTTTGCTTCAATACTTGAACGAACAGAACATTCACTTGCACGATGAATTTACGGTGCTTTCGAAAGATGATCTGAACAAACTGATCTGGATTGAAGGGAAAAATGGGGAGCATGTGGTGTCTTATCATCTTGCGGATATGATCTTCGGCGAGATTCGCTGAGAATAGAAACGGACCATCCACAAGAGTTAGGCAGTGGCTTAACTCTTGTTTTTTTATCAACAAGGCTTTATCAACAGGGTTTCATCAATATCATTAACGGAGGATTAACAGAGGGATGACATCAAAAGAACATAAACAAATTGTGTAACGCAACGTTTTTTTAGTCCTATTTTATGATATAATAGGTGCAGACGATTTTAGGTGGTGAGTATGATGACGGTGTTCCAAACGATTGTCGAATTCCTGCTTCTTTTTTTATTAATCTATTTTACGTTAAAAATGTTTACCTACTCGTCGCGGTTAGGCAATATCTTTAAAGGGACACTTTATCTCCTAACCATCTATGCGATTGCCTATTACTTCAATCTCGATCTTATACTAAAAATTTTCAAACCCTTTAAAGACTATTGGCCTCTCATCCTCATTATCGTCTTTGCGCCTGAAATCCGAGTCGTCCTCGAGCGGGTTGGCCGCAATTACAACGCTAACGTGATCCCAACGGTCGCTAAAGTCGAAAAGGAATATATTATCGAGGAACTCTTGAAGACGACGGATTATCTCAGCCGGCGTCGCATCGGTGCGCTCATCGTTTTGGAACGGCACGAATCGTTGGATGACTATATACGCACAGCCACGCCGTTTTATATCCGGGTTTCGTCGGAAGTGTTGACGACCATCTTTATTCCAGGAACACCGGTTCATGACGGTGCGGTTATCATCCGTGGCGACCACATCATGTGTACTGGAGCGGTCCTTCCCAATTGCAAAAACGAGGAACGGCTGCCAGCGAAAGTAGGGACCCGTCATCGTGCCGCCCTCGGTCTAAGCGAACAAACCGATGCGCTTGTCCTTGTGGTGAGTGAGGAAACGGGAAGCGTATCGGTAGCCCTAAATGGGAAATTGGATTTTGGCATCACGAAGGAAAGTTTACGGTTATATATAGAACAACACATCGTGGCCAGAAAAATAAAGGGTGATGCATAGTGTGGCATAAAATACGAAAAACGATCATCCAAGTTTTCATTTTACCGCTTCTAATTATCGGTTATGTGCTCATGCTGCTGGTATCGATCGTCATTCCGCCGAAGTTCAGTACGAATCTTTTCAATATTGTGAAACTTGAAGAAAAGATCGGTGAGATCATAAATAAACCACTGAACCTATTCATCGTCTCTTTAATCCTTACGCTTATCGCGTATATAACGTATAGAGTAGCCCAGTAGGAGGTTATACCATGAAAAAATATTTTGGAACTGATGGGATTAGAGGGGTGGCAAACCTCGACCTTTCTCCAAAACTTTGTTTCCAACTCGGCCGTATTTTAGGAACAATTGCACGTCAGAACAAGGACGATGAGATGACCGTCCTTATTGGCCGGGATACGCGGATTTCAGGTGAAATGTTGGAAAGTGCCCTTGTAGCTGGACTTCTCAGTGCAGGTGCCAACGTGATGCGATTAGGGGTCATCACCACCCCAGGGGTTGCCTATTTGACCCGTGCTCTGAATGCCACTTACGGGATTATGATCTCAGCGTCTCACAATCCATATTACGATAACGGCATTAAAATCTTCGGTTCCGACGGTTATAAGTTGACCGATGAGATGGAACTTGAGATCGAGCGCTTGCTCGATGATGAAAAGGCGGAACTCTACCAACCCACCCATGATGGGATTGGCCGGGTTGACGAGTATTTTGAAGGAATTCATAAGTATCTTTTAAGTATCCAGAAATCGGTCCCGCAACACTTCGATCAGCTTAAGGTGGCCATCGATTGCGCGAACGGTTCCACGTCTAATCTTGCGCCGCATCTATTCGCCAATTTGGAGGCGAATGCGCTTTTTATCAATAATGAACCGGATGGAACGAATATCAATGTCAACTGCGGCTCAACGAGCATTGAGTCATTACGCCAATTTGTACGAGAAAACGACGTGGATTTGGGCTTGGCCTTTGATGGCGATGGCGATCGTTTGATTGCGGTCGATGAGCATGGCGAGGTTGTAAACGGCGATAAAATTATGTATATTATTGCGAAACATCTTAAAGAAAAGGGAGCACTCAAGCACGACATGGTCGTGACCACCGTCATGAGCAACCTCGGTCTCTATAAAGCCCTCGACAAAATCGGCATTCAGAGCGTCAAAACTCCAGTCGGTGACCGTTACGTGTTAGAAGAGATGCTGAAGAATGGCTACAACCTTGGCGGTGAGCAATCTGGGCATATCATCATGCTTGACCATGCGACATCCGGGGATGGCCTGTTGACAGCGGTCCAACTCATCCATGTCATGCTCGAAAAGGATGCCTCGCTATCGGAACTTGCGAGTGAAGTGGTCGAGTATCCGCAAGTGTTAAGAAATGTTGCCGTAATGGATAAGGAAAAGGTAATCCAACACCCCGCCTTATTAGAAAAGATAAAAGCGATAGAGGCTAAATTGGGATCCGATGGCCGGGTTCTCGTCCGCCCATCCGGTACCGAAGAACTCATTCGGGTAATGGTCGAGGCCCCGACAGAAGAACTCGCCAATCAATATGTCCAGGAAATACAGGAAACCATTGAAACCATAAAACGTGACTAGGAAGAGGAAAGGCAAGTCGCAAGACTTGCTTTTTTTTATGTCAAAAATTCGATCCCCCTTGAATATATTTGGATTAGAAGAATTGGGGTGAAACGGATGAAATTTAAGGATATCACGGTTCATATCGAACGGATCGGTGAAGCGGGACGTGCCATCATTTTTCTGCACGGCTGGGGGCAAAACGGCCAAACCTTCTTGCCTGTTATCCGGGAGTTAACAAAACCGTACCAGATTTATTTGGTTGATCTCCCCGGTTTCGGTCACAGCGAAGAGCCGAAAACGGCTTTTACACTGGATGATTATGTCGAACTGCTTGAAACTATCATCGCCCATTACCAGCTAAAAAATCCTTTGATTGTTGCCCACTCCTTTGGTGGAAGAGTGGCCATTCGGCATGCTAGCCGCTACCATACAGCGGGGAAACTCATTCTCTCTAACAGCGCGGGTCTCAAAACAAAAAAGACGTTCCGTTATTATGCCATGGTAAATACCTATAAAGTGTTAAAAAAGCTTTTTTCGATTCAACCCCTTCTTAAATATCGGGAGCGCGTGTTAAGGCGATTTGGCTCCTCTGATTACAAAAACGCCTCCCCAATTATGCGTCAAACGCTCGTCCATGTGGTAAACGAGGACTTAACGGAGGACTTGAAACAGATTGTCATTCCTGTCCTTCTGTTCTGGGGGGAACGGGACGAGGTAACGCCCCTGTATCTTGCTGAAAGGATGAAGGCATTGCTTCACGATAGCGGGCTGGTCATCGTCAAAAATGGGGGACACTTTGCCTACCTCGATGATCCTTTCCTGCTTGCCAGGGTCATTGAGGCCTTCTATCCGGTGGAGGGATTGAAATGATTTTCCTATATGTTATCAATCTCCTTTCGCTGGGGGTCATTATGGCCGTTCGGTACGTGGATCTCCTCCACATATTGCAACTAGAAAAGTATCAGTTTAAGCGGTTGATGGGGTGGTTCATAGACCATTTGCGAGACCGCCGTATGCTTATTCCCTTTCTTCTTTCTCTTGTTCAATTTCTCCTTTTGGCATGGTTCGGACATACCCTATGGGGGCTTTTGCTCCATCTCATGCTAAACGGGTTCTATTTACCTTTTCTTATCAGGCGCCCGCCTAAGAAGGTCCCTTTGGTTTATACCAATCGGATCAAACGTTTGCTTTTGGCGTCCGTCGCGGTTAAAGGACTCTTTTATGTTTTAACGCGCCTCATCGCCGATCGGCTATACGACGAGTGGCAGCTCCTTCTCGTCTGGCTGGCGGTTATCCACTTCTTACAGATTGATCTCTTGTTTTTTTCCTTTTATATCATGTGGCCCATTGAGAAAGCCATTGCTCTTTCATTCATCCGTCGTGCAAAGAAAAAACTTCAAGCCATTTCTCCACAAGTGATCGGTATTACCGGCAGTTACGGCAAGACGAGTACGAAAGCCATCATCCAGCAACTTTTAAAACAGCGCTATTTCGTCTGTGCAACACCGGCCTCCTATAATACGCCCCTTGGGATTGCCAGAACCATCAATGAACGGTTGCGGAAGTTTGACCAAATCTTCATATGTGAGATGGGAGCAACAAAACTAGGGGATATTCACGAGCTCGCCCAGTTTGTTCGCCCAAGAATCGGCATCATCACGGCAATCGGCCCCCAACATCTCGATACCTTTCAAAACATGCAGACCATCATTCGAACCAAATTTGAACTGATCGAAGGCCTTCCTGAGGATGGGATCGCCATTTTGAATTATGATAACCGATTTATAAAAGGCTATAAATTAAAAGAATCGTTACATGTTATCACCTACGGCATAACCGAAGAAGGGGTGAATTATCGGGCAACAAATATTCATTATGGCCACGAAGGCAGCCGTTTCGAGGTCGTGTTACCCGATCGGTCGGTCTATGCTTTTCGCACCAAACTGTTAGGATTGCATAATATCTATAATATATTGGCGGGTATCGCTTTAGCTCACGTCATGAAAGTCCCCATCCGCCATATCCAGCAGCAAGTTGAACGGCTTGAACCCGTTCCCCATCGTTTGGAGCTCAAACCGTATGAACGTTATACCATCATTGATGATTCCTTTAACTCCAATCGGGAAGGATTTCAATATGCCTTGGATGTGCTGAACCAGTTTCCAGGCAAAAAGGCGATCATTACTCCTGGACTTATCGAATTAGGTGACCAGCACTATGCCATCAACTATCGACTGGGGACCCAAATGGCGAGGATTTGTGATCTTGTCGTCCTCATTGGGAAGAAACAGACGAAACCGATATATGACGGATTGGTTGAAGCGGGATTTTCAATCGGCCGAATCGTCGTCACCAATTGCTTCCAAAACGGGTTTCGGGAAGTGTTTAATCGATTGTATGAAGGTTTTACCCTTCTGATCGAAAACGATCTTCCTGATCAATATACGGAAGAATAGGAGGGGGATCATGAAATATAATGTGGCGGTCGTGTTTGGTGGCAAATCCGTGGAGCATGAAGTGTCCATCATTACAGGGCTCCAGTTAATCGAACAGATGGATCCCGAAAAATATCGCCCGATTCCTGTTTATCTTACAAAAGAAAACGCTTTTTACCATGCAAAAGCAATGATGGAAATCGCCTATTTTAAAAAGCGCGACCTAAAAACGATTGAAAGGGAGGCCAAACGTGTATTCTGGTTGAAAGAAGACCGTCAGGTTGTCCTTTGTACCCACTGGTTTGGTTTTTTGAGAAAGATTAGCGCCATTGATCTCGTCATCCTTGCGGTCCACGGTACGAACTGTGAGGACGGGACGCTTGCGGCCTTTTTTGAACTGTTGGATATTCCTTATGTCGGAAGCGATGTCCTGTCTTCTAGTGTGGCCCAAAATAAAGCCATGACCAAGCTGGTGCTGGAAAAAGCCGGAATTCCCGTCATTCCCTACGTCAATTTCTTTAGCGATGATTATGACGATCATCGAGAAGAAGTGATCTTAAGTTGTGAACGACTCGGTTATCCCGTCATTGTCAAACCCGCCCATTTAGGTTCCAGTGTGGGGGTACGCCTTTGCCGGAACCGGTCAGAACTAGAGGAGGGGATTACACAGGCTTTGATATATGATGACCAGGTTCTGGTGGAAAAAGCGATTGAAGAGATGAGGGAGTATAATTGTGCTGTCCTCGGCAATCGGACCGCTTGCGAGGCCTCCCTTGTAGAAGAGGTCTTGAAGGAAGACGACATCCTTAGCTATCAAGATAAATATACACGCGGGATGAAGAGGGGCAGTAAGGGGATGGCGAGCACCCGGCGCCTCATCCCGGCTCCAATCACGGAAACATTGACAGAAGCGATTCGAAACCTAGCGGAAAAGACCTTTATCACCATAGGTAATAGCGGCATTGCCCGGATTGACTTCATTTATGATGAGAAGAATGGGAAACTCTATGTTAATGAAATTAACACCATTCCCGGTTCTTTTGCGTACTATTTATGGGATCAAAAGAAACGGGATTTCCGTCGGTTAATTGATGACCTGATCCAAATCGCCCTCTATAACTATAAACGCAAAGAGAATCGGACCTACACTTATAATACGAATATCCTCTCTCTCGAAGGCCAGTATAATAAACTGAAATAGGAAGATATTGCTTGTATAATGACGCAACATTCCATGTTACAATAGGGGCAGAGGAGAGGATATGATGAATAGAGAAAGCAAACCGATTCTATACGCACTCGTTGTTGCGTATAAAAACGGCATCATCAATAAGAAGCCGTTATTGAAATGGACGGATCCCAAACGGATCATTCAACGAATCATGAAGTATATGGGTTATATCATCCTGTTTTCAACCCTTATTCTCTTAACAAACGAGGGTTATCTCATCGATTTGGATGAGAAGGTAGCAATTGGCAATTATTTAATCGATGCCTATCGGCTCTTGAATGTTCTGTTCTTCTTGCCAATTGTCCTCAGTTTCGCCAATATTTGGCGCTTTATGAGCCGCGTCTCCTTTGTCTTGCGGGCGCTAAAGACCTATCGCTATCATCCAGACGATATTGAGGCGCTCGACCGTATTACGTATAAAATAAAAGTGTGAATCAAAAAAGTTATCCACAAAAAGAAGAAAAAATAGGGGTTTGCCGAAGTTTTCAACAAATTGTGGATAACTTTTTTATTAAAAATAAAAAACCCTTGCTTAAAGCAAGGGAATCGCATCTCAATCATTTCTTTTGTTTAATAATTTCATCGATCAAACCGTATTCAAGGGCCTCTTCAGCAAACATGAAAAAATCCCGTTCCGTATCCCGTTCAATGACCTCGATCGGTTGGCCGGTATTTTCGGCTAAAATACGATTAATCCGTTCGCGAATCCGAATAATCCGGTCCGCTGCAATTTTAAGGTCGGTTGCTTGGCCTTGCGCCCCACCAAGCGGCTGGTGAATCATGATCTCACTATTTGGCAAGGCATATCGTTTACCTTTGGCTCCTGCAGCGAGTAAGAAGGCCCCCATCGAGGCCGCCATGCCGATACAGATGGTCGTGACATCAGGTTTCACATAGTTCATCGTATCATAAATGGCCATGCCCGCAGTCGTGGAGCCGCCAGGGCTATTAATATAAAGCTGGATATCTTTATCCGAGTCTTGGCTCGCTAGAAATAGGAGTTGGGCAACGATACTGTTGGCGAGCTCGTCAGTAATCTCACCGCTTAACATGATGATCCGGTCCTTTAAGAGCCGAGAGTAGATATCGTATGCCCGTTCGCCACGTCCTGTCTGTTCGATTACGGTTGGTACTAAATACATGTTATTCCCTCCTTCGGTAAAATTCTAACACGAATTCTATCATACAACAATCAAAAAAAATGTAAATTTGCGTGATGGGCGGAAAGCATATAAAAAGGAGAGCCGTCGTGCAATGTTACGTCAATTAGTTGACAAAAAATGCGGCGATGAGATGTAAACTAGTTGACATTTATAACGTTCATTTCTATAATGGGACTATAACGATCAACTGAACAGGGAATAGGTATTGGTGAACGATATGGCAATGAACTTACGAGAAGTTATTAAAAAAGCAGGTATTACTCAACAGGAACTGGCTGATTATTTAGGGATTACGAGGCAGTATTTAAGCCACTATCTCGATGAAACGCTGGAGGAACCGAAACTTCCCAAAAAGTATATGGATAACATCCTCTTCTTATTCGAATGCCCTAAACGCGAGAATCTCTTTAAGGGCCATTTCAAAACGAATGCCCGGCGTATTCGCAAGCGTATAATGCGCATTAAGCAGGCAAAAGATAGTATTGACCAGCTATTTAATGCGAACAACGAAGGAAAATTTGAAATCTTCGAAGTATTGGAATCCCTTCATGCCCTCATCCACCTTGATAGCCGGCTATTAGAAGCCTTATCGCTTTTTCTTGAACAACTCACCACCGAATCCCCTTATCGTGCAATGCTTAGCTATTTAGCCAAACGGTATTTGATAATCGATTTCGATGACGAAGACTATAACGATGCTGAACTAAAGGCACGAGAAGCGTTGCTTTTTAAAGCTTTTGAAGAGGAAACGCTAAATTTTTCGGACTATGAAGCACTATACCATCGGTTCGAGGAAACCACTAAGAAACAACACAACATCGATGTGGAGGCTTTAAGGCATTCGCTCAATGAACTGGGCTATACCAATGTCACCCAAAAGGATCTCATCGAAATCATTCAAAAATATAATGATTTGAAAAAAAAGAGAGGTGATTAGTTTGAAAAAAGTGGCAGTGGTGATCGATTTTCACGTGAAGTCATTGGAACTAAACGATAGTGTTGACCTATATAGCATCGATCGCTTTCAAAACGTGGTAACGGCTGTCCATCAAAACGGCCGCTTACTGGAGGATGGTGAGGATGCCCATATCCAAGATTTCATCCAGTCTTTGCAAGGCCGTTATGAAGAAGTATTCTATTTGCTTCAGACCCATGACACGATAAACGTGGCGGATTTTCAGTGGAAAGAAAAGCTGAATCGTGAACGCAAAGAAGGGGCAGGGAAGGTGTTTATGTACCCCATACACTACATACGGCAACGGAAAGAGGATGTCGTCAACTTTGTATTAAAAATGTACGAAGCGGGACATGGGGGAAAAACCATCCTTGCTCGGATTGACCGAATCCTGATAGAACCCATCTTTTCAGTCCAGCACTACATTAATCGGTTGATTCTCAATATTTAGCCATCTAAAGGGGCTGTAAAATAATTACCTAAATAGGTGATGTTTCAGCCCCTTTTCTCATGGTTTTCCCTCTTTTTTTCCTTAAAATGTCACTGTTAGTATAAGGAATTATCCGCTTCAATTGGCTAGTCTAAAGAGTTCTGTATGCT
>DATCJW010000120.1:0-25147 GCA_036562595.1 Haloplasmataceae bacterium | reverse complement strand
GGTAAGCTTCATATCCATCGGCGATAGCACGGATGAGATCCCGGTTTTGAACCACACGATGGTTCACCATAAGCGTCATATAGTTACGTGTCGTCCGATACACTTCCGGTTCAGCCAAATAGACTTTAATCGTCATAAACTGATCTTCGTAGCTTCCTTCATGGATTTTTTTCGCAACGTCCAATCCGTAAATCGAGGCGAGGATTTGTCGAATATCACCATTCCCACTCGTCTGCAGAAGCACTCGATCCCCATGAATGAGTCGAAAAGCGATATTAGGATGGGATAACGCAATCTTATTCATGAAATCAACTGAATAGCCAAGTTCCGTATTAATGGATTTTAAGTATTTCAAGCGGGCAGGAGTATTAAAGAAAAGATGGCGAACATGTACTTCTGTCCCCTTCCTAGCATGAGTCCGTTCTTCGCTAACTTTTTTACCCCCACGGAAATGAATTAATACCCCTGCCTCCCTGCCTTCGGACGTTTGTAAGACGAGGTCACTTACCGATGCGATGGAAGGCAAAGCTTCCCCACGAAAGCCAAGCGTTTCAATCCGAAACAAATCACGTTCATTCTCGATCTTGCTCGTCGCATGGCGTTCGAAGGCCAGGACGGCATCTTCCGGACTCATCCCTGATCCATTATCGAGGACTCGGATGGAACGAATGCCTGCCTCTTCAAGATAGACATCGATCTTGGTCGCCCCCGCATCGATCGCATTTTCCACCAATTCTTTAACGACCGAAGCTGGTCTCTCAACCACCTCTCCAGCGGCAATCTTATTCGCTAGGTTCGGGGGCATGACTTTAATTTTTGGCATCAGTCTCCTCCTTTCCCTTTCAGTATTGTTTGGAGGCGATACAACAGATTCAGGGCGTCGATTGGCGTAAGGGAAAACACGTCGGTTTCCTTAATAATTTCCAATACCTCATGTTCTTCTTTCGAATAGTACGGGGGATCGGTTTCCTCCATTTCAAACAGACTAAAAAGATTATAATCCGATTCGACACGTACCCGATCCTTTTGAGATTCCAGCCGTTTAAGTATGGATGTGGCCCGTTCAATCAACGAGTGAGGCAGTTTCGCTAACTTTGCCACTTGAATTCCATAACTTCGATCGGAAGGACCAAACTCCACCTTGTGAAGGAAAGTGAGCTCTCCCTGATACTCTTCAGCCCGTACGTGCACATTTTTCAAATGCTTAAGTTCTTTCTCTAATGCCGTCAGTTCATGGTAATGGGTTGAAAACAGCGTTTTACAACCAATCTGATCATGAATATATTCAATAATCGCTTGGGCAAGGGCCATCCCGTCATAGGTCGCTGTCCCTCTTCCAATTTCATCGAAAAGGATAAGGCTCTGTTTCGTCGCATGTTGTAAAGCGTGGTTGGCCTCCAGCATCTCAACCATAAAGGTGGATTGTCCACCAACTAGGTCATCGCTGGCGCCAATACGTGTAAAAATCTTGTCAAACACCATCATTTCACAAGCATCACACGGCACGAAACAACCAATCTGAGCCATGATGACGGTCAGAGCCATTTGACGCATGTAAGTGGACTTCCCCGACATATTGGGGCCCGTGATCAGGAGAATGTTGGTCTCTTCATCAAAGATGATGTCATTTTCAACATAGGGCTTATCCCTCAACGTCTTCTCAACAACTGGATGACGACCATTGACGATGTGGACCCGATGCGCATCATGAAGAACAGGCCGTACGTAGCGATTTTCTTCGCTTACAACCGCAAAACTGATCAGAGCATCTATAGTTGCTAAAGCTTTGGCCAAGACCTGGAGATCGGGAATGTATTGTTTGATGTGATCCCGTATTTGAACGAAAAGTTCGTATTCAAGTTCAATTGCTCGATCCTCCGCATTTAAAATCTTCGCCTCGATTTCTTTTAATTCCGGGGTAATGAACCGCTCTGCATTGGCCAGGGTTTGTTTCCGCTCATATCCGATATCTTCGGGTAAGTTTGCAAGTTGTCCCTTCGTGATTTCGATATAGTAACCGAATACCTTGTTATAACCGACCCTTAAATTTTTTATTCCGGTTCGTTCCCGCTCCTTCATGACCAGGTTGGCAATGTATTCTTTGCCATGCTTTTTAATCTCTCGATATTCATCAAGTTCCGGATGAAACCCTGGCTTAATTAAACCGCCTTCCTTTAAAGTGATGGGGGCATCCTCATCGATTGCCCGCTCCAATAAATCGTAGAGTTCCCTAAAATCCTTAAACTCTGTTTGGATGGCCAGTTGATACGTCTTTTTTAACACGATGAGTTGGTTTTTAATGAAAGGCACCTCCTGTAAAGAGCGTTTCAGTTGGAGGAGGTCCCTTGCATTGGCATTATCATAGGAAATGCGTCCGACAAGACGTTCGAGATCGTAAACATTTTTTAACCGTTCTCGGATCTCTTCGCGGGCAATGTAATCTTTCATGAAGGCTTCGACAATGTCATATCGGGCTTCTATTTCCGTTCGATTGATGAGGGGCTTGTCCAGCCATTGTTTGATTAAACGGGAGCCCATAGCCGTTTGGGCACGATCCAAATGCCATAGTAGTGAGCCCTGGCGTGTGTTCGTGCGGATAGTAGCCATAATTTCCAGATTACGCTTCGAATAGACGTCCATATGGAGGTATTGGTTCGACGTGTATAAAATCGCCTTCTGAAGGTGCTTTAGATCCCGTTTTTGCGTTTCCAGCAAGTAGTTTAGTAAACGTCCTAGCGCGAGGGCATACCGTACATCCGGCAAATCTTCTGCCAAATACTCATAGTCCTTCGGAATTTCAACTCGCTTTTCATGAGAAAGGGTCACTTGGTACTGTTCTATGTAATTTCTTATCTTCGTGATATCGAATCGAGGGTCAATTACGACCTCTCTTGCACCAATGGATAAAAGCTCGTTTTGAACCATTTCGTCATTGTAATCCAGCATAGTGACAAAACTATCCCCAGTCGTTAGATCGCAATAGGCGATGACATAATGCGTCACCCCATCGTGTATAGAGGCAATAAAGTTATTCGTTTTCTCATCAAGATACGTCTCGTCCATGACCGTCCCCGGCGTAATGAGTCGTACAACCTCCCGTTTCACTAAACCTTTAGCCAGTTTCGGATCTTCGACTTGTTCGGCAATCCCGACCTTAAAGCCGTGGTCAAGAAGTCTCTGGATGTAAGAAGAAGCGGAATGATAGGGAACACCGCACATCGGAACGCGCTCTTCAACCCCCGCATCGCGCCCCGTTAGTGCGATTTCCAAGACTCGAGAGGCCACCAAGGCGTCTTCGAAAAACAGCTCATAGAAGTCACCAAGGCGAAAGAGGATTAGGGTATCCGGGTAGTTCTCTTTAATCGTCAAATACTGTTGCATCATCGGCGTATAGCGCTCTTTGGGGTATTTCTTCATACCGATCATCCTTACGTCATTATTCACTTTATTTTAACACAGTTCGCCAGGTTTTTAAATCATTCAACCCATTCTCTACCCATCATTTTTGAAGTCTAGACATCACATCGTATAATAAAAACGACTTCTTGGATAACCATGAAGTCGTTTTAATCGAAAGGGTTTTGAGTGAATGCAATGACCGATTAGAAGAACTTTTCATTAATGAAATTCGGATTGATGGCTGTATCGATCTCATCCAAATCATCGTCTTCCTCAGGGTCATAAAGCTGTGCTCCTTCGAGGACGCTCACTTTTATTTTTGTCTCGCCGATCACTTCACACTCGACCGCAAGAACAATATCGACTTCGACTACACCGTTTTGTATGCGTACGTCTTCACAAGTCGGTTGTTTCGTGATCTTAACGATGACGTCGTTGTCATCCTCTAAATAGTTTTTAATCACCCGTTTCGTTTTGACCGTTTTCTCGTATTTGATGGTCTCCTTTGCCACATCCGTTTTTGTATTCGAACTATGGCTGTACCATACGTTTAGTTCAAACTGGCCACTGATCTCGACGCCACCCTTCACACGACTGGCACTAAAGCTATGGTTGAGGACGAAACACCCGAGTACACTCTCTACATGATCCATGGATCCGATTTCGGCGGTAAAGCGGATCTCCTTCTTTCCCTTTTCGACGATGGCTTTGGTGACGATCTCTCTTATTTCACTCATAACTTCCCTCCTCGCTTCACTCTCGAAATGGATGTGTTCCCTTTCCTTAATATCATATGAGCCTACGATAAAAAATTCCCCAAAAAAGAAAAAAGATGTACGAACGTACATCTTATTGGTTTATACTTTCTTCGATTATTTTTGTGATGGACTGGATGACCTCGTTTATTTCCTCCATCAGGTGGAGGTATTCATTGAAGATGGGGATATCGGTGAGTTCTTCATAAAGTTGGCGGAGTTTTGCCTCAGCATGCTCATCGGTTTCGCCCGTGCGATATTCATTGAGTACTACCCGTTGCTGCCATTTTTTATATTCATTGATACGCTGTTTTAAAGTCACGTTCTGATGCATCTTTCGTTCAATCTCAATAAATCGCCGGACTTCCTCCTGTGCCTCAAGGGTTTCAATTAGGTTTTCCAATTTTTGTTTAATTTCTTCATTCATTCTACCAATTCCCCAAGAAGAAACCAGGTTTTGCTTTCGGTAATTTTAACCGGTACCATTTTGCCAATGACGGAAGCATCCCCCTTGAAGTTCACCAGCTTATTCGTCCGTGTATAGCCTGCAAGCATCGTCTCATCATTCTTACTAAAGCCTTCGCATAGGACTTCCACAACTTGGCCTTCATACTTTTTGTGATGTTTCGCATACTGCGCATTAACAATCTCGTTCAACCGATAGAGCCTTTCTTTCTTTTCTTCGAGACTCACCGGATCCTCAAACTTCGCCGCCGGAGTGCCTTCTCGTGGGGAAAAGATAAAGGTAAAGGCGCCTTCAAACCCAACTTCTTGAACAAGAGATAGGGTGTCTTCAAACTGTTCCTCGGTTTCACCTGGGAAGCCGACGATAATATCGGTAGTCAGTGCCACTCCGGGAATAGCCTTTTTGATCTTTTGAACCAGTTCCAGATAGCTTTCCCGCGTATACTTCCGGTTCATCCGTCTAAGCACTTCGTTGTTACCGCTTTGGACCGGCAAATGGATATGCTCACAGATGTTTTTGGCATTGGCAATGGCCTCAATGGCTCGATCATCGAAATCGCGGGGATGGCTTGTCGTAAACCGAACCCGGGGGATGTTGATCTTGGCAATATCATTGAGCAAATCCGCAAAGCGGTAGTTCATCGTCCGGAAATCTTTTCCATAGGAATTGACGTTCTGACCGAGCAGTGTTACTTCTTGATACCCTTGATCGGCCAGTTCTTGGATTTCATTTAAAATATCCTCTGGCCGGCGGGAACGTTCCTTCCCACGAGTATACGGGACAATGCAGTAGGTACAAAACTCGTCGCATCCATAGGTGATGTTCACCCATGCCTTCACTTTGCCTTCTCTGAGAACCGGCATGTGTTCGACAATCTTACCCTCTTCACTCCAGACCTCGATGACCCGTTCTTTATTGAAAAACGCATCACGCAAATAGAAGGGTAAACGATGGATATTATGGGTACCAAACACGAGATCGACGTGTGGATATTTCTCTAAAATGGCGTTCACTACTTTTTCTTCCTGAGTCATGCAACCGCAAACGCCTAATATCAAGTTAGGATTATTTTGTTTCTGTTGCTTAAGCAAACCTAACATTCCGAACACGCGGTTCTCCGCATTTTCACGAATGGCGCATGTATTTAATAAGATGAGATCTGCCTCATCGATCTGTTCCGTTGGAACAAAACCCAATTTAGTAAGAATTCCCGCTATGCGTTCGCTATCATGAACGTTCATTTGACAGCCATAAGTTTGGATATAGAACGTCTTGCCTCGCCCAAAAATGGGCATGTTCTCTGGCATTTCAAAATGAACGACATCGGCTTCATTTTTAGTGCGAAATCTAGCTTTCCGTAAATCTGGCATTTGAAAATATTTCGAATAATCTTTTTGTGCCATTTGTATCACCTCATTGTTTTAAAGCACCATCATTATACAAAATATTATACTCCTGTGCAACAAATAATGCAATTAACATTTTCACAATCATACAAACAATTGAACGAGATCCTACTGGATAATGAAGAGATCCTTTTCCCTTTTTTGTATAAAAAAGGGCGTCTAGGGTAAACTAGGAAAGCAAACACATGCCATTCGGTTTAACCCAAACAACACAAAAAAGGAGTTATAGCTTAAGCTATAACTCCCTATTCATCGATTGCAATGTGGCGCTAACCTAAGCGGTTAGCTCTATTACTGCCCTTGGTTTTGAGCTTGTTGGCCACTCAGTTGTTGCTGGGCCATCGCAACGAGCCGTCTTGTAATTTCACCACCAACAGATCCGTTTTGACGAGCAGTTGTATCAGGACCTAGTGTGACTCCAAGTTCGTTGGCTATCTCGTACTTCATTTGTTCTAGCGCCTGGCGTGCCCCAGGAACAACGAGTTTGTTTTGATTACGAGCCATCTCTCTCACCTCCTGACGTTAATAGCTTGCGTCAGGAGTTTATCTTTCATACCCCGTGAAGCATGGTAATTCCTGTTATACTAAAACAAATTTGCGACTGAATCATCCAGCAGCAAATTGGTCTTTTTCTGTTCGTCAATGATGAGGAGTTCAATGTTGGCAATCGCTTCTTCAATGAGTGAAGCAAAGTCAAAGTTCGCCTCATATTCCTTTACTTTTTCCAAATCCGGCTTAGTGACGGGATGTTCAGGTATGAAAATTGTACAACAATCCTCATAGGGAAGGATGGAAATGGGATAGGTACCAATTTTTTCCGCAATCTTCATAATTTCTAGCTTATCCATCGCCACAAGTGGCCGGAAAACCGGTAGATTCGTCACCTCGTTAATGACGTACATGGATTCGAGCGTTTGTGAGGCTACCTGCCCTAAAGATTCACCATTAATGATGACGAGGTCATTCTCTCGTCTCGCCACACGCTCACTAATGCGATACATCATACGCCGCATAATGGTGATGCCGTATTTTGCTGGGCAATGTTGGTAAATTGCCTTCTGCATTTTGGTAAAAGGAACGATGAAAAGCCGAATCTTGCCATTCGGTTGATAGACCGCAAGTTTTTCTAAAAGGTCAATGACTTTTTGTTTCGCCTGCACGCTCGTATATGGCGGGGATTCGAAGTGGATGGCATCAATTACAAGCCCCCGTTTCTGCATTAAATACCCAGCAACAGGACTATCGATTCCACCTGAGATCATGAGAAGCCCGCGAGAATGATCGACGCCAACAGGAAGTCCCCCTAATCCTGGAATGTCATCTAACATTAAGTATACCCCTTCATACCGCACTTCAATCGAAAGGGTAACCTGGGGATTTTTGACATCTACCGTGAGATGTTTACAATGGCGTAAAACATATGAGGCGACTTCTCGGGTTATTTCCATAGATCCCAATGGAAAATTTTTATTGACACGTTTAGTTTTTACTTTAAAAGTGGCTGGTTCCTTTACTTGATCTTTAATAAGTAAGACAGCCAGTTCCTTCACCTTATCCAGATCAAGTTCGGTAAAAGCCGCTAGGCTGTAGGCATGTATACCGAACACCTTATTCAGAGCCTGAACCACCTCATGGTAGTCGGTTCCATTGAGAAGGATGTAAAACCGATCATGCCGCTTCTCAAAAGTTAACCGATCCAAATGTTTACATTTCTCTTTGATCGTCTTAATGAGGCGATCTGTAAACTCCCGTTTATTTTTCCCTTTAAGGGTGAGTTCACCATATTTGACGACAATGCGATCGTATACCATTTACTTCACCAACACTCTTTCCATAGTCGTTTTAAAAACGTCTACGAAGGTCCTGATCTCATCCTCAGTCACAAGATGAGATAAACTGACCCGTAGCGAGGATGAGGCCCGATGATCATCAAACCCCATGGCTTGCAAAACGCGGCTGGGGCGATTCGTTTTAGACGAACAAGCTGTTTTCGATGAGATGTAAATCCCTTCCTGAGCCAAGGCATGGACTACCGTCTCCGCCTTCACTCCAGAAACTGAAAAATTGATCACATGGGGAATGGATCGTTCAGGATCCGAGTTAAAGACAAGATAGGGTAAATGCTTTAAAGTTTTATAAAGATAGTCGCTAAGCGCTTTAACCCGTTCACCATGTGCTTTAACCCCTTCAACGGCGAGACGTATGGCCTTACTAAGGCTGACGATTGAGGCCAGATCCATGGTACCAGGGCGTATCCCTTCTTGTTGAGCCCCACCATAAAGTAACGGAGGCAACGACACTCGATTGCGGACAATGAGCGCACCGATACCTTTCGGCCCATATATTTTATGCCCTGCGATGGAGGCGAGGTCAATTCCAAGATCATCCAAATGGACGGGTATCTTTCCAACCGCCTGAACGATGTCGGAATGGACAAAGGTTTGAGGGTTTTGTTTTTTTACGATTTGGACGATTTCTTTTATGGGATAGATGGTGCCGACTTCCGCATTCACCATCATGACGGAGACGAGAATGGTGTCTTTCCGAATGGACCGTTCGAGCGTGGCGAGGTCAAGAAGCCCCTTCTCATCCACGTCCAGAAAAGTCACTTCAAATCCTTCGTCCATCATCGCTTCGAAGACGTTATAGACGCTACTATGTTCCACCTTGGTCGTGATGAGATGTCGACCTCGATTTTGGTATTGCCGGCAAATCCCACGAATGGCCATGTTATTGGCTTCAGTTGCACCAGAAGTAAAATAAATCCGGTGGTCACTAGCCTTTAACATCATTAAAGCCTGTTCTTTCGCGCGTTCGTAAAGCGCAAAGGCTTGCATACCGAAATCATGAAGAGAACTAGGGTTCGCCCAAAACTTGCGGCTAATCTCGATAAATGTGTTGAGTACCTCTTCATGGATTGGTGTCGTAGCACTGTAGTCCAAATAGATCATCGGTATCACACCTTCTATAACATGAAATGACCTCAAGGTGAACTTGAGGTATTTCCATACATCATTTATCGTCATCACATTATATTAAACAATTGAATGATAAAAATCAACTAAAAAGGGTTTGGAACTGTTGTTGGAACCGGTCCAACACCTCGCGTTTAATTTTTTCATCCATTTGATCGAATACTCCGAATACCAGTTCCTTCGCTTCATCATAAGCTTCATTCATAAAGGCATTTTGCGCTTGTTCTAAAGCGTGCCGATACCGTTTGTCATGATAGTAACGGTTACCATAAACCAAAGCAAATTCAGCTAATAATGCTTTGTAAATTTTACTGTTAATAGTTTTTGTCGTTTCTTCAACCTTATGAGTCATTCGTTCGATATCCTCATTTACCCGAACGATGTCAATAGGAAACTCGCTTAAGAGGAGATAGATGTTTGTCAGCTCGGAATTAAGATCCGTAATCGTCTGTAAATCCTTTTCAAAACTTTGAAGCCGAGCGATTTTGATAAACTTTTTCGTACCATTGATCTTCTCGGTTAATGCTTTAAGGGCGTCCCGCGCTTTTTTTTCATCGCGATATACATGATCGACAACCTTCACCTTATCATCAAGAAACCGAGAGAGAGTCTCAAGTTCACGCCGGTTCGCTTCGAGTTGTTCTTTTAGGATGGTAAAGGAGATGTCATGGTTCAAATAACTGCGTTCCGCTTCTTCAAGTTCCGCTTTTAACCGTTTAAGGGTCGGCAACATATTTTCGATTTGCTCACGATCCTTCTCGTCGTATGGAATGTGAATGACATTCATAAGAGATATAAAGTTTTTCGCATTGTTTTCAAGTTTTTCCAAATATTCTTTTTGGAATTTGATCTGATCATCGATGAATGTTTTATTGGCGTGCTCATGATTTAAACGCGAAATATTGTGGTTCAAAAAGCTTTCCAACTTGTCAATGTCCTCACGTATCGTGTCAAGATGTAGATTGACAAAATCCCGTTCAATTTTATCCATGAGCGCTTGATATTTAGCGACTTCATCGACTAAGGATTCATCAACCAGTTGTAACTCATCATGAGTAAACTGGTTGTAATAAGAGAGGAACTCTTCAAATTTAGGAATTAACGTCGATTCGATTAAAGTTTGGATTTTGGGAACTTCCTCTAAATAGAAATCAAAGGTTTTAATGGCGTCAAAGATTTTCGCCGCGGTTTGATCAGCCTCTTCAAATCGGGATTCGTTAATGAGTTTTTCACACATATTAAATTGGGCCTCGATCTCTGACATCATCTTCTCAAAGGCGCGCACGACACGGCGATAGGTGCTTTGATTTTCCCGAAACTGCGAAACCAACTCTTTATACATCTGTTGATATTTGTGGATATACTTCCGGTTATCATTAGCTTGATGCACATATTCCGAAATCTCATCGTCCAACTCATCAGCCCGTCTTTCTAGCGCCTCCACATCTGTAGCCACTTGATCTGCTAGCGAGTAGAAATTTTTATACTTTCGGCTTTCAATCGCATCTTCTAAAACATCAATTAGGCTAAACTGAGCGTCGATTTCTTGGACAAGCGATTCGATCGACTTCTTCCAACGAACGATAAGCATCCCGAGCTTCTTATCGTTGCGTAAATGGTCGTAAGCAGTATAGTTATGGATAATGTCCCGTCCCTTGAGTTGGATGATGCGCTCGCGTAATTGGTCTAATACCTTGTAACACTTCTTCTTTTTATGGGTTGATGAAAAGGACAGGCTGAGGACGATGATAAGCAGTAAAGCAATTCCCGCGACGACCAGGCCAATGATAATCTGTTCGTTATTCAGTTGAGCGATCAATTGAGAGATTCGTTCCATCGCTATCACCCCAATTATGCTAGTTTCATTCTATCATATATTCACAAGGTTTTACAGTTTTTTTCATTTCTTTATCTCTCTTTTTATGGTAAGATGAAGAAATAAGAATACTCATATTTTAAATTCACTGGATACTAAATCAAAAAGGGGTGTGACGATGAATAAGAGCCCAATGAATAAGGAACAGTCCTACCAAGAAATGATTGAACAATTAAAATCTCTCATTGCTGATGAATATGACTTGATTGCCAATTTGGCAAACACGTCAGCACTTCTTAATCAATTCATGGATCATATTAATTGGGTCGGGTTTTATCTCTTTAAGGACGGAGAGCTTGTGCTTGGCCCCTTCCAAGGCAAACCGGCTTGTATTCGTATTCCAATTGGTAAAGGGGTTTGTGGTACCGCCGTAGCAAGGAAAGAAACAATTGTCGTTCCGAACGTTCACGAATTTCCTGGCCATATCGCTTGCGATGAGGCCTCGAACTCCGAAATAGTCGTTCCGATGATTAAGGGTGATACCATCTATGGCGTTCTGGATGTGGACAGTCCAATCTTTGAACGATTCGACTCCATTGACCAGCATTACCTGGAACAAGTCGTACGCTTTTTAATTGACCATCATTTTTAATAAATGATGATTGACGAATTGACAATCTTTCGCTATAATATCAGAGTGCATTGAAAAGCAGCAGCTTACCTGTTTGTTAACTTAGATTGCTAGCTTCGGCAGTACGAGTAACCCTATGGCTGCTAGGGCGAAAGTACGAGTAGTGGTCTAAGCACAAAAAAAGGTAAGCATCCTCTTTTTAATGCCAAGATCAATCAAAGGAGGATTAATTATGTCTCGTTACACAGGACCCATTTGGAAAATCTCACGTCGTTTAGGGTTCTCCATCCTGGAAAACGGGAAGGAATTAAAAAAACGTCCGTATGCGCCTGGACAACACGGAAACAAACGTCGCCGTTCCCTATCGGAATACGGTCTGCAATTGCAAGAAAAGCAAAAACTTCGCTACATGTATGGGCTGAACGAACGTCAATTCCGTAATCTATTCAATAAAGCAGGTAAAATGCCTGGTATTGTCGGGGAAAACTTCCTGTTCTTGCTTGAATCTCGGCTAGACAACCTCGTCTATCGTCTTGGACTTGCGAGAACACGCCGTCAAGCACGACAACTGGTTAGCCACGGCCACATTCTCGTGGATGGAAAACGGGTGAACATTCCAAGCTATATTGTTCAACCTGGACAAACCATTTCCGTCCGTGAACGTTCTCGTAACTTAGCCGTCATTAAAGAGGCGCTCGAGGCAACAATTAGCCGCCCCGAATACGTCAGCTTTGACGAAAATAAAATGGAAGGCACATACGTACGTCTACCACTTCGCGATGAGATTCATCCTGAAATTAAAGAATCACTCATCGTCGAGTTCTACAGCCGTTAATCCCATCAATTAATGGCATTAAGCCACAAGCTTCATGCATGTGGCTTTTTTTTTATGCTTTATAATCGGAGTCATTCTATTTTTATTTTATAACGGAAAAACTTTTCTTCTATGGCTTTTTGCATTGTCGATTTATATGATGAAAGATAATACTTTCGGTTTAAGCGTTCGACAAACGCTTCTGGCGTTTCCACTTCATCACTTGCTAACGATTCAAAGATTTCCTTTTCTAAAATCTTTTTTATATGTTCTTCCTCTTCGGGGCTAACATCTGCTATATGTGTATAAAGCTCTCCTTTACTATCGAAAAATGCGTAGCCAAGATTAAAATATTTATGCATTAAATTAGCCAATTGTTTTGTCGTATCGTTATATAAATGTTTTTCAATATCCTTTACCCCTTCTTCTACCCCCTTTTCTCGAGCCTCTCGAATTAATGGGAGCCATTTGTCTAAGAAGGCTTGTTGTTCTTTTGTTACGTTTTGCTTTCTTGATAAATTATTAATAATTATTTTAAGATCTGAAAGAGCTGAACAAACACCATTATAACTAAATTTATTAGATGTATCTCTAACCAATGCTAAACCTGCGTAATAGAATGACAGGTTCTCATCCTCCTTTAATTCGAGAACAAAATAAATATAATCTCTTTCATTTTTATTATAAAGGTTGGCGTACGGATTGCCATTGCTTAAAAATTTGCTTTTTATACGGCGATTTGTATCCTACATGAATTCCTTTTCTTCTTGAGTCATGTTTTTTAAATATTCGTTTCATTGTTGTTGTTTGGGTTTTGATTTTGCCATATGACCCCCTCGTTTTTTACCGAAAATCATTTTAATGAGACGAAACATTTTATCACCTCATCAAAAGCTTAATTTCCATTTATTTATAACTACTGCTTTTTGTTACTTAGCCTTCTAAACAAAGATAGATTCCGCGAATTATTCATAAATGGTTCTTAATTATCCGCATTTTCAAATTTTTTTCTTTAGAATAAAGACAAGACAATAACTCTTGAAAATAGAATTCCAAATTAATCACTATTTTTCAAACTTACTCCTTTTCGTTTTCTATTCTATATTTACATTTAATTTACGTCAACATTTTCCAAGTATATTAATTAATTTTATAAAAACTGATCCCAGATTCACATGGATAATATTCCAGAAGTGGACAAAGTATTATCAATTGATCCTAATATTTATGTGCCGATAATCCTCTATTTTGAAAATGTCAGATTAATCCAATTGGACAAAAGACACTAGGGCTGACTCTTCCGTCAGCCCTAGTTCCTTTAGACTTTATAATTTACTCTCCCCTAAATCCCTCATTTTTTATTATATGGATTGGAAGTGGAGAAAGTTGTCGAAAATTGCGATTAACAAATGAAATTTCATTTTCATCTAAAGATTACTACACTAAAAACCTAACCGAATGAGATAATAGTTCTTCTTCCCGCGCCGGATCACCACGTAATCATCTCCAATAGCGACGGAGCGATCGACGGTGAGATTCATGTCATTTATTGCTTCACCATTCACACGAATGGAGTTGTTACTGAGGAACTCGCGAGCTTGTCGCTTGCTGGAAGCCGCTCCACACAGAACGAGAGCGGTCACGATATCGGTCGGTTCCCCTAATTCGATTGACGGTACCCCTTTAAAAGCCGTCTCAATCTCACGTTTATCAAGCTGCTTCACATCGCCACTAAAGAGAGCCTCTGTAATCCTAACCGCTTGCTCATACGCCCTTTCTCCATGGACAAAGGTGACGACCTCTCTTGCCAGTGTTTTTTGCGCTTCACGTAAATGGGGTTCCGTTTTCACTTTCTCCTCTAATGCTTCAATCTCTTCTCTTTCAAGGAACGTGAAAATCTTTAAGAAATGGATGACGTCTTCATCGGCCGTGTTAATGAAGAATTGGTATAACTCATAAGGTGTGGTTTTCTTTGGATCAAGCCAAATCGTCCCTTCAGCCGTCTTCCCGAACTTCGATCCGTCGGCTTTCGTGACAAGCGGAACCGTTAAGCCATACACTTTCTCCTCTTGTCCATGCAACTTACGAATGAGATCTAATCCTGAAATAATGTTACCCCATTGATCGGACCCGCCAACCTGAAGGCGACAGTTGTAAGTCTTAAAGAGGTAATTAAAGTCCATCGCTTGGAGGATGGTATATGAAAATTCGGTATAGGAAATGCCCGTTTCGAGTCGTGAGGCGATTGTCTCTTTGGCTAACATATAGTTAATCCCAAAATGTTTACCGTAATCACGTAGGAAGTCAAGAACCGATAGGTTGTGGGTCCAGTCATAATTGTTGACGATAATGGCCGCATTGTCTCCATCAAAATCTAAATATTTGGTTAGCTGATTCTTTATCGCTTTTACATTTTCTTGAATGGTTTCAACGGATTGAAGTTGTCTCTCGGTCGTTCTCCCGCTTGGGTCTCCGATCATTCCCGTTGCCCCGCCAATCAGGGCTATGGGCTTATGGCCAGCCTGTTGAAATCGTTTTAACATGATAATCGGCAATAAATGCCCAATGTGAAGACTATCGGCCGTCGGATCGAATCCCACGTATACGGTTACTTGTTCGTTACTCATTAACTCATCCAAACCCTCTAAATCCGTTGCATCGTGGATGAGTCCTCGATATTTTAAATCTTGTAACAACGCTGATTTCATGATCCTGTCTCCTTTTCTTTTATTATTTTATTATACGCTGAGATGAATCATCCTTTAATATGTCGTCTTTATGCATCATCCATCATTTTACCCATATAAAGAGGAGAATCAAGAGATAAAGGGTTCGATTGATACAAAAAATAAAAAGCGCCCTTATCTAAGGACGCCGAATACGCGCGGTACCACCCTAGTTCACTTTCGTGCACTCATTAGGATAACGGTCACCCGTCTACAATGTAGAGGCTCCCGACTGTAATTCACTGCTTCCGCCTCTTAGTTTCCACCAGCCACTAAGTCTCTATAAAGGGTATAGAAGCAGCTACTGCGGTCGTTCATCGCCAATATAAAGTTTTAGAGGGTTGATTCACGCCACATGATGTCATGGGGAAGAATAACGTTGGTCTGATCGACCTCTTCATTGTTCATTAACTTCGTCAAAAGCCGCATGGACACTGCCCCAATATCGTAAATGGGGTTATCGATCGTGGAGAGATTGGGTCGACTCATCTTCGAATATTTTGTGTTTTGGAATCCAAGGACTTGAAGATCATCGGGCACTTTGTACCCCACCTTAAAGGCCGCATTGATGAGTGACACCGCAATCGAGTCACGGACTACGATAGCGACTTCAGGTTTATGCTCCTTCAGATAATCGACGAAGAAGGGATAGTTGATGTTAATACGGCCAGACGTTCGAATTAATTTAGGCTCGAGTCCATGCTCCTCCATCGCACGTTTATAACCCCGTTCCTTTAAGGTATTGACGGTAAAGGAACTGCGAGTGGAGATCAGCAGAATATCTTTACAACCGTCATCAATAAACTTCTTGGTCGCTTCATAGAAGGCTTTTTCTAAATCAATGGATACTGAGGGGAAACGATTTTGTTCCTCCTGAGTGTTACAGAGGACAACAGGAACGTTGAGCTGTTTCAATTGCTCGATATTGCGCTCTTGCAACTCATCATTCAAGTAGATGACCCCATCCACCTGCGCAGCAGATACTTCTTTCCAAATCTCTTCTTCTATTTCTTGTTCGCCGTTCGTAATCTTCAAAATGACGGTATAGTCGTATTTCCGTGCGATGTCCACAACCCCATTGATCATCTCCGCCACTGAAGCGCGGGATGCATCGGGGACGATCAATGCGACGGTGGTTGAGCGGCGACTAGCAAGTCCACGTGCAATGACGTTGGGACGATACCCTAGCTTATTGATTGCCTCGAGTACCCGTTCACGGGTTTCCGGACGGACTTTTTCCGGATAGTTTAAGACGCGGGATACCGTCGCTAACGATACGTTTGCTTCACTTGCTACGTCATAGATTGTGACTTTTGATGTTTTGACATTATTCTTATCTATCATATGGACACCACCTTTATCAAATGAAAATACTTTCATAGTGATATTATAAACAATACTGCTAGATTTTGCAAGCGATTACAATACATAATTGCGTCATTTATTGTCAGAGGTTAAAAATTTTGACCCTCTATGTTTAAAAATGTTTAATCGATAAAGTCATAACCTATTGATTATTGATTTTTCAGATTCTCTTTAGAAGCATATTCAATTTATTAAATCACTTCAGAGATAGTTTCTAAGATTTATTTCCTATAACCCGATCGCACTTTCACACCAAGTGGTCAGCTCTTGATTATCCCCATGATTCGTGTTGTTAATCGAAAGGCCATATCGATATCAAACGGATTGCTGAAAAATTGAATTCTTCCTGTCTTACGTTGAGATAAGGTTCCGCTTATTGAATCAAATATAAAAATGAGCGTGAGAGTGTGCCCCTATTAGAGAATTGAGACGCTCAAAATTAATTATTTTTATATTGGCCTAAACAGAACATGGGGAGATCGATATTTCTCCCCAAGCTGCGTTTATCCTTGGGGACCAATTGGTAGTTCCCCAATCTCATCATAAATAGGTAGACGATGAATTGTTTTAATTGTCGTTGGTAGAAACCTTGTATAACATGAGAGTTTATCAGACAAATATCCCAACGATCATTTAATTATAGGATGCATACATACTATTATTCTTTTAATCCTTCCATAAAAGCATAGAATTCTTCAAGACTCAACTGCTGGTTCGCATCCGATAAGGCGAATTGAGGATTGGGATGGACTTCTGCCATGATGCCATCTGCGCCGGCGGCCATACTCGCTCGCGCAAGCGGTAAGAGGATGTCCTTGCGGCCAGCGGCATGAGAAATATCAACGATCACGGGAAGATGGGTTTCATTTTTTAAAACCGGGATAGCGGAAATATCTAACGTATTGCGGGTGGCGGTTTCATATGTCCGAATGCCCCGCTCACAAAGAATCACATTAGGATTACCCGCTTGGAGAATATATTCGGCAGCTAGTTTCAATTCTTCAATCGTCGCACTTAAGCCTCGTTTGAGAATGACCGGCTTGTCGATCTGACCAATGGCTTTTAACAGGGGATAGTTGTACATATTACGTGCCCCGATTTGAATGATATCAATGTATGGAAGGGCTTCTTGGAGCGTTCGCTCATCCATCACCTCAACAACTGACACTAATCCGAAGGCTTCAGTAATCTCCTTCATGAGTTGAAGTCCTTCTAACCCTAAACCTTGAAAGCGATGAGGTGACGTTCTGGGTTTATATGCCCCGCCCCGTAAAAGGCGACAACCGGTTTTGACAAGTGCTTCCGCCACCTGTTCAAGTTGTGTTCGGCTTTCAATGGCACAAGGCCCGAAAATATGGGTTGGCGTATCTCCTCCGATGGTGACGCCTTTAACGGTTATCGTCGTTTGTTCCTTTTCCTTCGTTTTCTTTATGAGAAGCTGACTGTCAGTTTGCTGCTCTTGGAGCATACGGCAGGCTTTAAAAATTTCCCTGAAAATCATAATCAGGGAGGAATTGGGCAAAGGCCCGGGGTTCAATTCAATTAACCGCGTTAAAATCTCTTCCTCACGTATGGGATCATAAATCGGTTTTCCAATTCGTTGTTTTTCTTTACCAATTTCTAGAGTGATCTTCGCCCGTTCGTTTAAAAGGTCTAACAGTTGTTCATTCAGTTCATCAACTTTTTTTCTTAAGCTATCGATTCGGTTCATCCTCTCACCTCATGAAAAAAAACAGTAGAATCCTACTGTTTTTCAAAATCAATAATTTCAGTCCTTGGCTTTTTGCTGATTGGGAGAAACTCGAGAATCTTTTCATAAAGCCGCTTAAACTCGTCGAAGATACGATCCACAATCTCCTCTTTCGATGAAGTTTGGACAAACTGTTTTAACTCATCTATTTTATCTAAAATTTGATTGCGGACGTCATCGACGTTAATCTGTTTCGCTTTTTCACGCAACTCATCGAGCTTTTCCGCGGTTATCTTTCGCATCTCTTCACCTGTCTTGGGTGTGAGATAGGCGACGACAAGTCCGCCAACGATGGCTCCTTTAAGGAAATCTTTAAGCATTGAGTTCAACTCCTCATCAAATTCTTCATTTCTACCGAAAAGTCGGGATAACCCCTGGACCACATCCAACCGTTCCAATAGGACGACGGAGGACAGGAAACCTTTAGGGACTTTCCGAAAAAATGATATGATATCATTAAACTTGTCATTAATGATCTCGAGATTCTGGCCGGTTTTACGTAATTCCGCAAGGAAATATTCAATATCGGCAATTCGTGATGTCACCGTATCGATGATGAGATCCACGTCGTGGAGGGATTTCTCCGCTGTACGAATTGTAAAATCGGCCTGTTTTAAGGTTTGGCGATAATGTTCAAAAAAACGGGCTATCACAATCGTGAGGATAATCACCGATATGATGAGTACTACACCTAATAGGATGTATATGATGGATATTGAGCCCAATATCTCCACCTACTTTAAACCATGAGGCATTTTTATTATACATACTTATTGTACAGTTTATGTATTTACTTTGTCAAACCTTTTTCTTCCATAACGCTTTGGTAATAAGCGTTTGCGGTTTGATCGATTGTACCGGCTCCCATGAAGACGAGCACTGCATTCTTTTTTTCTCTTAACACGTTTACATCCTTTAGAATCTTTCCTCCATCAATGGCATTAGCAAATGCTTCAATCGTTACCGTACCTTCCTTTTCCCGAACAGAAGTGAAGATATCCGCTAAATATACCTCATCATATAGCTCCAATGACTCTATAAATTCCTTCATGAAGGCCTTCGTTCGGGAAAACGTATGGGGTTCAAAAATGGCAATCAGCTGCCGATTGTTATACTTCCAGGTCAAGGATTCATAGGTTGCTCGAATTTCCACCGGATGATGGGCATAATCGCTTATAATGATCTGATCCGGTGTTTCAAAGATTTGAAACCGCCGCTCGCTGGTAATATAATGTTCCAATGCCTCTTGAATATCTATACGGTTTACACCAAAATATATGCCTAAGGCGATGGCGAGTAAGCTGTTCAATACGTTATGGGTGCCAAAGAGGGGAAGCGTCATGGTTCCATAGAAACGGCCTTTGTAGTAAGCATCAAAACGTGTATGATTGTTCTCGAATGTAATGTTTTGAGCATAGATGTCTTGTTCTTGAGACAGGCCGACGGATACCTTTTTCTTCCGCGCAACTAAGAGGTCCCTCAGATGTGGATCCTCCCCGTTATAGATGATGAAGTCGCTTTGATCAATAAAGTGCTTAAACGCATCAACCACATCGTATATATCCCGATAGTAATCCGGATGATCGAAGTCGATATTGGTGATGACCGCCACCTTCGGCTCATAAAACAAGAAGTGACGCTTATATTCACATGCTTCAAAAACGAAGAGATCGGACAAGGGATTACCGCCCCCTACCCCATCGCCAACGATGAAATTAACCGGTTCCAGCCGTTCAAGCACTTGCCGGCACATGTTTGTCGTCGTTGTCTTCCCGTGGCTTCCAGAAATGGCGATGGACTGGTAAGACCGGCTCAGATCTCCTAAGAACTCCGAATAGGTCCGAAGCCAATATTTCTGTTTTCTAAGTTCCTCTACCCGTTCGTGGTTGACAAAAGCATTTCCTACAATGACCAAGTAATCTTTGGGAATTTTCGCATTTTCAATGGAATCCACTTGAATGTTCCTCGCGTGAAGGCCTTTGGTTGTATAATACTCTTTTTCAAAATCGCATCCCCGCACTTCATGATTGTGATCATATAGCAGTTGGGCCAAGGCACTCATGCCAGCCCCCTTAATTCCAAATAAATAGTACTTACTCATACGATCACCATTCCTTCAATTCTAGTATATTTAAAGGAATGGGAATAATTGCCTAGGTAGGAATCGGAAACGTCCGTTTTATAAAAGAAAAAAAATGAACAATAAGTTGCCTTATTGTTCATTGGATATTTCGAAACATCTTTTCGTATTCTTCGAGCGTCATGAGTACTTCCCGAGGCTTACTGCCGCCAGTATGCGGAGAAATGATATTCATCTGTTCCATCATATCAATCATGCGTGCCGCCCGATTATAACCGATCTTAAAATGGCGCTGTAATCGTGAAGCAGAGGCTTCGCCAAGTTCAATCACCAGTCGGACGGCATCATCAAACAACTCATCTTCATATTCAATAACCATATTCTCGTTTTGTTTGACGAGGTCATCGCTATAAAACTGATAATTCGGCTTGGCTTGCATCCGGCAGAAGTCGGTAATCCGTTCTATTTCTTCTTCAGAGACGTATGCCCCTTGAAGGCGAATCATGTGCGCCTTTCCATTCTCAACAAACAGCATATCCCCTTTTCCGATCAATTTCTCCGCACCAACGGTATCAAGTATAATCCGGGAATCCACTTGGCTCGCAACCTTGAAGGCGATGCGTGAGGGGATGTTAGTTTTAATCGTGCCGGTAATGACATTGGCGCTAGGTCTTTGGGTGGCAACAATCAGGTGGATGCCTGCAGCCCGTGCCAATTGGGCGATCCGTTGGATATATTCCTCAACCTCACTCATCGATACCATCATCAAATCCGCCAGCTCATCGATGATCACGACAATGTAAGGGAGTTTTGGTAGCTCATCAAGGTTACGGCTACGTTTTATATTATAGCTCCGTATATCACGCGCTCCAACACTTTCAATGAGCTCATAACGACGATCCATCTCTTCTGTTAACCACTTCAGCGTTGCCGTAGCTGCTTTGGGATCATTAATCACCGGCGTCAATAAGTGCGGGATATCCCGATACTGGGCGAATTCCACTTTTTTGGGATCGATCAGTACAAGCTTGACATCGCTAGGCAATGCGTTATAAAGGATGCTGATGATGATGCTATTGATACAAACACTTTTTCCTGAACCGGTGGAACCGGCAATAAGGGTATGCGTCATGGTGCTAATGTCGGAAAAGATCGGTTCACCGGCAATATCTAGGCCAAGTGCGATTTTAAGCGGCGATTTGGCCTGTTGGTAAATGGGGCTTTCGAGAATTTCCCGTAAATTGACGGTTCGCGTTTCGGGATTTGGAATTTCGATACCCACTGTGCTTTTCCCAGCGATAGGGGCCTTCACAAAGATATCTTTCGCTGCCAATCGGAGTTGAAGGTCATCAGCCAACGAAGTGATACGGCTCACTTTCGTCCCCGGTTCGGGTTCGATTTCAAATCGAGTGACCGATGGCCCGATGGTGTAACCCACAATCTGGGCAGAAATGCCGAAGCTTTGCAAAGTCTCATCTAAAACCCGCATCTGTTCTTGTGCCCAAACGGTTTGGTCGGATTGAAAACGGCTTCGCGGATTCAGCAGCTCAATTGGCGGAAATTGATAGTTCGTGTAATCCTCCTCCTCATAAGGAAGAGGCCTATTCGTCTGGTCCTGTTTCTCTTCATCTTCGCTTTCTTCAACAATGTCATTCAGCGCTTGTTCAAGTTCCCGTTTCAAGTCTTGAAACTTTGGATCCGTTTGAACCGAAGTCGTCCGAGCAGATTGCGACTGCGGAGTCTGCACTTCCGTCTCTCGCTTTGGAACTTGAATACGTACCGTTTCTAGCTTTGGAATCGTGAGCTCTTCTTCGTAGTACATCCGTTCTTTCGATTTTCCTATCTCTAAAGCACGGACTGGCGAATTCAATGGTACTGGATCAGTTTCCCTTTCATTATTTTCCGAATGTGTAACATGAACATCAGAAAAGATTTGCCGAATTTCCCGTAAAATCTTCTCATCATGCTTTGAATAGTCGGTAACATGAAGATTACTTTGTGTCTTCTTCTCTTGTTTTTTATAGATTTGATGGCCGTGATATTTCTCAAAGTCACCGAAAAAGTACTGATTATTGCTCTCATCGTAGGAAGTAATAACCGAACGGTTAGGATGAAGTTCGATTTCCTCCTCATAGAGGACTTTCACCGTCGGTTGGGGGCGTGTAATCACCGGATGAGAAGCAGAATCTTTCAATGCCTCAGCGTTGGAAGCGCTACTTTGAGGAGGTGTCTCTTTCTCCTCAATGGTCACATATTCCGTAAACACAAACGGACGATAACGCGAATTATCTTTTTGTTCCGAATGATTGTTATCCAAAACGTCCGCTTGTTGTTTTGATTCTTCTTGAACTACAGATGGTTTCCGTTGTTCAGAAGGCCGGTAAATGTAAAATTCACGGTAGTTATTGCGAAAATCGGGTTCTTTCTGTTGGTCTTTCGGTCGGATAAAATCATACTGTTTACTAATACTCATTCGTGAACGATTGATAGGAAATGTGGATTTATCAGGCACGCGTCCACGCATGGGTGAGATAAAATAACGTTTTTGTTCCTCAGACTTATCGCCTGTTTTTGGTTCATTTTTGACAATACTGAAAAAACGCTCCGTTTCCTTCGCTGTACCCTCATCATCACGAATCAACGGCTGTAAGAATTTTTCCCTTTTCCTTAAGTTTCTTGTTATAAACCGATACCGTTGAGGGCGAAACTTATCATTTGCCATCCGACCTCACCTATCTTCCCCTAAAACATAAAAAATAAGGTCTTCTTTATTTAATTATACTGATCTTTAAAAGACACGTCAATAAATGTAAAGAAAACCCTTTATGTTCGCACATAAAGGGTTTAGGGCTATTGATTGATCACTCGATCGAAGAAGTCGAGGATTTCTTCCTTCGTTTTTCGAAGTTTGCTAATGAAAGTTCCTATAATCTCACCGTTTTTAAAAACGATAAAACTCGGGATACCCATAATTCCGTATTCCTGGCAAAGGTCCAGGAACCGGTCTCGATCGACAATCACAAAGGCATAGTCCGGATGAGCGCTAGCGATGTCAGGAAGATGGGGTTCGATGAACCGGCAATCTCTACACCAAGTTGCAGAAAACATGGCAATGCATTTGCCATTAATCAATTGATCGAACTGTTCACGACTCTCGAGATGAATCATTTTCTACCTCCTGAAAGACATTTCCAAATTCATATTGACCTTTTAACACTCGAATAATCTGTTCGAACATATCAGCTCGTTTGACGTGGTTTGCGGTAAACACGCCAATCGCACCCTCCTCGTGCCGGATCCCTCTCCTCTTTGTCAGTTCATCCATAACATCTCCGAGCTCAAGCCCTTGTGCTAGCCCTAACTGAACTTCCTGAGGTAAAGGGATGCGCAGGCCTCCGGCAACATAAATATTTCCCTTTTCATCGACTAACGCCCCATAGTTACAAAGAAATAACCCATAGGCCGTATAGGCCACTCCGCCTTCTAAGCCGATTCCGATGTCGCCATAACGTTTCGCACGTTTTGCCCGATTAATCGCCCCTCGCAATGTCTCTTCATCACTCTTAGGTTGTGCCGAAACACCGCTTTCTACAAGGATAGGCACCACCTCATCATTCGTGAAGACGGCCTGAACCGCCTTGACTTTCGCGGGATTGGTGGAGCCAATGATAATTCTAGACATTTTGAACGATGATTTCGAGGGTGCTTTGATCAAGGGCTTTGACCAGTTGGACTAATGCTTCACGGGCAGCATGAAGGTCATCAATGTGGACCATGGCGACATGAGAGTGGATGTAACGGGCACAGACACCAACCAGAATAGAAGGGACGCCTTCGCCATGGAGGTGGACCCGACCAGCATCGGTCCCTCCTTGGGACATGAAGTATTGATAGGGAATGTGATGCGTTTCTAATGTATCCAGTAGGAATTCTTTCATTCCGCGGTGGGTAACGTAACTACGGTCGTATACCCTCAAAAGGACTCCTTTGCCGATCTGCCCAAACTCCGTTTCATCTCCCGTCATATCGTTCGCCGGGGAACAGTCCAAGGCAAAGAAGATGTCTGGCTGAATAAGGCTTGCAGCGGTTTGGGCGCCGCGTAAACCGACCTCCTCTTGAACGGTAGCTCCGCTATAAAGGGTATTAGGCAGTTCAACATCCTTGACTGCTTTAAGCAGCTCGATGCTCATGCCACAACCGTATCGATTATCCCAGGCTTTCGCCATGATTTTTTTTCCATCAGCAGTAAATAGAAAGTCATTGTTCATTGGGGTAATCGGTTGTCCCGGCCGAACGCCAAGTCCAAGGGCATGATCACGGCTATCCGCCCCGATGTCAATCATCATTTCGTTAATATCCGGCTTATCCCCGCCCCCCAGATGAGGCGGAGTCGAGGAGACCACCCCATATATCGGACCATTTAAAGAATGAACAATAACCTTTTGCGATTGAAGTACGTTTGGTGACCATCCCCCTAGAGGGATAAACTTTAACATCCCATTTTTCGTAATGTACTTCACCATAAAGCCAACTTCATCCATATGGCCAGCGACCATGACTTTTGGACCTTTCTTACCATACTTGACGCCAAAAATGCTGCCAAGTTTATCTTGAATAACCTCGTCAGCATATTTCGCCAATTCTTCTTTCATGTATTTCCGGACATCGTGTTCAAAACCTGGGGCTCCTGGTAAACTTGTTAACGTTCGAAAACGCTCTATCATTTCTTGATCCATGACCATTCACCTCTATTTAATCGATACTTATTTATTATATTGTACATGAATAAAAAGAAAACAGCCAGTATTGTGGCTAGTCAACCGATTGAACCGGAGGATTTTGTGACAAAACCCTCTCTAGATGGGCACAATTATCCGCCCGATCGGCAAACCGTGCGACAAGATAATAGATTGGATGGCCAAGGCGGGCAAACCGTTCCTCATACTCCGTCATCACATTCGATT
>DATCJW010000109.1:0-4036 GCA_036562595.1 Haloplasmataceae bacterium | reverse complement strand
GGGCAAGGAGATAGCCTTTTCATCGAACTTCCAAATGGCGAAACGATGTTAATCGATGCAGGGGTAAGGGATGCCGGCGATACCGTCATCGACTATTTAGATGCCCTTGGAGTGACCACCATCGATTATGTCATTGGGACGCATCCCGATGCCGACCACATCGGAGGCCTGGTGAAAGTTATCCCGGCCTTTGCCATCCGAAACATTTATTTGCCAGACAAATCCCATAACACACAACTTTTTAAGGAACTACTGGAAACGATTGAGCATCGTGGCCTTGAAATCGACATTGGCGAGGCCGGTGTAACGATTGTTGATACGGTAATTGGGGATTTGCCATTAAAGGTGGAGATTATCAGTCCTCATCCCGAGCGCGTCGAGGGGTATGATAACAACAATGCCTCCATCGTATTACGGATAACTTATGGGGACAAACGGTTCCTTTTCATGGGCGATGCGGAAGGGCCGGTTGAGGCAGATTTATTGAACGACGGCATCGATCTCCAGGCGGACGTTTTAAAGGTCGGACACCACGGATCGAGAACCTCGACGACAGAAGCTTTCTTGCAAGCGGTGAAGCCTTCTATTGCCCTGATCAGTGCGGGGGAAGGCAACCAATATGGCCATCCTCATCAGGAGGTTCTCAATCGCTTAACGGATCGAGGGATTCAGATCTTCCGAACCGATGAGCTAGGGACCGTCATCGTATCGTCCAACGGCTATGCGATTTTTGTGAACGATGATGAGTTATCCGATCCTGGGCCAAAGGAACCCGTCACCCTCTATATCAATGAAGTGATGCCGCACCCAGAAAGCGGAGAGGAATGGATAGAACTGTACAACCCGAATGATGAATCGATCCCTATCGGAAAGTATTTTATCCTTGATGAGGCGGAGAACCGTATCGAAATTGAAAGAGGCGTTGTCATCCCTGCGCAGGGTTTTTATGTCCTCTATTTGAATCGGGTAATCCTAAACAACGACCGGGATACGGTCTATCTCTACGATGTTTGGGGGCAACTACTCGATCAGTTCTCCTATACCAAAACGGAAAAAGGGAAATCGTTCTACCGCTTACCGGATGGCGGAGATTGGGCCGATCAACCCGGAATTCCCACGCCCGGGCAACCGAATGCTGGAAACCCTTTATCAGGGACCACGGAAGTGGTCTCTTTTCTTATGTATGAAATCGTGGGAAGCGGTGAAACTAGAAAAAACGGAAGTGAAGGGAGAACGTTATGGAAACTGCAAAGCCCGATCGCCCCGTCTATGCCTTGCCGCTTTTTACATGGGTACTGTTGGTCCTAGCTGCCCCCATCGGTTTGTTTTTTCTTTGGTACCACCGCCACTATAATGTTTTCATTCGAATCATCATTACCCTCGTGTTTATCCCTCATTTCAAAACCAATATCATCATAAGCCTCTGTCTGTTGTGTTTGATCCTGTTTCAGTTATTAGGGATTACCTATAAGGATTTAGACAACCTATTCATAAGAAAAAAAGAAACCCAGCTGACTTTAAGCAATCAGGTGAAAGCGCAGGATATGAAAGATAGCGGCAAGGCATGGGATGAAGATCAATACCGAAAGCTGGTCCGTAAGCTGTTTGAACGCTGGGGATACATGGAGTATCAACCGAAGGATTTGGTCAAAGGGTATCGGTTTGTCAAGCATAATCGGATGATCGGTGTCCTCTTTTTTATTCACGAAACCATCACTCGAGAGGCCATTTTTCGAGCCAGCTTACTTTTTGACCGTTACAATATCGACCACCTCATCTTGGTCACGGACGAACCGCTGACCCTTTATGCCGAAGAATGGATTCGGCAATTGTCCTATTTTTCAGTTTGGACGCCAGACCATATTTCTCATTTGCTTCAGGACGCATGACGAGGGATGATTCCGCTTTCGGCTCATGCCTGCCTTATTGGGATTTACCCGTTTAAACCGTTTGGCTTGAAATTCGGCCTTGCCATATGAGAAAATGGATTTAAGAGTTATAATCGGAAAAACCATCCGCTCTGGAATACAATCATAGTCAATCATATCAATCGGCGGATGATTCGACTGAATATTACAGGATGGATAACGAGAGAACGATTGGATTTAATGTGGATTGACTATTGATCTGAAAAGGGGGATGTCATGAAAGTCGTTTTATACCTCGATCCCGCGATTTGGCAGGGCCGTGTTGCCCAACTAACAAGCAAGTATTCGCAGGTTACGTTTGTATTCGCAGAAAGTAAGGAACGGATTCCTAACGATTGCGAGGTGTTGATTACTAGCCATGGCTTCAAGCCGGAAGATTTGGAGGATAAAAAGCGATTAAAGCTTATCCTGGTACCTTTTACGGGAATTAATCAGCTGCCGCTATCCTATTTAAACAAACGGAACATTACGGTCTGTAATACCCATGTCCATGCCTCCGTCGTGGCAGAACGCGGCCTTGCCCTTGGCTTGGCCCTTTTAGGCCGCGTGGTCGAATTGGACGAACGGTTGCGAAAGGGATGGCACCATGTCGGCGACCGGACGTGGGTGTCCCTATTCGGAAAACGAGTCGGCATATTAGGGATGGGGGCCATTGGCCAAGCCCTCTATCGCCTGCTCCAACCCTTTCAAATCGAACTCATCACGTTAAGGCGTTATGAACCGCGATTAAAACCGCTTGGCATTCAAGCGACCTACTTCGATTCGGTTGAAGACGTTTGCCTTTACTCCGATCTCATTTATAATATCTTGCCGTTAACGTCAAAGACCGAACGCTTGCTGGATGCTAAGCTTATCAACCGGTTACACGGAAAGTTTCTCATTAACATTGGCCGAGGGCCCACCATTGACGAAGCGGCGTTATATCGGGCGTTAAGGGATGGGATACTCCGCGGCGGGGCTTTCGACGTGTGGTACCAATACCAGGACAATGAACCGTCAGCCTTTCCGTTTCACGAATTATCGAATGTCGTACTCTCTCCACACTGTGCGGGCATGGCGGAGAAAAGCGATGCCTTGATGATGGAGGATACTTTAAGGAATTTGGAACGTTATTTAAACGGGGAGCCGCTGGACAATGTGGTGCGGCTTGAGGCGGAATATTAATTCGCAAGAAAACTGTGCGGTGTTTTTTTTCGGTAAATATGGTAGAATGGATATGATGAAAAAGTGAAGTGAGGGAACGGATGAAAAATGGATAAAAAAGCCATACTGAAAGCCATCACAGATATCTTAATCCACGATGTATTAGGCCAGAACTATAACATGATCACGTTTACTAAACTAGGGGACTTGTTACGCCAAAAACATCACCTTCAATTGGCGCCTTCGGATATCGATCTTTATCTCGAAGAATTGGGCTTATTATGTTTTGCGATGAACTTACCGCTTCTTAACGCGTTAGTCGTGGGAACGAATTACATGCCAAGTCCACGTTTTTATAAGCTATATCAGGAACTCTACCGGACCACGCAAGAACATCCGCGTCAGGTCCATGAAACGGAAGTCCGGCGCGTCATGGACGTGACGGATTGGACGACGCTTTATCATCGATTAAGCGAAACAATAGATACGCCCTTTCAAACCTCTGAACAAACTAGCCCACGCCCCATTCCCGAAGCGGACTATTTGAAACAGCTTGAAGAGCGGGTCATCGCAGCAATGGAAAACGGCATGTTAAGTCGCCGGGAACGGCTGGCGAACGCCCCGCAACGTCCTCAAAAAATCATGGTTACGAAAACGGTCTATGATGTAAATCCCGATGTCATCGCCGAAGTCTTGATCCGAGCCAATGGTTTTTGTGAAAACTGTGGCCGGATGGCTCCCTTTCGTCGGCAAAAGGATAATCGCCCCTATTTAAAAATTTATTATAAAACGCCATTCGAACAGGGAGGATTGGATACGGTAGATAATGCGATGGCTGTTTGCCCCAACTGTTATGAAAAGCTTCAGGATCGTTGAACTTCTCCTTCGTCGTACAGTTGAAAATAGAATGTTTGATTGTCGTACTCCGCATACATGACTTGTCGGGATTCGGCAAGGCCATGCTG
>DATCJW010000066.1:0-13841 GCA_036562595.1 Haloplasmataceae bacterium | reverse complement strand
GTTATATTCAAGAGGGTGAGGTTATTTTTTAGAATTTGGCCATCTACGATGACGGGAAGGGTGAGCGCTGGCGGCTTTTGTGATGAGGCATTTTGGTTTGATTGGTTGTTTTTTTTCAGTACTGTCATGATGCCGTTGTTTTCAATGAAGGCATAGTGTACCTCTTGTACGCTAAAGATATCCTTCTGTCTTAAGAGGCTGAGAAGTTCGTTAAAATCGATCTTCTCTTTTTTCATGACTTGATATTGAATTTTTCCATTTTCAATGACGACCGCTGGCGTTCCCGAGATCACTTCACGGATACGAATAAACTTAATACTGATGATTTCCATCAAAAAAGAAAGAAGCGTCCAAAAGGCGATTGCGACAATCATTTTCAGCCAGTTGACTTCTTTCGAATAAGGAACATTTCCCACGATTTCGCCGAGGGTCACCGCCGAGACGAAGTCAAATGGCGTGACTTGCGAAAGTTGGCGCCGCCCAATGATGCGGACGCTAATGAGTAATCCGATAAAGCCGACCGCCAGTTCAAACATAAGCGTCAAGTAATCGATCAGCATGTCAGTACCTCCTTTGAGTTTACAGTTTGCCTCAATTGGCCAAAGTTATGCGATAGCTAATTGTCGAAAGAGGTAGGCGAGATGATGCCTTCATATGGCCCTATTTTAAACGTATATTTTATTAATTTGACTTCCCGTGCCTATGCAAAAAGAGCTTGTCTCGCATCTTATATAGTAGCGAAAGAAAAGGAGGTGTTAGGATGGACCGTCAAGAACGCATCCGTGATTGCTCCTGCTACGATTTTTGCGACATTTTCCGCTTTGGAGACCGTATTCTTGTAACGGACAGCGTATCGGACCAAGGCATTTTCATCGGACTCCGTGGCAATCAACTCATCTGGGTCCGCCATGATCAAGCCACTGATCAAGTCCGTATCGTCTACTCGCCATTCGACCAAGTTACAGTTCAACGCTTATCCTAATGGAACGAGGGGCAGCCAAGCTTGCTTGGCTGCTTTCCTTCTCATACCCGCTTTTAAGGAGGTGAAATGGTGAACCCAAATCTTTCGGCGTTGACCAATGGACAAAGTTTTGAATTAGGTGACCCTATCCGGGTCTTTATCGATGGGTTTAACCAAATCGGCTTCTTTATTGCCTTCCAAAATCAAGCCCTGTATTGGGGGACAACCATCGATAATCAATCCCGCCTCGTCATTACCCCCTTTCAATCCATCCAGTCAATCGTGAAGTTATAATCCCGTGGGCTAGGCCTTGAGCTTAGCCCATTTTGTATGGATGGGATTGGGACGGAGTTCATTTTTTTAGCCAACTTCATATGCTAGTAATAGTAGAGAAGGGGTAGGTGTTGTCGATGGATGAACAAAAATGGACCCAGTTAATCAATGAACAGAGTTTGGTCAACCTGTCCATCATCGAACAGCTTAATCAACAAGCCGGATATTTGCAATCCATCATTGAACGGATCGAACGGTTGACAAACTTACTCATGGAACAAAAAAACCAACAGGGGGAAAACCAATTGCCGATTCGGCCCTTAGGGCAAGAACAACCTTCCGCCAATCTAAAGTCGTCAGCCGATACTCCAATCGTTCTCAATCGCCATGCGATGCTTCTCGATGAGGCGGCCATTCGCCGTTTAAAAAAGGAACAAGAGATGGATATGGCAAAAGAGGAAAAGGCAAAACGGCAACAGGAAAATGGGCCGGCCACCCCCATGCCCAACACCGTTCAAACGGAGGGAACGGATGAAGGGAAGCTTATCCCGGAATGGGAAGACATTTTTGCGTTTGGCGATCGCATCCGCGTCATCACAGACAATGTCGACCAAACAGGCGTTTTTATGGAAATTGACGGAGAGTATTTGGTGTGGGTGATCGATGATGCCCAATTGACATTTACCAATCTGAAGGGGGCAACGATTATCCGCTTAAGTTAAGGTTAAGGATTCTTAACCTTTTTTATGTTATGCAACTTTTTCATTTTTTTTACAAATTCAGTTATAATAAAATAAGAAGTAAAAAAGGAGGATTTTTATGGCGACGCTATTTGAGACAGGAACCATTGGCCCATTGGAATTAAAAAACCGGATTGTGATGGCCCCCATGTGCATGTATGAGGCAGAACACGATGGCCTAGCCAAAACGTGGCATCAAGTTCATTATGCGACCCGAGCAATCGGAGGCGTGGGGCTCATCCTTTTGGAAGCCACCGCAGTGGAACCGCGCGGGCGGATTAGTGCGAATGACCTCGGCATCTGGTCCGATGAACACATTGACCCATTAAAACGTATCGTTGATACCGTCCATGCCTATGGAGCGAAAATCGGCATCCAACTCGCTCATGCGGGAAGGAAGTGCCAGGTTGCGACAGAGGCCATCATCGCCCCATCCTCCATTCGCTTTAGCGAACGGTATAACGTGCCTCGAGAGATGACGAAAACGGATATTCAGACGGTGATCGAAGCGTTCAAAGAGGGGGCGCGGCGGGCCCATGAAGCAGGATTTGATGTCATCGAAATACACGGCGCCCATGGTTATCTCATTAACGAATTTCTTTCTCCCGTTACGAATCGGCGGACCGATGAATATGGCGGGTCCTTGGTCAACCGCGTGCGTTTCTTACAAGAGGTGCTCGGTGCAGTCCGTACCGCTTGGCCTAAAGATAAGCCCATTATTCTCCGGCTGTCGGCTGAAGAATACGTGGCCGAGGGCCATCATATCGAGGATACGATTCAGGTCGTTCAAATGGTGAAGGACCAAGTGGATGCGATTAATGTGAGTTCGGGCGGGGTGGTCGCCACGCCTGTCCCCAATTATCCAGGCTATCAGATCCCCTATGCGACGCGGATTAAAGAAGCGTGTGGGGTGACCACCATTGGCGGAGGACTAATCAATCACGAAGATTTGATTGAGGACATCCTTCAAAACGGACGGGCGGATTTTGTTTACTTAGGACGCCTTCTTTTAAGAGATCCATACTTTTTACTGAAGGTAGCGCATAAACGCGGTTTAAAGGACATCATCCCTCAAGCCTATATGCGGGGCTTCTATGGATAAAGCTGATCATTTAATAGAAGGGAAGAGATTGGTGATACAAGTTTATGGAGAAGCGATGAGACGGTTTCGGCCCGATTGGGTCGAACTCGATTTCGTACTCGAAAGTTTTCATCCGGATTACGAGGTTAGCCTTCAAGAGGTGGAACGGAAACGGGGCCAATTGGAACAGGAGGTCGTGGCATTAGGGTTTTCCTTATCGGATTTGAAGACCACGGACTTCCGCATTTTTCCCATTTACCAATCCGACGACAAGGGGAGACGATTGACGGGGTTCCAAGCCCACCATGCCTTGCGTCTCCGCTTTCCGCTAAATCCAGAGCATCTCACCAACACGTTGGCCCGTCTGGTTGCTTCGCAAGCTCAACCGGCGCTCCACCTCGCTTTTACGTTAAAGGATCCGGAATCCTTAAAACAAATGCTTATCGGCCAAGCGATTGACAACGCACGGCAGAAAGCGGAAAGGATCGCTGAAACCCTGGGGCTAAGGCTTGGACGAGTGGTTTTTGTGGAAGAAGTGTCCAATCCAAGCCCATCCTATCGGACATTTGCCCAAGTCGAACGGCATACCCCTATTGTACCAGAGGGCATACCTTTACAGATCGAATTGAAAATTCAATGGGAAGCCTTGTAACCAACGAATTCACACGATTTTGATTGACTCAACATATAGGAAAGAATATAATAGGAATATCATGGAATCACGTAATTATTTGGAGGATTTATGTTCACAAAAGGCATTGGACTGTTTGGTCTGAAGGAGAAATACAAGCCCTTGATTCCGGAGTTGGGACGGGTGATAAAAGTCACCACCGAGGGTTATGAGTTACTGACAAAGGAGGGAATCGTCAGCGTCCAGGGGTCCTATACGCTTGGAGACTTCGTCCGTATTGCCGTCACCGATGGATCGGTTCATGTGAAGGAAGTCCTACCCGCCGCCAACCGGCTGCGTTTAAATGGGCAAGCGGTGAACAATGTGGACACGGTCATCCTCGTTATTGACGCCGATTCCCCTTTGGTCGAGGAATTGGAGCAATTGATCAGTCACATCTGGGATAGCGGCGCAGTACCGGCCATCGCCGTGGTCGACCAAAAGGAAGTTTCGCCTGAACTGCTCAACCGTGTTCGACGGGCAGCCCCTTTTGTCGATGTGTACGCGGTAGATGAACGGCACGATGGGGCAAAGCTAAGACAACTCTTGCGTCCGAATCGGACGGTCTTATTCTTTGGAAGTTCGGATGCCGTCAAGGAGTATTTGCTCAAGCGATTGTTTAATCAGCCTATTAAGCTTTCCCATCAGTCATTGATCGAGTATAGCGAAATGGCTATGGTTTCGCTCAATACCTCGGCGGGTGAAGAGCGAAAGGAAATCACCTTTGCCGATCTCGATGCGCTCAGTTCACGCTGCCGTTTTAGCGATTGTTCCCACACTTCCGAGCCGGGTTGCCAAATTCTTTGGGCCTTAGAAACAGGAAAGATTACCAAAGCGGTTTATGAGGATTATTTGTTGCGGAAAGGCATCGTCCAACCGGATGGGGACCAGTCCGACGATGATGAGGACCTAGATATGGACTACTACTACCGGCAAAAAGACCGGCGGAAGCATAAGTTTACGAAAAAACATGGGAAAACCTATAAGGATGAAACCTATTATTGATTTAAATCGATAGGCAACAACCGATGCATTGAATAGATGGTATAGGGGAGTACGTTCCGCGTGGAGCGTACTTTTTCTATTTATTAGCGGAAACCATTCGGTTGACAAGGGGTTTACTTAGTATTAAAATAATAATATCAAAACAACGAAAAGGAGACGGGTATGTCAAAATACAAGTCCGAAGAAGAGTTTTTAAAAGATTATGACGTGACGAAATACGACCGGCCGTCTGTTAGTGTGGATACGCTGGTATTTACTATCGTTGATCGAAAGCCTCAAAACTATCGGAAATTGCCCGAAAAGGTGTTGCGGGCCCTGCTGATCAAACGTAACGATTATCCGTATAAAGACAAATGGGCGCTGCCTGGGGGATTCGTCAAGATGGACGAGGATCTCGAGACCGCCGCGCTCCGAGAACTCAAGGAAGAAACGAATGTCGATGTCGACGATGTATACATCGAACAACTCTACACTTACGGTGATGTTCACCGCGATCCGCGTACCCGGGTGATTAGCTGTGCTTATTTAGCTTTGACGAATGCTTCAAATCTAAATATCAAGCCAGGGGATGACGCGGGGGATGCCATGTGGTTTGACGTCACGAGCAAGCTGATTGAAGAGAACCGTACGATTCATGACGGCGGCTATATTTTGAAAAAGAAATACCGGCTTTTGCTTGAGAACGAACACCACCGGTTCGAAAATATCATTCAAGTGACCATTGAGCGGATTGGGAAACATCCCCGAATCCGGCAGGAGGTGCTTTCTTCACCGGACCTTGCCTTTGATCATGCGGAAATCATTCACTATGGTTTGGAACGGTTGCGGAATAAAATCGAGTACACGGACATCGCCTTTAACCTAATTGGCGACTATTTCACGCTAACAGAGCTCCAACAAGTATATGAAGTCATCTTAGGAAAAGAACTGCTGAAAGCCAATTTCCGCCGGAAGATTGCGAATATGGTTTGCGAGACGAATCGGTTTAAAAAAGATGTCGGGCATCGGCCCTCTCGCCTTTATCGGTTCAACCCTTATTGGGCGGATGACCATCAAGGAAGAGACTAAATGATAGTATTCGATAAAGCATGGAAATCCTAAGAAAAAAGAGAGATAGAAAGTGGTGAATGGCATGAAGGATGTCAAGAGGATGAAACGCGACTTAACGCTATTAACAGACTTCTACGAATTGACGATGGGCCAAGGATATTTTGAGGAAGGTTTTCAAGATACCATCGTTCATTTTGATTTGTTTTTCCGTCGGGTCCCTGATGGCGGCGGATTTGCGATCATGGCCGGTTTAGAACAGGTCATTGAATATCTTGAAAATCTGGCCTTTACCGATGAGGATATCGAATACTTAAGGAGTAAGAAGATCTTTAGTGAAGCCTTTTTAGACTATTTAAAACATTTTGAGTTTACTTGTGATGTCCGGGCCGTCAAGGAGGGGACACCGGTCTTTCCAGGTGAGCCGATCCTCACGGTCCGGGGCCCCATCATACAAGCCCAACTCATCGAAACGGCTTTGTTGCTGACCATCAACCATCAGACGCTGATTGCCACAAAGACCAATCGCATTGTCCGCGCCGCCCAAGGGCGCAAAGTAATGGAGTTCGGTGCCCGCCGGGCTCAAGGGTATGACGCGAGTGTCTATGGCGCACGGGCAGCGTATATTGGTGGGGCAGTGGGGACTTCAAATACCTTAGCCGATAAGCTATTTGGCATCCCAGCTCTGGGGACGATGGCCCATAGTTGGGTGCAGCTTTTCGATAGCGAATACGAGGCCTTTAAAGCTTATGCGGAGCTGTATCCCGATAACTGCGTGCTCCTTGTCGACACCTATAACGTCCTGAAATCTGGGGTCCCCAATGCGATTCGGGTCTTTGATGAGGTGTTGAAGCCACGAGGCTATCGGCCAAAGGGCATTCGGATCGATAGCGGCGATATCGCCTATCTATCCAAAGAAGCCCGAAAGATGCTTGACGAGGCAGGTTACCCCGATTGCGGCATTATCGCTTCCAACTCCCTTGATGAGAACATCATCATCGATTTGATCTTACAGGATGCCAAAGTGGATATTTTTGGCGTGGGTGAGCGGCTCGTCACATCCAAAAGCGATCCCGTTTTTGGCGGGGTGTATAAACTCGTTGCAGTGGAACAGGATGGAAAGATCATTCCGAAAATTAAGGTGAGCGAAAACGTCGAGAAGATTACCAATCCCGGAGCGAAGAACCTTTATCGCCTCTATGATCGGGACAATATGGCGATTGCCGATGTCATCACGCTCAGCGATGAGGTCATCGACGACACGAAGCCCTACGAGATTTTTGATCCTGTCCATACGTGGAAACGCCAAACCCTCACCGAGTTTAAGGCAGTTCCCTTGCTCACCCCGATCTTTATTAACGGAAAGCGCGTATACGACTCCCCGAATGTCCATGAGATTCAACGGTACTGCCAGGAACAACTCGACACCCTATGGGACAGTATCAAACGTTTTGAATATCCGCATCAATATTACGTCGATCTTTCACAGAAACTTTGGGATCTCAAACATGAGCTCCTTCGTAAACAAAAGGAAGAGATTGAGACGTGGTAAAACCGATTCCTTTTTAGGCCTTATCAATCTGGGGATAAAACTGTGGATAACGGGGTGAAAATAAGGGTTATCCACAAAAAAAGGAAAAGATTGTGGAAAACTGTCGAAAAGGACCGAGCTATCAACAGTGGTGGAAGGCTTTGAGCTGTGGATAAGGTTATCCACAAACTGTGAATGAAATTTGAGGTGACAACATGGAGCTTTACGATACCCATACGCACTTAAATGCGGACCGCTATGATGGAAGGCTGGATGACTTGATCTTGGAGGCGAAGCGGGAAGGCGTTCGGTATATGAATGTGGTAGGTTTTGATGCTGAAACCAATCGGAAAGCCCAGCAGATCGCCAATCAATACGCCAATCTTTACGCTTCTGCCGGATTGCATCCGACGGATGCCCATACGTTTACGCAACAGGACCTCGACCAAGTCGAAGCCTACCTAAAGGAAGCGAAAACCGTGGCCGTTGGGGAATGTGGCTTGGATTATTACTGGCATAAGGATACGGTTCAAGTTCAAAAAGAAATCTTTTGGGCCCAGATCGCCTTAGCGAAACAATACCAAAAACCCCTTATCATCCATTGTCGGGACGCGATGCAGGATCTGTACGACCTCTTAGCAGAGGCCAGCGGAGATGGAAAACTCCAAGGGGTGATGCATAGTTACAGCGGGAGTGCGGAAATGGCGAAACGGTTTATCGAACTCGGTTTTTACATCTCGCTTTCAGGCCCAGTGACTTTTAAAAATGCGCGGGGACCTAAGGAAGTGGCCAAGCTGGTTCCGTTAGACCGGCTCCTCATTGAAACCGATTGCCCTTACCTCACCCCGCATCCCTATCGAGGCAAAGAAAATCGGCCGGCATTAGTGAAACTCGTCGCCGAAGAGATTGCCCGGATTAAAGGCATTTCACTAGAAGAAGTGGCCGAACAGACGACCCGCAACGGAAAACAGCTATTCCAAATAGGAAGCTTATAAACCATCCCTTTTTTTCCCATACTATAAATAAAAAGGAAAGGTCGATCGGAATGGAGCGGAAAAAAGGGATTTTTCTTATCGGTGTCGTGACAGGTATTTTGTTGATGCTTCTTACGCTCACTATTCATCAAGTTTTTGCCAGCCAACCGATCACGCGGGATGTCCAACTATTGATTGACCGTGCGATTGAGCGGGCAAGCCCATCAGTCGTCGGGATTGTCAATCATCAGCAAGGGTTGAAACAAAGTACCGGTTCAGGAGTCATCTATCGGGTGACTTCGGACACCACCTATATCGTCACCAACTACCATGTCGTCCAAGGGGCCGACCGGGTAGAAGTCGTTTTTATGGGCGACCGCCGGGAAGAGGGCACATTGGTCGGATTTGACTTTCTGACCGATCTGGCCATTCTATCGGTCAAACGCCATGCTTCCGATCAACCGATTCCGATCGCAACGGATGAGGCGACGACGGGAGACTTTGTACTAGCCATTGGGAACCCTTTAGGCCTTGATCTCTATGGGACCATCACTTTAGGGATCGTCTCCTCAGACAAACGGTATATTCCTATCGACTACGACCGCGATGGGGAATATGACTTTCTCGCGCAAGTTATTCAGACGGATGCAGCCATCAATCCGGGAAATAGCGGCGGCGCGCTGGTCAATCTAGCGGGGGAACTCATCGGCATCAATTCGATGAAGATTGCAGGGGCGCAGGTTGAAGGCCTGGGCTTTTCGATTCCTGCTTCGGTAGTCCTCCATGTGATCCAGCAACTAGAAATGAACGGGCAAGTCATCCGTCCTTATCTTGGCGTCCAGCTGAAATCGATCGCAAATCTGGCCAAAGAAGATCAACAACGGTTTGATGTGGCGGGGAAAAGCGGCCTTCTCGTCATAGACGTTCGGGCGGGCAGCCCCGCCGAACGTGGGGGGTTAGCCATCGGTGACATCATCACCCATATGAATGGCGAGCGCATGGAACAGGTGGCCGTGTTTCGAACGAAACTTTACCAACAGAAGGTTTATGATACCGTGACGTTGACCGTCATGCGGGAAGAGGCGACGTATGAACTGGAAGTGAAACTCTCCAAACGGCCCTAGCAGAAGACGAAAGAATAAAGGAACCGTTATTCAAAAAACGGTTCCATTCCTATTTTATAGTAGAGCGGTTTGGCGTAAGGGGTGTGCGGTGTGGCTGGTTCGCCCGTGATGGGGTCGACCAGGAAAGGGCGTACCTTGGCGGTGGGGCGGAAGAAGGGTTCGGGAGTTTGAAAGTAGTGGCGCATGACGTATCCCCATAGCCTTTTGGCATACCCCGTTTCGCTTGGAGTGACAAGAGGAGTATGCGAATCATAACCGGTCCAAATCCCTAATACCAGCTTCGGGTTATAGCCGATCATCCAACTGTCGAAGTCCGTCAACCCGCTTTTGCCGCTAAAGCGCCCGTTTAGCTCATAGGAGAGCGAATAGCCCGTCACCCGTATGGCGGAACTGGCGGCGTCACTCATTTTTCTGTCAAACATCCCGGTGAGAAGATCGGAGAGAATGAAGGAGAGATGGGGATCGAGCACCTGTTTCCCAACATCCTTTTGCCGTTCAAAAAGCACCACGTCGTCCAATGTTGTGACCTTTGTCACCGTCTTCGGGATAACTTGTTTGCCGTAGCTGGCCAGATAGGCATAGGCGGTGACGAGTTCGCTTAATTTCATCTCGTTGATGCCTAAAGAAAGCGCAGGATGGGCTTCAATAGGCGTTGTGATGCCGAAGGTTCGGAGGGTGTCGATCATGGCCTCATCCCCTAAAAAGAGATGGGTTTTTACCGCATAAATGTTATCCGATGTGGCCAACGCATAGGCAAGGGAAATCTTGCGATTGAGGTATTTTCGGTTGTAGTTTTGCGGGGTAAAGGGTTCATGGTGGAGATAAAAGGTAGTGGGCTCGCTTTTCAGCCGTGTTGAAGGCGTAAAGCCAGCCTCCAAAGCGCGATAGTAGAGGAGCGGTTTGATCGTTGAACCTGTCTGGCGGACGCTTTGCGTCGCGCGATTAAACTGTGAGGCACTGTAGTCTCTACCCCCGACGATCGCGCGAACATATCCTGTATTCGGTTCGATCGCATACAAAGCCGCCTCAATGGGGGACCAGCTGGGGAAGATGTGATCCAACCCTTCCTCGATGATGTGGTTTAACCGGAGGTCAAGCGTCGTATAGACCTTCTGCCCCCGTTGTAACGGATGGGGCGGTTTGAGCTCCAACTCCGCCAATTCCTGCTGGACGACATCGAGGAAATAGGGGGCGGGATTGTGGTGAACTGTCCGTTTCCCGTATAGGGCGACCGTCTCCTTAAGCGCCTGTTCGTACTCGGCAGGAGTGATCCGCTTTTGATCCCGCATGAGTCGAAGGATCATGTTAGCCCTTTGTTCGTTAGCTTCAGGCTTTAAAAGCGGCGAGTAGAATTGAGGGGCCCGAATAATAGCCGTTAACATCGCGGCTTCCTTCAACGTCAGGTCTTTAGCCTGCTTGTTGAAATAAAACCGTGCCGCATCCCCAACCCCGTAAATTCCATGACCGAAGTAGATGGTATTGAGGTACCCCTCTAATATGTCGTCTTTGGAAAAGTTGGCCTCAAGCAGGAGGGCATAGTAAGCCTCCTGTAGTTTGCGTCGCCAGGTCTTTTCGAGGCTTAAATAGAGGTTTCGGGCGAGCTGTTGAGTAATAGTGGAGGCGCCGTAGCGTTTTTCCTTCGCCAGAATATTTTCAATGAAGGCCTTTAGGATCCGGTAAGGATTTAAACCGAAGTGATAGTAGAAGTGGCGGTCCTCAACGGCAATCATCGCTTCCCGCAAATAAGGGGAGATTTCGTGGAGTTCGGTATAGGTCCTGGTGCCGCGATGATAGAGTTCATAAAATTTGGTCCCGTCGGCACTGTAAAATTCGGTGGTAAACAGGTGGCGGATAGGTTGAGAAGAGGGGATCTGGACGTTTAAGTGGGCGATGAAAGAGGCCAAAAGGAGGAGGATGAGCAACGCGAAAAACAACAGCGGTTTTATTTGAAAGCGGGACGACATCGCCTCACCTCATTTAGCATGGTTTTATTATTAATAGTCTTTTATCTTTTTAAAAAAATATGTTATAGTATGGAAGGTAAAAAATAACGAACGGATTACAACTGGAGGAATAGAGATGGCACTGACAGCAGGCATCGTGGGTTTGCCCAATGTGGGGAAATCGACGCTTTTCAATGCGATCACAAAATCATCCGTCGAAGCGGCGAACTATCCCTTTGCGACCATCGACCCGAACGTCGGAGTGGTGATGGTCCCTGACGAGCGGCTTGACACCCTTGCCGCCATGGTCAATCCAAAACGAGTGGTTCCGACCACCTTTGAGTTTACCGATATTGCTGGCCTCGTGCGAGGAGCGAGTAAAGGCGAAGGGCTTGGGAACCAGTTTTTGGCGAACATCCGTGAAGTGGATGCGATTGTCGAGGTCGTCCGGTGTTTCGACGATCCCAACATTACCCACGTCGAGGGGTCGGTCGATCCCTTGCGGGATATAGAAACGATCAATTTAGAACTCATCTTCGCCGACCTTGAGCAGGTGGAACGGCGGCTCAAACGGATCGAGAAGCAGGCCCAAATGCGGGATGCATCGGTCTTAGACGAGTATCACGCTTTAACGAAGATCCGCGCCCACTTTTTAGAGGGGGTTCCTGCCCGGCAGGTTGAACTATCTAAAGCGGAGCGGGAGGCCATTAAACATCTGCACCTTCTGACCCTAAAACCCATTCTATACGTCGCGAACATTGGGGAGAAGGACCTGGCCTCCTATGGGGACAACCCGCATGTTCAACAGATTGTATCCTATGCGAAAGAAGAGGGGGCAGAGGTCATCGCATTATGCGCGAAGATCGAAGCGGAACTAGCCGAACTCGAGGATGAGGAACGCGGCCTCTTTTTGGCCGAGTTAGGCCTCAACGAAAGCGGGCTCGATCGCCTCATCAAGGCCTCTTACGCCTTATTAGGACTTGCCACTTTCTTTACCGTTGGGGAGAAGGAGGTTCGGGCCTGGACTTTTCGGAAAGGGATGACCGCTCAAGAGTGTGCGGGGATTATCCATAGCGACTTCCAAAAGGGTTTTATTCGAGCGGAAACCATCGCCTATGAGGATTTTGTCCGTTACGGCGGGGAACAGGCCTGCAAAGAACGGGGCAAGATGCGCTTAGAGGGAAAAGAATATCTCGTCCAAGACGGCGACATCCTGCACTTCCGCTTCAATGTCTAAAACGGGTTAGTATAATAGTCAATCTATTTATTTACAATAAAGAATAATCATGTTATAATGTGTTGATGTGAGTCATACTCACTCCTTGCTCATGAAAAGTGGGCCAAAGTCCAAAAGGAGGTGTACTGCATGGAAAGAAATTATGAGATCATGTTCATCGCTCGCCCGAATTTGGAAGATGAGGCGAGAAAGGAACTAGTCGATTACCTGACCTCGGTTTTAACGGAACAAAAAGCGGAAATCACCAAAGTCGAAGATCTCGGGCTACGCAATCTTGCTTATGAAATTGAGGATTTCCGTAAAGGGTACTATTATGTGATTAACACTAAAGCTCCCGTTGGAGCGATTCAAGAGTTCGATCGACTAGTACGGATTAATGAGAACATCATCCGCTATATCATCGTTAAAGAGGAATAAGGTTTCATTTTTAAGGATGTGGATTAAGTGAATAAAGTGATTCTAATCGGTAATATTACAGCGGATCCTGAAATCCGTACGACGACAACGGGAATTACGGTTGCGACGTTTACCGTAGCGGTCAGTCGGCCCTATGTAAACCAGATGGGTGAGCGGGAGACCGACTTTATTCGCTGCGTGGCGTTCCGCCGGCTCGCGGAAAACATCGGCCGTTTTTTACGGAAAGGGAGTAAGGTGGCCGTTGATGGAAGCCTTCAAACCCGTTCTTATGACGGACAAGATGGGACGCGGCGTTATGTCACCGAAGTGATTTGTAATAATGTGGAGTTTCTTGATACCCGAAGCGCAAGAGAGGATAGGCCCTATCCCTCGCAGCCCTATCAAGAACCCTATGGGCATCAACCATCTGGCCCAAAAAGCGGTTTGGGTTTTGGTGACCTTCGGAACGAATCGCAACCCGAGTCCAACGATGATTTCTTTGATAGCGATCTAGACATCGATCTTTCTGAAGACGATTTACCATTTTAAAAAGGAGGTAGTATTGTGGCACGTCGATTTCGAGGCCGTCGCCGTAAGGTATGCGCTTTTTGCCAAGACCAAAAGAACAATGAAACACCGGTGACGATTGATTATAAAGACCAAGAGTTACTAAAGAAATATATCACCGATCGTGGTAAGATTTTACCCCGGCGGGTAACGGGAACGTGCGCCAAACATCAACGCCAATTGACCGTTGCGATTAAACGGGCACGGCACATGGCGTTACTTCCCTTCGTTCAACGCTAGCTGGAAGACTTCTGTAATACAATCGATTTTTAGAATGGAATGGTGCCAATAT
>DATCJW010000062.1:0-24259 GCA_036562595.1 Haloplasmataceae bacterium | reverse complement strand
ACCCGTTCTTTTCCTGCCTCAAATTGAGGTTTTATGAGAGCGATGACTTTCCCATTGCTTCTTAGTATTGGATAGAGGGGCGGAAGGATGAGGCGAAGCGAAATAAAGGATACATCGATCATCGCAACATCGGGCGAGAGGGGGAATAGATCTGGCGTCGCGTAGCGAAAGTTCAAACGCTCCATGACCACGACACGCGGGTCCGAGCGGAGGCGCCAATCCAGCTGATTGTAACCCACGTCCACGGCATATACCTGTTTTGCCCCATGTTGGAGCGCACAATCCGTAAATCCTCCTGTAGACGCTCCGATATCGAGTACAACCGCATCCGTTAAGTCAATTTGAAAAGTCCTAAGCGCTTTTTCTAATTTATAGCCCCCACGGCTCACATAGCGCATCGTCTGTCCTTTTAGGCGAATTGTTTGATCGATGCCCACGAGTTGACCCGGTTTAAGGACCACTTCGTCATCGACCAGTACTTCACCCGCCATGATGCTCCGTTTCGCCTGTTCTCGAGAGGGGAAAAACCCTTCTTGAACCAAACGGACATCGATGCGTTCCTTTTTACCCATCAATACCACTCTCTTTATGAAGCAGCGTATGGATCTTTTTTACAAGGGAGGATTCATCCAAATGATAATCTTCAAGTAGTCGCTTGCGATCGCCTTGTGGGATGAATTGATCCGGTAATCCCATGCCGTGGACCTCTGCGTATCGTCCGGTATCATGAACATACTCAAGAACGGCACTATATAGCGAACCGATCTTGGTTGCCTCTTCAAAAACAAGGACTGGCTTATTCGTCTCAAGGATCGAATCGAGCATTTTCGTATCGAGAGGTTTAATGAAGCGGGCATTAATAACGGTTACGGGCAATTGATGCCGCTTGACTGTTTCAACAATGGATTGCACGTTTGGTCCATAGGACAAAATATAAAGGTCATCACCAAAACGCTCCATTGTCCATGTTCCGTATTCGATTTCTTGTGGCGTGTATGAAAGGAGGCCATCCACGCGATAACTCCCTCTGGGGTATCGTATAAGGGATACTTGTTCCCTATTAAATGCCGTATACAGCATATCATAGGCCTCTTCAGGGTCCTTTGGCATCATGATGGCAACGTTCGGTATCGAACGCGAAAAGGAAATGTCGTAGATTCCTTGATGGGTTTCGCCGTCACCATCGACGAGACCGGCTCGATCCACACCTATTACCACCGGCAAATTCTGACGGGCAAGGTCGTGATTGAGTTGGTCGTAAGCCCGCTGGAGGAACGTCGAATAGATGGCTACATAAGGGCGCAAGCCCTGAATGGCCAACCCTCCGGCAAAGGTGAGCGCATGCTGTTCGGCAATCCCGACGTCAATAAACCGATCAGGGAAAGCCTCCTCAAAACAGCCAAGTTGTGAGCCGTTTTTCATGGCTGGAGTGATAGCGAAGATCCGATCATCTTTTTTGGCTAACTCCGTAACGATCTCACTAAATATTTTACTCCAACTCCATACATTTTCATCTTGCTGACATTTAAATTCACCCGTCTCGATATCGAAGGGGCCACATCCATGCCAGATCCCTACGGTATCTTCTTCGGCTGGCTTATATCCCTTCCCTTTTTGCGTAACGACGTGAAGGAGTACCGGCTTATCAAGCGATTTGCTGACTTCAAAGGCTTTTAGTAGTGTCGGGATATCGTGACCATCGAGTGGGCCGAAATATTCAAATCCCATGTCTTCGAAAATGTTGCTTTGGAGAAAGAAGCGTTTAATGCTGGCATGAGTACGTTTGACGAGTCGTGTGAAAAAGCGGTTCTCTTTTAAAAAGTATGTTGATAGTTTCTTCGCTTGATTATATCGAGGATGCAAGCGTAGCTTGATTAGGATATTTGTAAAAGCCCCTACGTTTTGAGAGATAGACATCTCGTTATCATTCAAAATAATGATCACCCGTTTTCCTGTTTGACCGAGGTGGTTTAACCCTTCAAAAGCCATTCCTCCGGTCAGGGCCCCATCGCCAATAAGGGCGACGACATGGTAATCTTCATTTCGATAGTCGCGGGCATAAACAAAACCTGCGGCAGCGGAAATCGAGGTTGAACTATGGCCAGTTTCCCAACAGTCATGTTCGCTTTCAATCCGTTTTGGAAAACCACTTAATCCATTATATTGACGGAGCGTGTCAAAGTATTTTGCGCGCCCCGTTAATATTTTGTGGGTATAGATTTGGTGCCCAACATCAAAAATAAGCTTGTCTCGAGGGCTATCGAAAGCACGATGCATCGCAATGGTCAGCTCCACCGTGCCAAGGTTCGGTGCCACATGGCCGCCGGTTTTTGATAGCGTCTTGATTAAAAATTTGCGGATCTCCGCAGCCAGTTGTTCCAATTCTTCAATGGATAGATCTTTCAAAAAACGAGGATCCTTAATGTCGTATAGATTGATCATACTATCACTCTTACCCTATTGTTTTCGATTGATAATGAATTGTAGGAGTTGATATAACATGCTTGTTGTCGGGCAGAAAGGTAAAAGCGTTTCTAATGCCTGTTGGAAATGGAATTGGACCCGTTTTTTGGTTTTATCGATCCCAAGGAGGCTAACAAAAGTCGCCTTCCGATTCTTTTCATCTTGATGGGTTCGTTTTCCAATTAGCGCTGGATCTCCAATCACATCCAGCAAGTCATCTTGGATTTGAAAAGCGAGCCCCAAATGGTACGATGCTTGATCGAGTGATGACAGAACCGTTTCATCGGCATCGGCGATAAGCCCACCAGCTATAAAGCTATATCGTAATAGGCGCCCTGTTTTATGCTCATGGACAGTGGTCAGTTCTTCTAACGTCAGGGATTTTTCTTCGTTCTCAATATCAAGCTGTTGACCGCCAACCATGCCGTTCGCCCCAGTTGCCTGACTAAGTTCGTTGATTAGTTGCACCTTTGTCCTGTCCGGCAGGTAGGGATCGCTGGCAATCAGTTCGAAAGCATGGATCAAAAGCGCATCACCTGCTAAAATGGCAGTCGCTTCTCCGAATACTTTATGATTGGTGGGTTTTCCCCGCCGTAAATCATCATCGTCCATCGCTGGAAGGTCATCATGAATCAGCGAGGAGGTATGGATGAATTCAATAGCTACCGCCGTGTTTAGACCTTTTTCTAGCGGGACTTGAAAAAGATCTAAAACTGATAGGAGAAGGAGCGGTCGGAGTCGCTTTCCCCCTGCTGTAAAGGAATAACGCATTGCTTCCTTCAGTTTCGGGGCAAGATTTAGCGTATCGAGAAATTGTTCTCCCCGGGCTTCGACCTGTTTTTTTCCTTTTTGTAAGAATTGTTCAAAGGTCATGACGTTTCCTCATCCTCATGGATTTTCACGATCAGATCCTCTGCTTCTTGTAACTGTTTATAACAGGTCCGATAGAGTTCAAGCCCACGTTGATAAAGCTTGATGCTTTCATCTAAGTTCACGTTACCGGATTCCAGCTTTTTGACGATGGCTTCGAGTTCTTTCAAAGATTGTTCAAAGTTAAAGTCACTCATAGGTGCGTTCCTCCTTCTCGATTACATCAACGGCCAATGTCCCATCGTTGAAATCTACTGTAAGTCGGTCTCCCATCGTTACCTGATGGACCGATTGAATGGCCTGATTGTCTTTTTTTACAACCGCATAGCCCCGTTTGAGGATCCCTAGCGGATTAACGAGTTCCAGCTGTTCGCTTAACCGTTCGAACTGGTGCCGTTTTAAGCGAACCAAAGCGTGGTAGTAATCGTTAAGCTGTTTCCGATAGGCCATTAACCTTTCGTTCACTAGCGAGAGTACAGTCTTTGGGCTATTGAATTCGAGCCCTTTATGCAGGCTATCAAGCCGATAATAAAATTGTTCCAAAATCCGTTCTGGCTGTTTAAAAACATAACTTTCAGCTATGCGATTCAATCGCAATCGTAGTTCGTTATGCAGGCGGTTCATCGCATGTGATAGTCTGGACTTCAACTGATCCAGATAGACCAGCAAATCCTGTGTATTCGGGACAGCGAGTTCCGCCGCAGCTGTAGGTGTCGCTGCCCGGCGATCGCTTACAAAATCACTAATGGTAAAATCCGTTTCGTGTCCGACAGCACTAATAATCGGCACTTTGGACTTGAAAATGGCATAAGCGACCTCTTCCTCGTTGAAACACCAAAGGTCTTCAATCGATCCACCCCCTCGGCCGAGAATAATAACGTCAAGGCCTGGATAGGCATTTGCCTTTTCGATGGAGTGGACGATGGACTCTTTTGCCAGAACACCCTGAACCAAAGTCGGGAAAATGATCACTTCAACCAGCCGATAGCGTCGTCGCAATGTTGTTAAGATATCGCGAATCGCCGCCCCGGTTGGTGAGGTGATGACACCAATCCGTTTTGGAAACTGTGGAATTGGCTTTTTAAATCGTTCATCGAATAGGCCTTCAGCCGCTAACTTCTTCTTTAACTGTTCAAATCGGACAAATAATTCTCCAAGGCCATCAACACGTACCGATTCGACTTGTATTTGGTACGTCCCACCTGCCACATAAACCGTCACATATCCTTCAACGATGACTTGCATGCCGTCTTCAATCTGAAATAGGACGGTCTCTGCCTGTTGGCGGAACATGACGGCTTTGATTTGAGCTTGTTCATCTTTAAGGGTAAAATAAAAGTGCCCCCGGCTATGGTGAGTAAAATTGGAAACCTCCCCTTTTACCACCACTCGTTGTAAGTTCGTGTCGTGATCGAAGAGATATTTGATGTATTTCGTTAAGGCACTGACGGTTAGCGGCTGTCGCTCCATAGTATCCCCCAAATCTCTATACGTTGAGGTCTTTCTTTATATTATCAAGTAGGCGATTGACGAAGGCAGAAGCCTTCCCATCGTCAAGATCGCTATACTTCTTGCTGAACTCAATGGCCTCATTAATCACAATGGCCGGCGCCAGTTCGGGATCGTGTAATGTCAACTCATATGTCGCAAAGCGGACGATCTGTCGATCGATATACGAGAGACGATCGATTGTATAGTTGAAGAGATTACGAGCGATGATGGCATCGATCTCCTCAATATTGGCAATCACTCCACGGATACTTTGTAAGATGTAGTCGGTCGGTTCTTCAAATCCGAATATTTCCTTTAATGAGTGAAGTGCTTCATCGATGGTGGCTTTCGTTAGTTCGATCATATAAAGGGCTAGGATGATGATCTCTCGTTCTGTTTTTCGTTTCATGATTCTCACCTATAAAATATTCATCCTTTATTATAACATAACCGGCACGCTTTGTATTCATAAACTCACAAAAAGAAAAACCACATTACGTGGTTTTAAAATCAATATTTACAACATGAACGTATACTTTTGACACTTCCAAATATGTCATATTATAAATGGATTGCTTCACATTCTCTTGAATTTGCTTACCCACTTTATGGATCGATTCACCATATTTCACATCGACGTAAACATCAACAACAATGCCGTTTTTTATGATCTCCACATTCGCCCCACTTCTGTGGTTGCGATTGAAAGTTTCTGAAACCAGTTTGGGCAGCTTGTCATGCATGGAAGCGACTCCAGGAACTTCCTGTGCCGCTTGGGCGGCAATGACTTCTAAGACTTGTAAATTGACGTTAATATCACCTATTTTATCCTGACTATCGACATCCAATTTAATATAACGCGTTTCCATCGTCCTGTATTTCTGGCTAGAAATACTACACCTCACTTTCTAAAAACCGCCACGATCCGTCCGGCATTTTCTACTAGTAGTATTATATATCAACCCGAATGGATAATGCAAGGAGTTCTAACGAATTCCATGAAAGCAAAGAAGAGAGCTCTCACGCCCTCCCCTTGAGAATATAAGATAGATTATGAATATATGAAGAGTGTGGGATAAAAACTTTAGTACATTTCATTCGGATCGATTGTGTCAAATTCGACTGTCACTTCATATGGTAAACCAGAGGCAGATATAAAATGTTCACTGGCCTTCAGCATAATTGAGGCCGCTTCAGCAACGCTATGTTCAGTATCCAGCACCCGGATGACGACGATCGGAGACTTCTCAAAGCGACTGGAACTTTGGACGAAGGCATCGAGATACCCTTCATTCCTCAATATCTCTTCGAAATTCAGTTCACGTGTCGACATGGCTTGGAGTTCAACAATATAGTTAAAGGTTTCATTCTTTTCCTGTTCCGTGAGGTCCGCACTGACGAGTAATGCATTCAATTCTTCCATCATCGCCTTTCGACTGTTTTGGAGTTCGGTTCGTAACTTTTCATATGGTTCATAACGGAAGGTTGGTTGGTTGTTCGGGCCTCCCGGATTGTTGTTCTTATTATCGTCGCCACCAAGGGTGAAGTAGTAAATGGACAGCATCACGATCATAACCACCATAAAGATGGTTATCTTGCTTTGTGGTTTCATCATACAACCTCCTCATATTTGTCTATTTAACAATATGAGGGAGGTCACAAAAAAATACTAAAATACAAAAAAAACTGGGCTACTAGCCAGTTTTTTTCGTTTCTTTTGACTTATTTTGCGCGGGAGACGTACCGCCCATCTTCCGTGCTGACGACAATTTTTTCGCCATTTTCGATAAAGAGTGGTACTTGTACGGTTAAGCCCGTCTCGAGTACTGCTTGCTTCATTGCGGTTGTTGCGGTATTCCCTGCTACTGCTGGTTCACATTCCACGATTTGAAGCGTGACCTTATCAGGAAGGTCAATGCCTAAGATTTCGTTTTGGTACATGATAATGGTGACTTCCATGCCTTCACGGATAAAGTTTTTCTCGTATTCTAAGCTGGAGGAAGGAATTTCGAGCTGTTCGAATGTTTCGTTATTCATAAAAACATAGGTATCGCCAGTATTATACAAATACTGCATGCTTACCTTCTCAATGATGGCCTGTTTGTATTTATCGTTTGGGTTGACGGTCATTTCCTTAACAGTCCCGTTGCGCAAATCCTTAACTTTGAGGCGGACGAAGGCGGCACTGCGTGCAGACTTCACGTGTTGAAACTCAAGGATTTGGTAGATATTTCCATCCATTTCGATCGACATACCGTTACGCAAATCGTTAACTGAAATCATATTACTACCTCCATCATCATTTAACAGTTATATTATAACGAAGAAGTGTCCCTTTGTCTACATTTTTTCGATGCGATCCAAGTGATGGCTTCAAAGTAACCTTCAATTCCTTTTCCGACGATGCTCCAATCGACCACATCACGTATAACATTTATAGCTCGAAAGGATTCCCGAGCATAGATATTCGAAAGGTGCACCTCTACCTTCAGTACTCCCTCGATTGCTTCGAGAGCATCCCGTATGGCATAAGAATAATGAGTATAGGCACCAGGGTTAATGATGAGACCATTAAAACCTTTAAAATAGGCATCATGGATGGCATCGACAATTGAACCTTCATGATTCGATTGGACGATCTCGACGGTTATGCCACGTTCAGCACAAAAAGACTGGATTTGATTCGTAAGCTCTTGGTAGGTTATTGTACCGTATACTTCGGGTTTACGAATGCCTAATAGATTCAAGTTCGGACCATTAACCACTTTTATTTTCATATGAAGTCCCCTTTTATTCACTAATTATATCATCAGTATATCAAAAGTCTGTTTCTTACTAAAGTGATAGCGCGCTTTAAGCAATCATGAATATTTGATTCAACGGAAGAAGTAGAATCCTGAAAAAACATCAACGGCCTATCTTTAATCGTCAATATCTTAGTTCTTTTATCTCAACATAGGCAGATATATGAATAAGAAAGCACTACATTTAGGTCATTCCTTAGTCTATCAATTGATAAAGAAATCCTCCGATCATGCGAATAGTGATAGGCGGATAATCTCAATGAATTACTCTATTGTGATTACTCGGGGATTTTCAAAGTCGTAAAACCAAAAGGCAACGATTAAATCTTGTCGCTCTTTTTAGATTCCAATGATCCCTATAATCCAATACTTCATCATCAAATGATTGCAACCCTCTTATATCATGTATCATTTTAATGAATAAACCCAAACCTATCCCAAATATGTTTATAATATTATATCAAAAACAAATTTCTTATATCGCCTCTTTTTTAAAAAACTTTGTTTTTAACCATTTTTTCAAGTCATAAATCAATCATAACATAAGAAATCGCTTCAGCCAATTGCTGAAGCGATTTAAAACCTTTCACGTTCACTTGATTTTTTGATCAAGCATTATTTCATTTTTCTGAAGATGACTGATGAGGATGACAATCTCTTCTACAATCTCATCAATTGTTTTTTCATCACAAGAAATCGTATAGTGAGAGGCTTCCTCATACAGCGCCTTTCGGGAGTCATAAAGAGCGGTCAACCGTGTCTTAAGATCATCACCCATGAGTAATGGGCGCATGGCCAGGTTCGTTGTTTCAAGTCGTTTGACAAGGGTATCAATGTCGCATTGGAGGTAGATAACGACGCCATGATTTCTCATCCAATGACGATGGTTTGGGTTTATAACGACGCCACCACCGCATGAGATGACCGAACCAGGTTCTGTATGGCTCTCTAAGGCTTCAGTTTCCCTATCCCTAAATTTATCAATCCCAAATTTTTGAATATATTCATGAGTCGATAGGCCGGATTCTTTCTCAATCAATTGATCCAAATCAACCCATTTGAATTGTAACCTATCCGCAAGATGCTTTCCAATGGTTGTTTTCCCACTTCCCATCATTCCGATCAAGTAGATAATCATTGATAGTCCCCTTTCATGTTACGGTATAGGTTCCGTCCTTATAGTGATAAGTGAATACTATGTAAACATAATTGAACGCTTCATCATAGATATGGATTTCATACTGAATAAAATCGGCATTTTTTGCACGGTTAATAATAAAGGCGTAACCCGATTCAAAAGTCAACGTTATGCCATCTGCTTCTTCATTGTTTTCCATTTTCGAAATCAGGTAATGGATGGCGCCTTCCTTCATTAAATACAAGCGATGAGCGACTCGTTTTGCCTCATGGGCTTTAATCTCATTATACACGAGAGTGCTCGACGTATACAATAAGGGAATAATAAGGGCCAAAAATAAGAGGATGAACGGGAGGCTAATGCCACGCGTAGAAAATCGTGTTTTCATACTCCCGCCCCTTCACATCAGACCAATAAATACATATACCTTCTGCGGTTTTAAAAAAATTAAGCGTGAGGATCCCGTCCATCCATACATAGCGCTCTTTGCCCACAGTTCCGATTTCCATGATAAGGCTTTGGTTCTCTACATAGAAGGTATAACGTGTTCGGCTTTGCGTCGTATACGATAGTTTTTGCTCCTCCACCAATAGATCCGAAGGGGCCACTCTCCAGAGATCACGCTCCACTTTCATAACGAAAGCCTCCATATTCAGTCGCTCATTTGTTGGAGTTAATGACACGGCCAAAGAGCGGATCAATAGGGATAAGATAGTCAACACCGTTACTGCGATTAAAAGGGCAAGTAAGAACTCTAAGAGAGTATACCCCTTACGGTTCATAAACTTCACACAACGTTTTCCGCACTCCGTTTTGATTCGCAGTAAGGCAGATCCGGTTCCCATCGTCCATCCATTCATAACGTTCATCCCATTCGATATCCTCTCCGTTTAAACGTTTCCGAATGGTCTGAATCAGTGCCTGCATCATTGCCTCTTCTTCCTGAATCTGCTTGATCCGCTTTTGGAGTGCGATGAATCCCAAAAGGATGTGGGTAATTAGAATGAAGATCAATACAAGGGACAAAAGCTCCTCGCATAGAAACAGGCCTTGTTTGTTCTTGAACACGGAGAACGCCTCCTTTTGCTTCGACGTGTAAAGTTTTACATTTTTCTCCCACACAGATGGTCATCATTCCATCACTTTCAACCATTCCAGCCACCACAACGATGCGATGGTCGTTAAAGTGTTTGATAATCGTTATGGAATCATCGTACGAACGCGTATCGATAGTTTGTAAGGAACGGCGAATCGAATAGCTAGGCGATGTTTGCGAAAAGTAAAGGTCAAACCGTTCGCCTGTTGCAGCCGAATGAAGTTTCACATAATTTAGATCGTTCTCAAACGTTGTGATGAAAGCTGTTAGCTTGCTTTCATCAGTTTCATAGGTTGGAAACTTAATAAGCAGGTATAGAGAACCAATAAGCGTGAGAACGAGACATAGCTCATAGAGGAAATATCCTCTACTTCTTTTTTTGCGATTAGATGGATTCCTCATCTTTAATGAAAACCTCTTTGTTCGTTTCTGGATCGAGAATAAGCATGCGTCCATCGGGGCAACGATCCGTTTTAATGTATCCCTCGTCGATAAGGGTTTGGAGGGATTCGGGATACCCATCATGATCGAGCGCATAAATCTGAAGTTGAGTATTCACGAAGGCTACGTAGGCTTCACATGTCTTTTCGTTAATCGTATCTTTGGTCTGAACGATATTGGGAAGAACAAGAACCGTTAAAGCCGAAATGATTAGAAGAACCAACAACATTTCCATTAAAGTAAAGCCGTTGTGATGATTATTACGCATGGTGTAACCTCCTTCTCAGATTTGATAGAACATGTTGATGATAGGAAAAACTAAGACATAATAGACCATCAGAATGTTGAACGCGATCAACAGAAACATACCATATTGTAGCCATTGCCCTATCCGTTTAAGTTCTAGTTCACAACGTTCTTCGGCTAATCTTTCGTAAACGGAAAGCTGTTCGGTGAGTTGATTGGTTCGCAGACCGAGAAGCAATACGTGAATAAAACGCTGCGTGAAACGGAAATAGGGATGATTAATTAAGCAATTTTGAACGATACATTCTTTAAGGCGTTGAATGTCCTTTCGCAATGCTGCGTTTTGTTTTTCAAAGAGATCAAGTGCCTCTTCCATGCTATGGCCAGACTGAAGCAACACGTTCAACTGGTGACAAAAGGAAAGCGTTCGGAGTTCACGAACAAGGGGAATGAGATGAAATGTCCTAGGAAAACGACGAAATACGATATAACCGATCACCAAAAGGGCCAAAACGAGCTTCAACAAATGGAAGGCGAGAAAGGTATGAAGGGGGCTTAACGTTACGTCAAGAGATAACTGCAGCAACATGGGATATAGTTCAACGCGAAAATATTCAAAGAGAATCACCGCAAAGAGGAAAAGCGTCAGCGGATAATAGAGCAACTCACGAAAATGTTTCCGTTGTTTCAGTTCAAAGTCATACCGTTTCAAAAGAAGTTTGAGGCCCCGATCAAAAGTGTTCGTTTCAATGGCGATCGTTAACAGATGGTAGGCATAGGGTTTAAAACGGAGATACCGTATCGCCTCATTAAAGGCGATCCCCCTCTCTAAAGCCCTTTGAATCCGTTTTGTCATCTGGGGTTCGATGAAGCTTAAGTGTTCAAGGCTTTCTTCTAATGAATAGCCTTGATCGATAAGCCGCGAAAGCCACTTTATGAAGGCGCATTGTTTTTCAAGCTTCATCTTCTCATCCTTTCAACAGTGTCAATCCTTGTTCTAACGCAAGCTCCTGGAGGGTCGTATACACAAATTTCTCCCCTTTTTTAAGCGCGTATAAAGCTTCTTCGATCTTTTCTCGATTGAGCAACTCGAGGATCGCCCGTTTTCCCTTTTCACCAAGCGCCAGTCGCTGATTGGTAACAAGGCTTAAAACCTGTTCGAGTTCCAATAGGGAAATTCCCAGCTCTTGGAGGCGATAAAAGGCTTGTATTGCATTTTTGGCATGAAGGGTACTGATGACCATATGCCCGGTCAAACTGGCTCGTATCGCCGCCTTTGCGCTTTCAGGATGACGTATTTCACCGATAAAGATCACGTCGGGATCATGGCGCAACACCTCTTTTATCACTCCACCGTATTCTACACCTGCTGTCTCATTAATCTCGAGTTGAACATAGTCATCGAAATAATGTTCAACGGGATCCTCAATGCTGACAATGGAGAGGCCTTTCCGCTTTAACTCGTATAGAACCCCGTAAGCCAGTGTCGTTTTGCCTGCTCCTGTTGGCCCAGTGAAAAGAATAAGCCCAGGCCAGCTTTCAATCGACCGGAGGATTTCATTTCCTTGATTTTCGTCATGAAAGAGATTGTCAAATTGCTCATAAAGTGTTCCATCATGAATCCGCAAAACCAGGCTTTCATAATATTTCGAATAGATCGCCGATACGCGGATGCGGTGCGGCGTGCCATAAACCGTGAGATTAAAAGCACTGGATTGCGGGCCTTTGGCCTGATTCCAGTTTAGATGGCTACGATATTTGATGTAATGAAGGAGTTTGAGATAATCCGCAATCGCGATGACATCATAGTCAAATAACGTCTGGCCGTGACGAAATTTGATGCGGCAATGATCTTTTCCAGCTACAAAATGAATGTCCGAAGCCCCGTCATCATAAGCCGCTTGGACAAGTTGAACAATTTGGTCTTTCGGATCCATATTCATCATTCCTCCATTCTGATGGTCCATCTATTATATACGTCATGGTTTTCTATTTTCGAAAAAAATTTTTCAATAAAAAAGACTTGCTGATTCAAGCAAGTCTTTGATCCATTTTAAAACCCAACAAAGGGATTCATTCGCTTTTCTAAGCCGATTGACGTTTCTGGCCCATGTCCAGGATAAACCATCGTCTCATCGGGTAATGTAAATAGTTTTTCTTGAATGCTTTGCTTTAGTTTATCAAAGTGCCCACCCGCAAAATCCGTCCTACCGATGGACTGATAGAATAGCACATCACCGGAAAACAGGGCGTTGGCTTCTTTGAAGTATAGGGCAATGCTGCCGGGGGAATGTCCAGGAACGTGAAGAACAGTGACCGGAATGCCTTCAATCTGCGTCGTATTTTCATCGATCGGTCGGACACTGACACGTTCGGTCACCGTCACTTCCTTCCCCTTTGCGAAATAGGAAGATAAATTTTTGTCCGCATCGTACAAATATTCCACTTCCTTTGGATGGATATACAGGGGAACGTCATACATGTGACAGACGGTATTTACAGAAATCATATGATCGAAGTGACCATGTGTAAGGACTACCGCCATCACTTCAAGTTCTTCCATTTCAATGAAGTTGATAAGTTCCGTATGATTAAAGCTCGGATCGATGATGAGGCAACGATGCTGGTCGATGACGACGTAGGTGTTCACATCCATCGGTTGGTTGACGATGCGTTCGATCTTCATGTCATTCATCCTCAACTCATGTATGACTCGTGTTTGTTTTGGCTAAATAGGCAGCACCATAAATACCAGCATCATTTCCAAGCGAGGCCAACTTAAATTGGGTGACGCCCTGAACCGCGAAAAAGGCATATTGCTTGAAGTGCTTCTCAATTGTCTCTGTAATAATCGGTCCGGCTTTAGCCATTCCTCCACCGAAAACAAAGGCTTCTGGATTTAAGGCACTGGCGAGGATGGCACAGATATAGCCAATATTTTTGCCGAATTGGTCTACTACGCGTAATGCAAGAGCATCTCCATTCTTAGCAGCATCAAATACTTTTTTGGCAGATAGGTCATGAAATTGCCGTAACGATGACGGCTCATCTGAAGTGGAGAGATAATCCTTCGCGACACGGACCACTCCAGTGGCTGAAGCGACGGTTTCAAGGCAGCCGCGCTTCCCGCAATTGCATTGATAACCGTTTTCCGCATCCGGAATGGGGGCGTGTCCGATCTCACCCCCTGCACCGGAAATCCCTTCGATGACTTTTCCGTCAACAATGACCGCACCACCGATTCCCGTACCTAGCGTAAAAAGCACCATGCTGGAGTAACCTTTGCCGCTTCCCTTCCACAGTTCGCCTAAACCTGCCACATTGGCATCGTTGCCGACAAACACTGGAAGGTGGATAAGATTCTCTAATTCACTTTTTACGTTGACAATCCCCCAACCCAGATTGACGCAACGATTCACCACCCCATTGTGAACCGGGCCAGGTACCCCAATACCGACGCCTTGGATATCGCCTGGTTTCAGACCATGCGTTTCATAATGGTTCGTCAGCGATTCAGCAATATCGGTCAAAATCATTTCGCCACCGTTTTCCGTACGCGTCCGAATATCAAATTGATCGATGAGTTCCCCGTCAACAGTAAAAAGACCTAACTTAATTGCTGTACCGCCAACATCAATACCATATAAATACTTTTTCATAGTGACTCCTCCATCTCCAATCTTCAACACCATTATACCATCTGGCCGTGTAATAAAAAATAAATTAACTATAAAGAAAAAAACTGACAAAATGTCAGTCTTTATTTTCTCCGTTCTCGGTGTAAGGTCTTACGATTGCAACGGGGGCAATACTTTTGAAGCTCCAAGCGATCAGGATTCGTTTTGCGGTTTTTGGTCGAAATGTAGTTTTGTTCCTTACACTCCGTGCATTCTAATGTAATATTAACACGCATCTTGATTCCTCCGTTTCTTACTTATGGACATCAATTCTAACTTCTTTATTATATCATTTATTTCATGTTTTTCAAGAAGATTTCACGATGTAATGAAAGAAAGCAATGATTTTGAGGCCAATGAAGTTTGAAATGAATTCGGTCACACCTTAATCCGCTACATGCGTTTGAAAGACAAGCGCATTAAACCGTTCGATCAGCCTTTGATTTAAGTCATTCACGCGTTTGGGGTCGATCTTGACCACTTTGCGGTCATAGGTGATGAATCCGTTCACCTCATCTTCCACATCGCTGAGTTGGGTATAGATGATGACGGATAAACCATTCGCCAGCTGCTGAAAGATTCGATGGTAGAGTTTTGTGAAAGCTATTTCTAGCTCTTCAATGGTTTTATAAACCCGATATCCAAAAACGGAGTCTTCATTGTACCGGTGACCTTCAACCGCTAAGCTGTAACCCCCGAATTCCGTTAATGCCAGGATGCGTTTCTTCCCCCACTTCTTACGAAACCGAATAGGCGTGAAATAGATGTGGCGGCTGTGGTAGTCACCGATGCCTTGATCCGACCATCCACTGGCATGGTCAATCAACCGTGAGCGATCGAGCGTTAAAAGATAATCCACCACTTTCTGACTGTCGAACTGCCCCCAAGCCTCGTTAAAGGGAACCCACGTGACGATTGAGGGGTGGGAGTAAAGATGGTCCACCATCTCTTTTAACTCAATATAAAACTGTTGTCTGCCTTCGGGATGTTGCCGACCAAACAGACGATAGCGGTGGTCTTTAAGATGGATGCCCAGATGGGCTAGTAATCCATGAAAGACAATGTCCTTCCGTTCCGAACCATTCACCATATCTTGCCACACCAACATTCCGAGGCGATCGCAATGATAGTACCATCGGGCCGGTTCAATCTTAATATGTTTACGGAGAAGGTTAAACCCCATCTCCTTCATGGTCATAATATCGTATATTATGGCTTCATCGCTTGGAGGGGTCAAAAGGCCATCGGGATAATAGCCCTGATCTAATACGCCAGTAAGGAAAAGCGGCTGATTATTTAGATAAAAGCGATAAATGCCGCTTGCATCTTTCTTCTTTTCTACTTTCCGCAGTCCAATATAGCTCTCCACGTGATCTTCCACGTATTTGATGTCGATATCGTAGAGATGGGGCGCATCGGGACTCCACGGATAACATTCCGCTAGGGGGACGATGAAGGAACTGTCCTTCGTTATTATTTTTCCCTGCACTTTTCCATTAAAACGAACTTGAACGTTGAAGGTTTCATGCCCCGTATGTTCAATCTCAAATCGGATGGCCTGTTCATCGAATAGTGGAGTGAGTTTTAACCGCTTAATATGTGCTTCGGGTACACTTTCTAACCATACCGTCTGCCAAATTCCTGATTGTGGGGTGTACCAAATTCCGCCCCGTTCAATGCGTTGCTTTCCCGTCTGATGGTAACTGGTATTACTAAAATCTTTAACACGAACCTTTATGTCAAAACAAGGACCGTCTAAAAAATCGGTGATGTCAAAAGAAAAGGGAGTATAGCCACCGACATGTTTGCCCACATAGCGGCCGTTAATCCAAACCTCCGCTATTTGGTCGACTGCTCCAAAGTGAAGAATAACTCGGTCCAAAACAAAGTCCTCTGGTAATGTGACTTCCCGTTGATAATGCAAGTACTCCGTCGGTCGAACAAACCGCTTGACGCCTGAAAGGACACTTTCTGGTGAGAAGGGGACCAGAATCTTTCCATCATACCCATCGACGTCTTCTTTTTCCGAGATGGCGTAATTCCAATAACCATTTAAGTTAAAGTAACTTTGGCGTCTAAGCTGAGGACGTGGATATTCCGGTAAAACCTGATTTGAATCGAGCATTTCACCCCAAGGGGTATACAGTTGCTTCATGTTCTCACCACCGATTTCTTACTTTTTCCGCAAAACCAAATAGTCGATTAAAGGTGATTTTCTTTCCATCATCGAGAATGGCATAGCCACTAAAATAGCCAAACACCTGATGGGCGAGGTGTTGGATAAAAATAAAGTTAATATTCGTATAGTTATCGTATATTGGTTCAAAGGATGCTTCAAAACGGCCGTCTGACGATGTAAAATGCCACGGTGACAAAAAATCATCTTGACCATCTACCTGGGGGATGCCGAAATCAATTTCCTCCAGCTTATGGGCTACCCCTTGGTAGAAAATCATGTTTTCTGTGGCCTTTGAGGTATCTCCGAAACCGTATCCTAAATTAAAGCCAAACTTGCTTCCATCGGGTAAGTAATCCGAAAGCGAACTCCAATACCATGTATTATCATAGGTCCATACCCCGCGCCCCCAATCCAAAACGGCTTGTTTTTTGCTTAAATCATATACCTGATGGCCAAAGTGAATTTCACCGGTCACGGACAGATTATTCAGCTTCTGGTTATAGTAGAAAGCCCTGGGATCTTCCTTAAATGGTGTGACAATGACCATCGAATCTCGCGGTGGATCCGTGAGGAGTACATCCAACGTCAAGGATTTTCCATTGTGAAACCGTGGGATGTGACAATAAATCGTTCGCAAAGATTCGGTTACTTTAATATCAAGCGTTATTTTCTTGCTACGGTATGAAATATCACCTCTTTGGCTCGAATGAGGCAATTGAAACTTCCCCATAGGAAAAAGCCGAAAATCAGAATACGAAAATTTCTTTTTTTCCTTAAATTGAAAGAAGGTCACTCCGACAAGTCCTATATAAGAGAGATCAGCGATTGTCACCGAAATACCGTAGTCATCGCTTCCTATGAAATAGTAGTCCCATTCCTTAATCCGAAAGCGTGATGCTTTCACCTGCAAGCGGTGGTAATCGAGAATGAGCGTTTTGGCATAACCACTTTCGATGACTTGTCCCTGTTCATTAAGAAGTGGATGCCCTTGCGTTATCTCATGTTGCCTCATACCCTACCCCACCTTTTAGAGTACTTAATAATATGTAGAGTGGAGCCATTACCAATAACCCGACGAATGCACCACCTAAAAAGATTTCTGGAATGGGTGTAGACTGAATCACCCCAAACTCGTCAACATAAGTCGAAGGACTGTTTCGAATAATGGTGGAGCCAATAATGGGGCCAATCACCATGGGGATCATGACGAAAAAGATCATGCGAATCCCTGAAAATACCCCGATATGTTCCTTTGGTACGAGATCCCGTCCAAGAGCGTTGAGAACGACCATCGCCACGAGATAGGCACCCATCATCAGTATGGCAACAATCGTTGTCATACCCAACATCAGCCAGCGCATGCCGTTCCAGAATCGCCCGAATAAAAAAATGATAAACATGGCTACAAAATATACAATAACGGAACAGAGTAGTATCCCTCTCTTTCCATGACGGTCAACGAATTGACCGCCAATGATACTGATAAGGGAGGATGAGATGAGGATGATTCCAAGTATAATGGCATAGTTGGTTATTCCCAAATAATACTCAAAATAGATTATAATATAAGGCAAAAAGACCTGTTGAGCGATGCCGAGGAGGCATACGATGAGGAAGATCAGATACAGATTACGATGCGTTCGGATGGTCGAAGGCTTAAAACCGTATAGAAGATCTTTTAAATAGTTGGTTTCTTTCCGAACAATCCGCTCATCGCGAATAAGAAAAAGCCCTAAAACACCAGCTCCAGTGACCATAAGGCCTACAACAATAAAGAAGGTCTTCCATTTTGCCTGTTGAGTCAGCGGATCGAAAAGCCCAAAAACAACCAGCATGCCGATTAAAGGCATGGTTGCGAGGAGTCCTTCTGCTTTCCCTCGGTTTTGGGGATTCGTGACATCGGTTACCCAGGCCTGAAAGGCTGCGTCGTTGGCAGTGGAACCCAAAAAGGTCATCAAACAATCCAATAAGATAATTGCTGTCACCGTTACCGCGATGACATCAAGCTGTGGGAAGACGTTTTCCATCGTTGTTTTATTGATATAGCCGAAGGCACCAATGGATAACCCCCATAAAATATAACCACAGGTCATAAACGCCTTGCGTTTCCCAAGTTTATCGGATAAAGCACCCATAAGTAAAGTCGTTAGGGTAGCGACAACCGCCGTCACCGCAACCATAATGGCAATCGCATTCGGATCATAGGTTACCGTCTTGTAGATATAGAGATTTAAATACATATTTTCTATTGTCCATGCAATTTGGCCCACTAAACCAAAAACGATGAACACGAGCCAGATGCGTAAAGGAATGGATGGTGTTTGTTTCATACTACCCCTCTATCTTCTTTATGTAATGTATAGCGCTTACAACTACAGTAACACACTTTCCCTTTTATTTCAAGACGACATTTAGACAGCGATTTCAAAAAAGAAAAAGGCCTTACGGCCTTTATCGGATTTTATGGGGAGTCGGATATTTACGCTTATTTAATGGCTTCTTCGTAGCGTCTTAACACTTCATCCCAATTAATGACGTTCCAGATCGCATCGAGATATTCTGCACGACGGTTTTGATATTTGAGATAGTAAGCGTGTTCCCAAACGTCTACACCAAGCACGGGTGTTTTACCCTCACTAATCGGGGTATTTTGGTTTGGTGTTTTCACGATTTCAAGTTCTTTGTTGTTATTGACGACGAGCCAAGCCCAACCAGAGCCGAATACGCCCATAGCGGCTTTGTTAAATTGATCTTTGAACGCCTCAAAGCTGCCAAAGGTCTTTTCAATGGCATCCTTCAGAGCGCCTTTAGGCTCACCTCCACCGTTTGGTGAAAGGATCGTCCAGAATAGGTTGTGGTTCACATACCCGCCACCATTGTTGATCACCGCAGTCTTAATATCTTCCGGAATTTGGTCAAGGTTCGCTAGAATTTCTTCTGCGGTCTTCCCCTCAAACTCTTTACGCCCTTGGATGGCTGCGTTAAAATTGTTGGTGTAGGCTTGATGGTGTTTAGAATGGTGGGTTTCCATCGTTTTCGCATCAATATATGGTTCTAAAGCATCATAAGCGTAAGGTAATTTCGGTAATTCAAACATTTCTATTCCTCCTATACCTATATTATATGATTTGCTTACAAGTTTATTATAGCGTATAATAATAACACTGGCAAAAAGAATGCTTACCATAATATTCCTGATATCATTAGCTAATAGAAAAGGAGTAGGTTTATGATTCATCGGACGGAAACACGGCCGGTTCGGGTGGGCAATGTGATCATCGGCGGTAAAAACCGCGTCATCATCCAAAGTATGACGACAACTGCCACTCGTGACGTCGAGGCCACAGTCAAACAGATTAATGAACTCGCCGAGGCGGGTTGCCAGATCGTTCGCGTCGCCGTGCTAAACGAAGAAGATGCTTATTCGATACGGGCGATAAAGGAACGGATTTCCATTCCCCTTGTTGCTGATATCCATTTTGACCATAAACTCGCTCTAATTGCGATTGAACAAGGGATCGATAAAATCCGAATTAATCCCGGAAACATCGGCAGTGAATCCCGCATTAAAGAGGTCGTCACCGCTTGTAAACTTGCCCGGATCCCCATTCGTATTGGGGTCAATAGCGGCTCAGTCGAAAGTCATATTCTTGACAAGTACGGGAGTCCCACGCCTGAAGCTCTCGTCGAAAGCGCCCGATATCACGTGGCGCTACTTGAGAAGTTTGGGTTTGAAGATATCGTCATCTCCCTTAAATCATCCAATATTGATACCGCCATCAAGGCGTATCGCATAGCCGCAAACACTTTTCCCTATCCCCTGCACTTGGGAATTACAGAGGCAGGCACAAAGTTTTCGGGAACGATAAAATCAGCCATCGGGCTCGGCGTATTGCTTAATGATGGGATTGGTGACACCATCCGAGTGTCCCTATCGACGGATCCAGTCGAAGAGATTCGAGTGGCGAAGGAAATTTTAAAAAATTTCGGACTCGTTGACAATTTACCAACGCTTATTGCTTGCCCGACTTGCGGACGGTTACAATACGATATGTTTCCTGTCGTTAATGAGATCGAGAAATTTCTTGAAAACATTAAGGCTAATATCACGGTCGCCGTCATGGGGTGCATTGTTAATGGCCCAGGCGAAGGCCGTGAGGCCGATCTCGCCATCGCTGGCGGAAAAGGACAAGGCATGTTGATGAAACATGGAAAGATCATTAAGAAAGTGCGACAAGAAGAAATGGTTGAGGTCTTAAAGGAAGAAATTTTAAAGATGGTTGAGGAACAAAAACAAGGCCAGGCTCATCTCGAGTCATCGGGTGAAGAACAGAAGTAGTGCACAACTGCTTCTGTTTTTATTATATTATGAAACCCATTTACACCCTTTATCCCAAATAAAAAATGGCCAAATAGGCCATTATTCATCAATCGGTATAGTAGAAAGTATAAAAAATAATGTTTAGCTGATAGTCCTTCTGGGGTTGAAGTTCACTGGAAAGATTAAAGGATATCTCTTTAATATAGAGAATGGGAAGGGTTTGCGATAGGACTTGGAGATAATCATAAAGATGAGCTTCCTGTTCGAAGATGATTATCATTTGAACCCGAACAGCATGAATGTGACTAGAAAGCGGTAAGTGATTGAGAGACGATTCCTTTGAACGATCGACAAAATCAATTTCATAATCAAACAAACGGCCATTACTTAACTTAACCAGATCCTTAACAAGGCTTTCCTCTATCGTATACAAGTATTTGCTCCGCTCCAATTCATCAGTGAGTTCTACACGAGGAAGCCGTTCTTGGATGGCTCCGCGGTCTAATAGATTTTCCTCGGTATAAAGATTGATTTGGGTTTGCAGCAGTCTTAACTGGTATTCGGTTTTCTTTATGTTCTGTTCGAGTTCGGTAATTTCGTCGTCAAAGGGTTTAATGATGACGTTGTATAAATAGATAGTAAGTAGCGTTAAAAGGGTAATCAGAAGTCCCCAGACAATGGCACGTCGAATAAATTTAAACGGCATCGGCGTCACCCGCCTTCGGCATCCGTTTTACATCGAGAATGATGGTCACCCTCACCCGAAATCGAGGTTCGCTGTTTGAAACACGGATTTCCTTTATATCCTGTTTGTGATCAAACCGAATCTCCGCAACATAGTCAAGCTGTTGTAATTTTTTAATAAACGCATCATCCGACGGGCCTATGATTTGGTCTTTGGTTAGAAAAAGGGCTTGAATCTCAAGGCTTAATGTCTCATGATCGTAACTCACCCGTTCAAGAGCAGTGAATTCACTATAGGGGAACTTATCCTCTTCATAGGATACGAGCAGTTGTTTAATATCAGCCACGACTTTCGATAGATCAAACTTCGTTCCTTCGATGGTTTGGAAATCCCGATTCTTCTCAAGATCATAGAGATTTGGATGAAAAAAATCATTAAAAAAATCCTGTAAATGATCATACTTGCTTTTTACGAAGGTATATTCCCGTTTTAAATCGTTCATTTGATTCAGTCGGTTTATATGAGGAATCAAAAGGGTAAAAAAGTTGACAATAAGAAAGATAAGGACGATCAGTACGGCACCCAAGCGCAAAATATAATCTCGTTTTGCCCGTTCAGGCAATAAGTTGATAATGACTTCATTCCGGATCGGTTTTCTTTTTTTTCGCATCTTGTCTTCCCCCCTACAGGCTTAAGGCAATGGGAAGGTAATATGGGATTAAGTCTTCCCGTTTTAGTGAAACACTATGTTTTAATCCCTCGTGAATGATAAATTCGGTTGCGATATCCAGCTTGCTGATGATGACATCCCGTTGTGCTGGGGTCAAATTGTTTTCAGCATAGATTAATATTTTCTCAATATCTCTATTCTCTTTTGTAAACTGATACTTATAGAAGTGGACAACACGTTCGATCATATCGATAATCTGCATCAGATAATCTTCTTCATTCAACTCATCGATTTCAAAGGTATCGCGGAGTGATAAAACAGGTAATTCTTCATCGAACACGGTAAAGATATTCGTGTTCTCACGCAATTGAACGAACATCACGTGGCTTTCGGCTGTATTTCGAATCTGTTTTGAATCGAGGTAAATCCGCCTCGTTAAGACTGGTGAGATTTGTGAACCGATAACCGACTTCCCGTGCTTTTGAATGACTCGCAAATACGCCGTTATGATTTCTTCTGATGTGGTAAAAAGGATGATATCCTTCTCTTCCCGGTCTTCATCTACTCGATACTCTTTAACATCGATAATCGGGTCGTTATAGGGTAATAATTGTAAGGACTCTTCCAGTTCGAGCTTCAGGTAACTAATTAAATCGTCCGTTTTTAAAAATTTCGGTACAGTCAACTTCTTGATTACGAGATTGCTATCGGGGATGACGATTCGGACCCATCGGCTTCTCAATCGATGCTTTTTGAACATTGTCCCCAAAATATTAGATAAAAGCCGTTCGTCTACAATCTTACCATGTTTTATAATACCGCTTTTTAAGGCGACACGGCCAGTCCGAATAACCTTTCGTCTCCCCTCTTCGACTAAGGCAAAGGAGATATAGCGGTCGGTAAACAACAGATTAATCACTTTTCTTCGAAGTATCATACTTATCACCTACAAACTAAATAGCCCGATATACCAATCTAATAAGGGGACGCCATAAAAATATGTGATGAGAGACCCTAGGGCAATGAAAGGTCCAAATGGAATGGGAGAATCCCTCTTTATCCGTTTCATGCGTATGAGGATGAAACCGATGAGGCTACCGAGAAATGCTGCAATAAATAGCGAAACAATGGTCATCTTTATTCCCAGTACTAAGCCAATTATACCATATAGCTTAATATCCCCGCCACCCATGACTTCTTTCTTTAATATTTTTTCGCCTATAATAGCGATTAAAAAGAGAATGATGAAGCCCACAATACCGCCCAATAGGGTTTCAAAATAGGGGCTCTGGATGGTCATGTACTCAAAGGGCATGGGGATGAGGAGCCGTTCGATCAGGATTACAACCAAAAACACAAGTAAAACGATATCCTCTATTAACATATATTTTATATCCGATACGGATATGATAACCAAAAGGCTAATAAAGGTCAGAGCAACCAATAGCTCCTTTTCAAGCCCGATACGGTGATACGCTAAAACAAACAACAATCCGGTTAATAGTTCGAACCAAAAGTAGATGGGGCTGATACTCTGTTTACAGGATTTACATCGGCCGCGTAAAACGAGATAACTTAAAAGTGGGATATTCTCATACCAACTTAATGGGTGCTTACATTTTGGACAATGGCTACCGGGTCGAACGATGCTTTGACCGATCGATACGCGTATGCCTACGACATTGTAAAAAGATCCGAATACAACACCGATAATAAATAGAAGGATGTAATACACTGTTTCCACGGTTTCACCCCATACACGTATTAAACAAGTTTATTATATCACGCCGTATTATCTAATTAAAGTTATCATAAAGAAAAAAGCCAAGATATTCTTGGCTTATTCTGGATCATCTGATTCTGTAACTTCTGATTGATCTCGTGCATCTTCTAAATGACCTCGATTGAGAGGCAGATCAATAGTAGTATTCTCTATCGTACGAAATTTACCATTGTTAAATGCTTCAATTATCGTTACTTCTATTCCCCCATCTGTGTAATTAATCTGAACCTCACCACTTTTAAATCCAAGATCACGATCGAACCCCAAATTGACTTCTTCTCCTTCGTCTTCTAATTTTAATTTTAATTTTATAACGACTTTTTCATCATTTTCATCTTTAATAATTTGATAGATGAAGGTTTTTAGCGACGGATCTTGCAACCGTCTTGTTTCAG
>DATCJW010000151.1:0-4150 GCA_036562595.1 Haloplasmataceae bacterium | reverse complement strand
ACTGCATACTTCTGAATACCTGCATAACCACTTCTTGTCAATACAAACGGACGTTTTTTCGTTAGCCGTTTTAAACCTTCATAGGTGGCTTCACACATGGCAATACCGTAGAGGTTATGGACCTCCTCATGACGTTTCATTGTGCCATCAAGATTATGAAGAACGTCGAGATCCAAAGTTTTACTCTCCGTATTAAACACCGAAGGTTCATTCATGTCATTCCAAATCCCTTCGATACCGAGATCCGTATAGTAGCGATGACAATCTCCCCAACGCTTGCGAATTTCCGAATTTAAAAAGTCATAAAATACACTTTTACCAGGCCAAACATCGCCAGTAAAAATGGAACCGTCCGGATAGGTACAAAAATTCCCTTCCTTCACCCCATCGTCATAAATCGGGTAACCCTCTTCCACTTTAACCCCCGGGTCGACAATCGGCACAATCCGCACCCCATCAGCTTTTAACTCTTGAACCAAGCTTTTGGCATCGTGGTAGGTTTCAGGATTAAAGGTAAAGACTTTGTAGCGGTCCATATAGAGAATGTCGAGATAAATCGCATCAACAGGAATTTCTCGTTTCTTGAACTCTTGATATATGGCACGTACCTCGTTTGACGAAGCGTAGCTATGCCGTGATTGATGGTAACCTAATGCCCATAGTGGAGGTAAAAAGGTTTTTCCAGTCACAATACTATGCTGGCGGGTTATCTCTTTGAGCGTATCACCAGTGTAGAGATACGCATCAAAAGTCCCCTGTTCCGTTGTAATCACTGCCTTTTCGAGATCCGTATCGAAATCAAACGTCATTCGTGAGGCATTATCGATGAATAGGCCATAATGATAGTGGGGACGACGATGGATAAACATGTTGATGGACTGATATAACGCCTTCGTTGAACGGGTGTGAGGATCGAACACATCCGAGTTCCAGTTGATGGTTGACTCGTTATTCTTGTTTAAAAAGCCTGTCTTTTCCCCTAATCCATAAATGTAGTCGTCGATATGGCGTTCGCTGATGAGATAGGTCTTTGATCCCTGAAAGCCAATGCCTAAGATTTCATATCTTAGTTGATTGGATTTCATCACTTGAAAATGAAAAGGGTGCTTTCGAAGGATAACCGTCAATGTATCGTAATAAAGAAAAATATACTCATCGCTTTCTTTAATTTCAAAGTCTACTTTCGGTTCTATCGGTTCAAGACAAAAACTTGGCGTTAAGTCGAGCGTTTCCGGAGCAGTCGCAAACCGGACAATGCCGTGGTCATAAAATAGGATGGCCAACTCGCTACGATTGGTTTTTAGTAATACATGATCATCGCGTCGCTCAATTGCTTCGATGGTTTCGATGAATTCGATGGAAATGGGTTTTTGATCCAAATCGTACAGTTCTGGTCTTACAGCTGATGAGTCTTTCATTACTCTCTTCCTTCCTTCCAATTTTATTACACTATTCAACCTAATCATACCGGATTTAAGACATATTATCCACATGAAACCCCTTACATTCAACAAATATCTTGCTATTGGATTAATTATAGAAATAGATTTTATAAATTAAGTCATAATACTATTGTGATACAGGATGACATTCTTTATAATGAAACTATCATGGTCAAGGAGGAATATCATGCGTTATGAGCTGATAGGGGGATCCTTTCCCGCTGTGGTCTGCTATTTAGAAAATGGCGAACAGATGATTTCAGAAGCAGGGGCTATGGCATGGATGTCACCAAGCATGCAGATGGAGACCCGAGGCGGAGGCCTAGGAAAAGTATTGAGCCGGATGCTTTCAGGTGAGAGTTTATTTCTTAATGTCTATACAGCTAGAGGAAGTGGATTCATCACCTTTTCATCCCGTTTCCCAGGTAAAATTATGCCTGTGGAGATCCTGCCCCAAAAGGATCTAATTATTCAAAAATCTGCTTTCCTCGCGGCAGAAGCGGGAGTTGATCTATCGATTTTTTTCCACCGCCGCCTGGCAACCGGATTGTTCGGTGGTGAAGGTTTCATTATGCAGCGGTTATCTGGTCGTGGCACAGCCTTTATCGAGATTGATGGTGATCTTGTTGAATACGAGTTGAAAGTAGGACAACAACTGATTATCGATACGGGATGCGTCGCTGCATTTGAACCAACCGTTACCATGAATATCCAAGAGGTTCCTGGGCTAAAAAACAAACTATTTGGTGGTGAAGGATTTTTCAATACCGTTCTTACGGGACCTGGCAAAATCTGGTTACAAACCATGCCTATGAATCGGCTGGCACAGCTCTTTGTTCGCCCGATGACCTAGTCTGATGATGTGAAAACGGTCAAGATCGACCATCGATCTTGACCGTTTTTTTGATCAAACCATAGGATCCCATGCCGACTAACCCTTTATATCACGACGCAGATAGTGAAAAAAACCAATCAGGAAAAAAGTGACAGAGAAGACACTGAATAGGGATAGAATTTGCCACTTGATCGCCTCTTCGGGGACAAAAGGTGTGTGATAGTATAGCGAAAGACTTTGGATGATATCCGGTACACCCGCCAACTCACCGATATAATCAATGACGAAACAAAACGTAAGGTATAACCAGACAACGGAAGACCCTTTAGGCCACAGGCCAATGAAGAGGGCGGCAAGCCCGATTAAAACCCACATTGCGGGAAGGTATACCAAGGCAGACATTAGAAAGGTACCGATGGTATAGTTCTCAGGAAGCGCCGTCCGGCCGGTTATCCAGAGACTTATCGCTAGGGTGAGCTGCATGAAAACAGAAACAACAACAGCCATGAGATAATGCGAACCTAACCATAAACCTTTCGACCATGTGGTACTATAAAGGACTTCGGTTCGATTATGACGCTCTTCGGACCACAAATGAAACATAACGATTAGGGCAGGAATGACATTGATATAAGAAAATAACATATTGAGAAAAGCAATGACGGAATCAAAAGTAGCTTCACCGAGAAGTTCGTCAAATACGGGCAAATCCTTAAAGTAAAATTCAAAATCGCTTAAAATAGCCCCTGTTGCAAGTCCAAAAAGAAAGAGAATGACAAGAAACGATAGGATGAAAAGACCGTTTAATCTTAGCAGTAAACCAAAAGGCGTTTGAAGTAACGGTGAGGCTTGGGCTCGTCCTTTTAAGGTGGGTAAAAAGCCTGCATAGAGATCTCTGGCCTGATTGAGGATGATGGCCACGCATAAAACCATGATCGAGATAAGGAGGGTAAGGGCAATCGGCCACCATTGGTTTTCGTAAAAGACATAAGCCTGTCCAATCCATCCGAGTGGCGATAGGAACGATAGCCATTTTATCTTCACATCTCCGACAGCACGCAGGATGTAAAAGATAATTAAAACCGCAAAACTGATGGCGGTGGTACCGCGTGCCGTAGAAGAAAGTTGTCCGATCAAAAGCGTCAATACGCCAAATAAAAGCCCGTTACTGGCCAGTAATCCGCCGTATAGAAAGGCTGCATTCCATGTGTACCCTTCGATCGACTGCAAGCCCAGTCCAATTCCGATACTCACCCATAACAAGAGATTGGTAACGCATAGGAGGATGATGGCCGCAAAAGTGTAGGCAAGCCTACCAATGGGCAACGACAGGACGATCTCTAGCGTCCCTTGTTCCTCATCACGCCGCGTCGCTTGAGAAGCCAATAGGATATTCATCACGGCAACAATGACCGCCGTAATCAGCAACATTTCATTCGCAAAAACCGTACCATAAGTATAAGCTTCTAACGGATAACCTGGGCCTAAAAGGGCAATCATGGCAGGATTTTTGACGGTAAGGCCGAAGTGATACAAATCCTCTTTCGTAAGAAATACCCGGGGATAGCTCGATGCGGTCACGATCGTCACGAAAAAAAATCCAGCGAGCCATAATACTAGTTTCCATCGATATTGTTTAATAAGTAGGAGCGTCAATCGTTTCGTTCCGCTGGTGTATCTTTTCATTGGCTTTCCCCCTCATAATACCGCATGAAGAGATCTTCTAGAGTTATGGGGGTGCTTTCAAGAAATAAGACCCCGAATTGACTTAGATAAGCAATGACGTGCTCCATCTGCTTGCGTTCGACACGAAAGACGATGTCTCCCTCCTCTTCGTGTATATCGGTGATACCCGGTAGCTTTTCCACACCCA
>DATCJW010000034.1:0-14881 GCA_036562595.1 Haloplasmataceae bacterium | reverse complement strand
CATTTATTATCAAGTGATAAAGTACAATGAGAAATGGTCGAATCGTATCTTATATGGCTTCAAGAGTGTTCAACAACAACTTAAGATGATGTTTGAAGAACGATACGGTAATCAATAATTGAGTATAATTCCATTTAACCGGGATAGCTTCAAATCTATTTACACAAAATTATTGACACTACCGCTTTTAAAAAGTTTCAAAAGTCAAAAATTTTACTAAAATGTTTACATTTTAGTAAAACAAGTGTAAGATAATACTAGACGATCAATTTGGTGGAGGTATTAGAATGAATAATATAGACGATATCATGATAAAATTCAAAAAGGTATTTGAATCCACACCTCAAGCGCTTTATTTTGCCCCCGGACGTGTGAATCTTATTGGAGAGCATACGGATTATAACGGCGGACATGTCTTTCCATGTGCTATTCAATATGGAACTTACTTAGCCATCCGTTCCCGAAAGGATCAAAAGATTCGTTTCTATTCAGAAAATTTTGACCATTTAGGCATCATTGAAGAGAGTTTGGATTATCTCGTGAAACACGACGAACGAAGTTGGACCAACTATCCTAAAGGAGTTATGAAAGTTTTCATTGAACAAGGCTATTCAATCCCTTTCGGTTTTGACCTCTACTATGTCGGCAACATACCGAATGGAGCAGGACTATCATCTTCGGCTTCAATCGAGTTGGTAACGTCCATGATGTTGAATGAAGAATTTTCCTTCAACCTCGATCCAATTGAACTTTCATTACTCTCCCAACGTGCAGAAAACACGTTTGTCGGTGTCAACAGCGGCATCATGGACCAGTTTGCCGTCAGTATGGGGAAAAAAGACCACGCCATTTTCCTAAACACCGATACGTTGCAATACGAGTATGCTCCTCTAAATCTCAATGGCTATACAATTGTCGTAACGAATACCAATAAAAAACGTGGGCTGGCGGATTCAAAATACAACGAGCGGAGAGCTCAGTGCGAAGAGGCGTTAAAACGGCTTAATCAAAAATTAGACATTAATAGTTTAGGAGATCTTTCGATTGAGACCTTTGAAGCACATCGCGATTTAATCGGCGATGACTTGCTTTATCGGCGCGCTAAACATGCTGTTTATGAAAACGTGCGAACACTAGAAGCGAAAAAAGCTTTAGAAATGGGCGATTTGAAGCGATTTGGTGAACTTATGAATGATTCGCACCGTTCCTTACGGGATGACTATGAGGTTACGGGCATTGAGCTCGATACCCTCGTGGAGTTAGCTTGGAGTCAGGAAGGGGTTATTGGATCGCGGATGACAGGGGCAGGCTTCGGTGGATGCACGGTCAGCATCGTAAAGGACGAATTCGTGCCTAATTTTGAAGAACGCGTTGGCAAGGGGTATCAAAAACGTGTTGGCTTAACAGCCTCGTTTTACCATGTGGTCCCAAGCGATGGGGCTCGTAAAATAAAGGAGGTAAATGAATAAATGAAAGTACTGGTTTTAGGTGGGGCTGGGTATATCGGTTCGGTTACAGTACATCGGCTCATCGAAAAGGGCTATTCGGTGGTTGTGATTGATAATTTGGTGACCGGCCATCGGGAGGCGGTGCATCCAAAAGCTATTTTCTATGAAGGCGACCTTCGTGATGAAGCGTTTTTGGATACAGTCCTTTCGAACGAATCCATTGATGCCGTCATCCATTTTGCGGCTAGCTCCCTTGTTGGAGAAAGCGTGACCAATCCCGGCAAGTATTATGACAACAACGTTTATGGGACGCTTGTGCTCTTAAAAAGCTTGGTCAAACATAACGTGGATAAGGTCATTTTCTCCTCAACAGCGGCAGTGTATGGCGAACCGGATCGGGTTCCGATACTTGAGACGGATCCCACTCATCCTCGAAATCCTTATGGGGAAACGAAGCTGGCGATGGAACGCATGTTCCACTGGTTTGACGTGGCTCATGGCATCAAGTCCATCGCATTACGCTATTTTAACGTAGCAGGCGCAATTGATGGGCGGATTGGTGAAGCACATGAACCAGAAACCCATCTGATCCCCCTCATCCTACAAGTCCCTCTCTGTAAACGAGACTACATCTCAGTTTATGGCGCTGACTATCCCACTCGAGACGGGAGTTGTATTCGAGATTACATCCATGTTCAAGATATTGCGGATGCCCACATCCTTGCCATGGAACGGCTTCAGGAAAAGCCGGTCAGTGATGTTTACAACCTAGGGAATGGGCAAGGTTTTAGCGTATTTGAGATGATCGATGCGGCACGTGAAGTGACCGGTCACCCGATTCCGATGGTGATCGAAGATCGCCGTCCAGGTGATCCTGCGGTTCTCGTCGCTTCCAACGAGAAGGCAGTCAAAGAATTAGGATGGACCATACAGTATCCCGATGTCAAGGATATTATCCGATCCGCTTGGGAATTCCATAAAAACTTCCCAAATGGGTACAAGAAGGTGTAAGCGATGAATCTTATTGATCAACGAATTATCGAGCTCATTAATTATGGATTACAACAAGAGATGATTGATCCTATCGATGTCGATTACTGTCTTAATCGTCTATTATATCTACTTCGGCGTGATGAGATATCCATGCCATTTCAACTTTTGAATGAAATCCCACCCCTAACAGACATTCTTAAGGACTTAACCGATTATGCAGTCAAGGCAAATATTATTGAAATGGATGCCGTGGAATTACGAGACCAATTCGATACAGAAATAATGGATTGCCTGATGCCGTTCCCTAGTACGATTGCCAAGACATTCTGGAAGCTTTATCAGGAATCACCAAACAAAGCAACCCATTACTTCTATCACCTATCTCAAGCATCGAACTATATTCGAACCGACCGCATTGCGAAAAATGTAAGTTGGCGAGCACAAACGGATTACGGCGAAATCGTCATCACCATCAATCTATCGAAACCGGAGAAGGATCCTCGATTAATTGCATTACAGAAACAAGCAGCGCCGACCAACTATCCTAAATGTGTGCTCTGTAAGGAAAACGTGGGTTATCACGGTCGGCTGAATCATCCGGCTAGAGCGAACCACCGTGTGCTTCCCTTAACCCTATCTGGAGAAACCTGGTATTTGCAGTATTCTCCTTATGTTTATTACCAGGAGCATTGTATCGTGTTAAGTGAGCGTCACCAACCGATGAAGATTGACCGCAACACGTTCCAACGCCTGTTAGAGTTCGTCCATCAATTTCCTCACTACTTTCTAGGATCCAATGCCGATCTGCCCATAGTAGGCGGATCCATTCTCAACCACGATCATTATCAAGGAGGGAGAGAGCAGCTTCCTATGACCCATGCAAAGGAAGTTGCTCGGCTGAAGGTGGGAGGTGTTGAGGCCTCCATCCTTTATTGGCCCCTTTCCGTCCTCCGATTAAAAGGATCAGCCATTCAACCCCTCGTCGATGTGGCTTCAACGATATTGACGCATTGGCGAGGATATTCTGATGAAACGATGGATATCCGAAACGAAACGAACGGCGAGCAACATAACACGATTACCCCAATCGCTCGTTTCCGAAAAGGTCAGTACGAACTCGATTTGGTCTTTCGGAATAACCTCACGACGAAAAAGCACCCCCTTGGAATCTTTCACCCGCATGAGGAACACCATCACTTAAAAAAAGAAAATATCGGACTAATTGAAGTGATGGGATGTGCCATTCTACCCGCTCGTTTAAAGGAAGAACTCCGTCTGATTAAGGAAGGGCTTTTAGGGCGGATAGATCTTATTCAGGAAACGACAATTGAGAAGCATCTTCACTGGGTGAAGGAAATTCAATCAAAATTTAGAACATTTGATGAGCAGACTATTGATGACATCATCAAACAGGAAGTAGCCTTAAAATTCGTTCGAATCCTAGAACAGTGTGCCGTTTTTCCTCAAAACAAAAAAGGCCTCATGGCCTTCAAACGGTTTCTGGATACGTGCCCCTTAGCGATTGAGGATTATACCGAACTATCCCGATAAATGATGGTGGTCGGGATAGTCACTTTTTTTCCCACGGGTCGTTCGGAAATCATCCTTTCTGCAAATAAACTAACGGCTGTTTCTGCCATGATGTCCGTATAGATTCGAACACTGCTAAGAGAAGGATGAGTATATTGGGCCATAGGCGTGTCGTTAAAACTAATAAGGGACACTTGATTCGGAATGGCGATGTGATGTTCGTTTAACGCTTTAAGACATCCTGTTGCCATGGTGTCGGAACCGACAATATAGGCAGGTAGGAGTTCTTCCCTTTCGATAATGGTTTTCATCAGTTCGTACCCGGATTGAGCGGTAAAGCGACCAAGATAAACGCGGTTTGGGTAATAGAGGTTGCGAGTCATCATTTCCTTTTGATAGGTAATCAGACGAACGTCATTGATCTTTTCTCCATCGAGTGTATCCTCTACACCACAGATAAGTCCGATGTCAGCAATTCCTTTGGAAAGGTAGTGTTCGATAATTTGCTTAGTAGCCGACGTAAGATCAGGTGCGACGGTATCGATGGCAGGGTGTGAGGAGTAACCATCGACCAATACAAGATTTGGAAAGGACTGCTGAAGCTGCTCGAGATAAGTTTCACTATATTTCCCGAGTAAGATGAGTCCATCCGTTGCGATAGTTGTAACATCCAGCTTCTCTTTGGCGTGGATTGTCTCAATTTGAAATCCTTGTAGTTTGACTTGTTCCTCAATGCCTAAACGCAACGAAAGGTAGTAAGGATCACTTAGCTCAAGCTTTGTCGTATACCAATAAAGAAGTGTTACCGAGCCGATGGTTTTCTTTTTCTTTTTCCGATTCGGCTTTGCGCGTTTGTAGTTTAATTCTTCAGCGACTTGGAATATTTTTAGTTTAGTCTCATCAGATACATTAAAGGTTTCATCTTGATTCAATACCCGGGAAACGGTAGCGATCGAAACACCTACCTTTTCTGCGATATCCTTAATCGTTGCCATCGTATCACTCTTCTTCCAATTTTGTTATAAATCGAGATGTAAACCAGTTTTCATTATACCATATGTTATTTCCACAGAGAGTAAAATTTTTAAAATTTTAGTAAAAACGTTGAAGGGATGGATGGTCATATGAGAAAACCGCAACGATACACGATTGAAAACGAATATATAAAAGTCACCTTTCTTAACATTGGTGCGATCATTACAGAACTTGTGGTAAAGAATCCGGGAATGAATGTAATCGTCGGACATTATGACCTAAATCAATACATTGAAAATAATAAGGGATATATGAATGCCGTTATAGGGCGCCATGCAGGTCGGTGTCGGGCTTTTTTACTTGATGGTCAAACGGTTCAACCGACTTATAATGAAGGGTCCTTCCAACTCCATGGAGGTCATCAGGGATTCCACCAAAAAGAATTTGAAGTGGAACATTTTAGTGATCGGGCTATTTTAAGAACGAAGAGCCCTCATTTAGAAGAAGGATTCCCTGGGACAGTGAATTTTGAGGTGGAATATCGCTTGCAGAATTCTGAACTTCATCTATACTATCGTGGTAAAACCGATCGCTTGACGATTCTGAACTGTACTCATCATGCCTATTTTAATTTAAATGGCGATGTAACGAAACCTATAACGAACCACATCTTGTGGTTAAAAGCAAATCACCGATTAGAACTAGATGAAAAACTCGTGCCTTATCGTTTGGTTTCGACTATAGATAGCATATTTGACTTTAATCAACCCAAAGCAATTGGACAAGATATATCTGACGTATCACTTGATAAAACGAAAGGCTACGATCATCCCTATATCCTTCAAAAAGAAGGGAAGAGTATTGAACACGTTGCCACTTTGTCCTCCCCATTAACAGGTCTAACTTTAGAAGTTTGGACCAATCAGCAGGTGCTTGTATTGTATACAGGCAATTTTATTGATGAAGGGTATTTTTTGAACGATAAAACGATTGGCTATCCTCGGTGTGCAGTATGCTTAGAGACTCAAGGAGTTCCCAATGCTCAAAACATCGAAGGATTTAAACATGAAAATCGATTGGAAGCGGATCAAACTTATCTCTATCATACGGTGTGGTCGTTCAAAAGCTCTTCATGACAATAGGCTTATGATTTCACAAGATGAAATGGATATCATTATAGAAGGATGGAAAAATATATATTAACCGATTGCTTTTCGTCTTCCTTTCCGATACAATAGGAAAGGTTAAGAAGGTGATGGATATGGCATTGGAACGCTTACAAAAGGTCATTGCCAACAGTGGTTTTTGTAGCCGGCGTAAAGCAGAAGAGTACATCAAACAGGGAAAAGTTAAAGTAAACGGTGAAGTCGTGACGACTCTCGGCATAAAAGTTTCACCAGATGATTACATAGAGGTGGACGGTGTGCCAATCGTGAAAGAGGAGAAGGTGTATTACCTTCTCCATAAACCTCGTGGCTGCCTGTCCGCCACAAGCGACGATCGAGGACGTCGTGTGGTGGTCGATTTCTTGAAAGAAGCAGGAGTTACGGAACGCGTCTTTCCTGTGGGGCGGCTAGACTACGATACGGCGGGCGTTTTACTGTTAACGAACGATGGGGAATTGGCGAATTTATTGATGCATCCAAAAAGTGAAATTGAAAAGGTGTACCTCGTTCGGTGTTATGGAATCATTACGCCAGAAGCGCTTAGGCAACTACGCCAAGGCGTAGAGATCGATGGGTATCGAACCGCTCCCGCCAAAGCAAAACTTCTGCATATTGACCGCCAGCATCGCTCCTCGCTGGTTCGAATGACGATCCATGAGGGGAAATACCATCAGGTTAAAAAAATGTTTGAAGCCGTTGGGTTTCCCGTTAAAAAGTTAAGACGAGAGCGATTTGCCTTTCTCGATGTGAACGGATTGAAAGCAGGAGAATTTCGCCCCTTGAAAATTCACGAGGTCAAGCGACTCTATGCCCTTGCCAAGTTTGGTAAAGACGTTGCTCGAATTTATTACTAATGCTGTCAAAATTTTAAACACGCTTTCATGTGTTGAGAGGCACAGAAAGCGTGTTTTATTTATATAAAGGATTTGGCCTATTCTTTTAAAGGCTCGAAGGAGAGGTTCAATTCCTCGATGGGCATCGGTTTATTTAGAATGTAACCTTGATACTCATCGCATCCAATCCGTTTCAAAAACTCGAGCTGATTCGGAGTCTCTACTCCTTCTGAGATAACGCGGAAATTTAAAGTTTTCGATAGGTCAGTAATGAGGGTTATGAGGGCAGAATCGACTTCATTCTGTTCAATTCCATCAATAAAGGACTTATCGATTTTAATGTAATCAAACGGGAACTCCTTAATGTAATTGAAGGAAGAATACCCTTTGCCAAAGTCATCGATATGGATGGTCAGTCCGAGAGCCTTTAAGTGTTCGAGTATATTTTTTGTTCGCTTCAAATCCCGTAGAGCCACAGATTCCGTAATTTCCAGTTGAAGGAATGAAGGATCGATATGATACTTTTGAAGCAAACTTTGGATGATTGAGACGAAGTCATGTTGCATGAAGAAAATGGGTGAAATATTCACGCTAATGGGATAGGGCTTCTTTTTTTCTTTTATCCAGGTGTTGATTTGGCTACAAGCGGTTTCTAGAACGAACTGGTCAATTGCATCGATAACTTGAATGTCCTCCGCAAGGTGGATAAATTCACTCGGAAAAATAATGCCTTTTTTAGGATGGTTCCAACGGACAAGGGCTTCAAGGCTGGTTACCTCACCGGTATGAATATTCGCGATTTTTTGGTAATGGACGACGAATTCTCTATTTTTTACGGCCACACGCAACTCATTGGCCTGTTCAAATTTTTGATTGAATAAATTTTCCATCTCGTCTTCAAAAATGTAATACTGGTTTTTTCCGTATCGCTTGGATTCATACATGGCGATATCGGCTTTTTTTATCAACGTTTCCATGTCCCGTCCATGTTTTGGAAAGAGGGAAATCCCTACACTGCAGTGAATGACGACTTCCCGTCCATGGATCATAAGGGGTTCGTTCATTTTATGTATGAGGTTTTGAACGAAGGTTTCGATATTATCTTTATGAGGTTGATGGTTATAAACAAATACAAATTCATCCCCAGATAACCTTGCGACAAGATCATTCGTATCAGCCATTTCCTTTAAACGTTGAGCAATAAGCTTAAGGACTCGGTCTCCCGCATTATGTCCAGCATAATCATTAAACAATTTGAAATCGTCGATATCGATGAAAAGGATGGCACCTTCTTCACTCCGGAAAATGCATCGGTGGAACTCGCAAGGATGCTTACAGTTTAAACAAGTTTTCTGGTCGTCGTAAAGGCACTCAAGAAAGAGATATTTACGATTTGGAAGTAGAGTTAAAGGATCAAAAAGTGCTAGCGTTTTTAATCGTTCACTGGTTTTGAGATTGGATTGTAAAAGACAATAGATGCCATAAAGGAGAAGGGTAAGCCCACCGAACAGGAAGATAAGACAGGGGAAGATGAGAAACGGTTTTACAAGACGAGGTAAATCGAACACGAGGAAAAATTGAAGCAAGAATGCAATCCCAATGGCGGCAACGCCAATATTGATTATTCGATCCTTAAACTCTGAAAAAAGTAAAATAAAATAAAGGGCAATAATCACCTTAAATCCTTCAAGATAAAAGTCAAGTGAAGCAAAATCAAGGAATATGCGAAGGCTTTTTTCTAGTAATAGGATGATGATGGCGGAGAATAGGACGTAATATACGGTAAGTTTTATTCGATTAAATTTCAAATGGCTCCCCCCTGATGATATTTCAATGGTACCTTTATTATACAATGTTTTTGTAAAAAGTGGTTGAAAAGATGAATGCGGTGTGAAGATTCTCCCTTTTATGATGATTTCACCATAACTGATGATTCGTAGATGGATTGATCCGATGCGAAGAAATGACAAAAGTTGAATGATGTTTTAATGTAGGCTTTCCATCCGTTACATTTAACAATTTAAAGAATTCTGACGGATCTAAAAACTGTTCAAGGGAAAAAGGATCAAGTAGAAATTCTCGTTTTTATTAAGACGATTTTGGAGAAATAAATTCTTTCGATTTCAAAGAAAAGGGGGTGGTTTTTATGTACAAAAGGTGATGGTGTGATTAAAATCGGATTACTCGTAAAAATCTATTATATTCTATTCTAAAATATGGTATAATTCAGACGATATGAATTTAAGGGGTGAAAATATGTCGAGCGAAAAGCAAGCGACAAAACCATTTAATCCCCAAAACCTTCGTCTACGCCGAATGTTCCAGACTGATCCCTCCGAGCAACGTGAAATTTCTGAGACGGATGCTTGGATGAAGGAAGATCTGGAACGCATCGTTTTAAGATTTGAACAACCAGAGATAAAGCCACTCTCCTTAATCGATGCTTTAAATCGTTGGATGGAGAAGGCGAACATCACTCCCACCCAATCCCTTTTGGAGTACATTGAAGGCTTACGAGCTCAGTATGACGTTGAAGGCTTAGACGAAGATCAAGGTAAGGAAGAAGTCGATATTGAGGCTTTAATTAAACAGAGCGAGGCAGAAATTTTACAAGAAGAGGACAAGAAAGCCTTGCTATATAGCCTCATTCAAGACGTCAGCAAAGGCGATGAGCGACCGAAATCCCATCCCGACCTCTCCTTCGAACAAAACTTGCAAAAGCTGTTTGAAGAAGAGGATGAGGGGAAAGCTATCAGTGAAGAACCTTCGGTTTCTTCATCTCATGATGAATGGCTTGCTGGACAAAATCAAGAAAATAATGAAGAAGTTGCAGTAAAAGAAACGAAAGAAACGGATGAAAGCGTTGATGAAATAGAGGATATGCAAGATAAAGATGTTGACAAAGAGCTGAAAGCGGAAATCGATGAGAAGAACATCGTGGCCATCATCGATGAAGAGGATTACTATGAGGATGTGCAGTTTATCACGCGTCAGGAAGCACAACGCGAACGAAATCAAGCGGTCGCTACGCGGAGAAAACTAAGCCCATTAGTCAAACTCTTTTTTGTCTTTTTGCTTGTCATTGGGTTTATTATCTATCTCATGTACCAAGCTCAAATTCATTCATTATTTAAACAATGGTTTGATATATTAAGAAAAATGATTTAATATATAAACAATGGTGAACAGGATACCATTAAAAAACTTGAAGTCGTGGTGAAAACAATGAAAGTGATTAACGTAGCAATTGACGGACCTGCTGGAGCAGGAAAAAGTACCATCGCTAAATTGGTGGCGAAAAAACTGAATTTTCTTTATATCGACACCGGGGCAATGTACCGGGCTGTGACCTACAAAGCGTTAAAACTCAACATTGATTTAGATGATGAGTCCCAGTACGATTTTTTAGACGACACGAGCATCGTCTTAACGAGTGACGATCGTGTTTTGATTGATGGTGAAGATGTGACGACAATTATTCGGGAACAGGAAGTGACACAAAACGTTTCGAGGGTCGCTGCCCTGGGCCGGGTACGCGAGAAATTGGTGAACATGCAACGGGAAATGGCGAAAGCCAACAACGTGATTATGGATGGCCGAGACATTGGGACTAACGTCTTAAAGGATGCTGATGTCAAGATTTTCCTAACCGCCTCCGTTGAGGAGCGGGCAAAAAGGCGATACCTCGAGCTTCAGCAACGAAATGGAGAGACGGCGATTGATGAAGCGGCATTGGAACGGATAAAAGCGGACATCATTCGACGAGATCAAATCGATTCCTCGCGTGAACTGAACCCCTTGAAAAAAGCAGATGATGCAGTGGAAATCGATACATCGAACAAGACCATAGATGAGGTGGTCGACGAGATCACGAACTTAATTCTAGGGAGAGTGAACAATTCTATGACGAATGAACTCTTAGACAACTATATGATTCGAAATTATCGAAAGGGACAAATCATCGAAGGCGAAGTGGTTGCGGTTACTGATAATGAAGTCAGCGTGGATTTCGGTTATTATACGGAGGGTACAATTCCTTTACATAATTTAACGTTACAGGAAATCAGCAGCGCGAGGGACTTTGTTCAGTTGGGGGATCGTATCCAAGCGGTCATCAGTCAGATCCAAGAAGATCAGATTCTATTGACCCGCATTCCATTGGAATTAGAAGCAAACGTGAAAGAACTGCAAGATCAATATAAAACGAATCCTTATATTACCGTCCGTGTCACGGCAAGTGATGATCGGGTATTGCACATTCGCTATAAAGGGATTCAAGGCATCTTACCCAAGAGTGAGGTGGATGTTGATGATTCCTTTGATCCGGAAACGCTTATAGGCAAAGAGATTGAAGTTAAGATTCTCGAATTGAAGCGTCAAAAAAGACAGAATCGGGTCCGTTTTGTCGTTAGCCGAAAAGCAATTCAACGTGAAAAGATGCACGCTGAGCGGCTGAAACGATATGAAGCCATTGAACTCGGTGCCGTCTATGAAGGGGAAGTCGTTCGTTTAGAGGACTACGGCGCTCTGGTCATTGCCCAGGGTTACCAAGGCCTTGTTCCTTATCGGGAAATCTCCCACCTTCCATTTAATCACGTGAGTGAAGTGCTTCAAGTCGGGCAAAAGGTAAATGTGAAGGTCATTGAAAAGGACGATAAGAAGCTTCACGTCCTTTACTCCATTAAGGCTTTACTTCCCAAACCATGGGAAGTTGCGGCCCAAAACATTAAACCTGGGGATGTCATTGAAGGGACGGTTGCCCGTATCGTTGATTTTGGTGCCTTCATAACCGTTGCTCCACTGGTTGACGGTTTGCTTCATGTCAACGAATATTCGCATAATCCTTTTATCAAACTGCATGACGAGCTAAAGGAAGGTCAAACGATTCAAGTCAAAGTATTGGATATTGATGCAAACCGTGAACGCCTGGGGCTATCCGTCAAAGCTCTTAAACCGAATCCCTGGACAACAAGCGGGATTAAACGGTTCGATATCATGAAGGGTAAAGTCGTCGGCTTTCGTGATGGCGATGCCATTGTAGAAGTTGCGGAAGATGTTTGGGGTATTCTCCCTAAAAACCAAATCTCCCGCTCCAGACGCATAACCGATGCCAGCGAAGTGCTCCACGTTGAAGATGAAGTCAACGTTAAAGTGATCGAATTCGATCCGCGTCGCAAGCATCTGATGGTGTCGATCCGCCGTATTGAAGAGGATCAAGAACGGGCAGAAGTGCGGAAATTCTTGCAGCAACAATCCGAAATGGATCGTACAACGTTAGGTGATCTCATTGGCGATAAATTGCAGGAAGTGAAAGAAGAACTAGAAGAAAGCAAATAAGTGGGGTGATGTCATGTTACCCGTTGTGGCGATAGTTGGACGACCCAATTGTGGGAAGTCCACTATTTTTAATCGAATGATTGGCCAACGGCTATCGATTGTTGAGGATACACCGGGTGTAACCCGAGACCGCATCTATGCGAAAGCAGAGTGGCAAGGCCATGCGTTTTACGTCATTGATACCGGAGGCATCGACATTGGCGACGCTCCCTTACTCTCTCAAATTCGGGAACAAGCGGAACTCGCAATCGATGAAGCCGACGTCATCGTCTTCGTGACCGATGGGAAAGAAGGGGTTACCCCGAACGATGAGATTGTTGCTAACATCCTCTATCGTAGTCATAAGGAAGTCGTCCTTGTCGTCAACAAAATTGATGATCGGAAGTATATGGACCGTATCTATGAATTTTACAGCCTGGGCTTAGGGGATCCTATTGCGGTCAGTAGTATCCATGGTATCGGCTTCGGTGACATGCTAGATGCGATTGTTTCCAAACTTCCCGTGACGAAACCCGATTCATATGATGAAGATGTCATTAAGTTCTGTTTTATCGGCCGTCCAAATGTTGGAAAAAGTTCGTTAACTAACGCCTTACTCGGACAAAACCGTGTCATCGTATCCGATATCCCAGGGACAACACGGGATGCGATAGATACGCCGTTTACGAGGGATGGACAGAAATATGTCGTCATTGATACGGCAGGCCTACGGAAACGAGGAAAAGTTTATGAAAGGACGGAGAAATACAGCGTTCTCCGGGCGATGGCGGCAATCGAACGAAGTGACATCTGTATCGTCGTCATTGATGGAGAGGAAGGGCTAGTTGAGCAGGATAAAGCAATAGCGGGATATGCGCATGAAGCGAATAAGGGCATCATCCTTTGCGTGAACAAGTGGGATCTCGTGGAAAAGGATGATAAGACGATGCAGCGGATGGCCGAACACATCCGTCAGGAAATGCCATTTGTCGACTATGCGCCCATTGTCTTTGTGAGCGCCAAGGAGAAGAAGCGGATCCACACGCTGTTTGACCCAATAAATCGAGTATTCGAAAACTATAGCCGACGGATCCAAACCCATGTGATCAACGATACCATTCTGGATATAATCGCCTTAACGCCAGCTCCCCACTTTAATGGGGGACGGCTTCGGGTTTATTACATTACGCAAGTGGCGACGAAACCCCCGACGTTTGTCCTATTTGTTAATAATCCCGAGTATCTTCACTTTTCCTACGAACGGTTTATCATTAACCAATTCCGTGAGCATTTTGACTTTGAAGGGACACCGATTAAACTCATATTACGGATTCGTGATTAGAAGGAGAGGATAATGTGAGTATCGTAACGATTATCGGGGCTGGAAGTTGGGGGACGGCTTTGGCCCAACTGTTGGATGATAATGGACATACTGCTAAGCTGTACGACATCTCGCCTGAGCGAATCCAAGAGATTAATGAGAGGCATACAAATGAAAAGTATTTACCAGGCATTAAGCTGTCGGAGACGATTGTAGCTTACAACGACCTTGAGGAGGCGCTAAAGGATTGTGAGGTGGTCCTCACTGCGGTACCAACAAAAGTAATTCGTCAAGCATTAAAGGCCATCAATGAATCCTTGAAGCATCCTGCCATTTTCGTTAACGCCAGCAAAGGTATTGAGCCAAAAACATATAAACGGGTAAGCGAAATCGTAGAAGAGGAAATTGCGCCTGAAAAGCGGCTGGGGTTCGTGGCTTTAACGGGACCCTCTCACGCTGAAGAGGTGATTGAGCGGCAGTTGACGAGTGTAACGGCGGCCAGTAATGATATGGATTTGGCCAAAAGGGTCCAACGAATCTTTAATAATGAAGAGTATTTTCGAGTTTACACAGTGAATGATCTCATCGGGGCTGAAATTGGCGGCTCTTTAAAAAATATCATCGCCTTAGCGGCAGGAATCATTGCTGGCCTTGGTTATGGCGACAATACACGAGCGGCACTTATCACTCGGGGGTTAGCGGAGATGCGGCGACTCGCCGTTGCCATGGGAGCCAAGGAAGAGACGTTGTTTGGCCTTGCAGGCATCGGCGACCTTGTGGTAACGGCTACCTCGCGGCATAGTCGAAACTTCCAGGCAGGCTACCGGATAGGCAGCGGTTCCAACTTACAAGAAGCGCTTGCTGAGATGACCATGGTTGTCGAAGGAATTAGAAGCTGTGAGGCAGCCTATCAGTATGCGAAGGAACATCATATCGAGATGCCCATCACCTTTGCGGTATATGACGTGATTTTCAACCAAGTGGAACCGCGCGAGGCGATCCGAAAGCTGATGAGTCGCGACCTCAAAGAAGAATGATGTCACGTTTCCTCCTTGCCCATCATACAATTTTAGTATGAAGGGCTAGGAGGTTTTTATATGAGTTTGGGTAAGCTACTTGACCAAATTTCCCAAGACAATAACATCGATAAAGAACTCATTTTTCAAATCGTCGAGCGTGTAAAGCGTGCTGACCTATCCGATGAACGGGTTCTACGGAAGATTATTCAAGATATCGGTAAAATCGCAAATCGGCCGGTCAGTAAAGAATTGGAAGACCAGCTCGTAAAGCGCATTAAAG
>DATCJW010000010.1:0-24585 GCA_036562595.1 Haloplasmataceae bacterium | reverse complement strand
CGTGGGCGATTCAACCCTTCTCCCTATCGAACGGGCCATTCAATGGTTGAACCGCCTCTCTTTCGGAATCCAACTGTATGCCCTCTATAAAGCCCAGGAAGCAAAACGGAAGGAGTAGAACCCATACAAAGGTTACCGCTTAGGTAACCTTTTATTATATATATAAAAAAGACGACGGAAAACCGTTCGTCGTCTATTTCATTACTGATTCAGTTGTTCATACAAATATTTGACGATCTCCGCTTTACGATAGCTGGAAGGAATGCTAATCTCATGTTCCTTTGCCAATTCTCTTAATTTCGCCACCGTCAATTTGGAGAGTTCTTCTTCGGTATAGCGTTTAGTGGCGTCAGCCGTTTCCTTCACATCTTCCTTTACGTCTGCTGTTGCTTCTTCCTTAACGTCTACCGTTTTCGCTTCAGTTTTCTTCTCTAATGGCTTTTCTTCTTTGGCTTCGGCTGCTTTCTCCGTTTCCTTCTTCGCACTGGGTTTCGCCGCAAGGGCGCCTACTTGTTCCTCAACTTTGACGGTTTCAGCCTTCCCGTTGACCAGGGCAGCTTTCGACACGTTGACGAGTTCTGAAAAACCATTGGGATCATTGACCGCCAGATCCGCTAATACCTTCCGGTTCACTTCAACACCAGCAAGCTTTAAGCCGTTCATAAAACGGGAATAGGAGATGCCTTCCTGACGGCAAGCCGCATTGATCCGAGTAATCCAGAGCTTACGGAAATCCCGTTTCTTCCGCTTGCGATCACGGTAGGCATATTGCAAGGATTTCATCACTTGTTGTTTGGCTGTTCTATATAAAGTTGATTTCGAGCCATAGTAGCCTTCAGCTTGTTTCAAAATCTTTTTCCGACGTTGTCTAGTCGCTGGTCCACTTTTTGCGCGTGGCATGAGTATACCTCCTTAATGATTATTCGATGGTTTAACAAAGTTTTCTATCTTTTTCCGTTAACGGACATACGTCACCAATTGTTTGATGCGTTTATAATCGGATTTGCTGACGAGCGCTGCCTTTCTTAACTGCCGTTTTTGTTTCGTAGTCTTACGATGGGCCAAGTGCGAGGTGTAGGCATGGCTACGTTTGAGTTTCCCATTGGCGGTCACTTTAATCCGCTTAGCAGCACCTCGATGAGTTTTCATTTTTGGCATGTTTGGTCACTCCTTTTATTTTCGCTTATTTTTTCTTTTCTGAGATAGGGGTTAGCGTCATCTGCATCCGGCGATTCTCCAACTTATCGCGTCGGTTCTCAATGGTTGCAACGTCCTCTAACGCCTTCGCGAATTCATCCAACACTTCTCGCCCTTGATCTGTGAACTTCATCATGCGGCCTCTAAAGAAGACGGAGACAAGAACCTTGTTCCCCTTTTCAATAAATTTGCGCGCATGCCGAACTTTGGTCTCGAAATCATGCTTGTCGATGGACGGAGTCAACCGGACCTCTTTAATTTCGATCGTCTTTTGGTTTTTGCGCGCCTCACGGGCATTGCGTTGCTGTTCATAGCGATACTTCCCATAGTCCATAATCCGGCATACGGGCGGTGTCGCATTCGGGGCCACACAAACGAGATCAAGCCCCTCTTCATTGGCCACACGAAGGGCCTCTTGGGAAGAGACGATGCCGATTTGCGTCCCGTCCTTGTCAATTAACCGTACTTCTTTAAAGCGAATGCGTTCATTCACTAAAGGCTCATCAAGATTGGCTTTCTTCCGAAAATCAGGACTGTAATACTTAATAAAAACACACCTCCATAATGTTTACAACAAAAAAGTGGGTAAAGTATACCCACTTACACAATCCTTCTGATGCACAACAAAAGATCTTCTGATCCTTCGTAGTGACATGAACCCATTGACAGAATCAATCGGGTGAGAAGTGGGACTTCTACTTTCCACTAACGAAGACTATTTACATTTCAACGCTAGTTATTATATACCGCTTATTTGAAATTGTCAACAGCTATTATAGTATAGCCGATGGAATCAAAAAAGGCAAGGCTTTTTCATCATTTATAACGATTTTTGAAGGGTTTTCGTCATTAATGGACGTGTTGGCGTCCAATCGGGGCAAAAGGCCCTAAGTGCCTACGATGGGAAGCTATTCTTCATCCCGCTGATGGCGGACTTTATGCTCGATCTCGTAGCGTAAAAGGTCGATGAATTCGTCTATTGACACGGTTACGGCTTGTTTCTGCCCATAGCGGCGGTAAGTGACCGTTTGGGTTTCCACTTCCTTGTCCCCAAGGACGATAGAATATGGCACTTTCTTCATTTGCGATTCACGGATCTTATAGCCAATCTTCTCATCCCGTTCATCGACATGGTAACGGATCCGGTGGGCTTTCAGGCGTTTCGCCACCTCCTTCGCATAGTCGAGGTGGGCGTGAGGATTGACGGGGATGACGTCCACTTGACGTGGGGCAAGCCAAAGGGGGAAGGCCCCTTTGTACATCTCAATGAGATACGCCATAAACCGTTCGTATGTACCGATAAGCCCGCGGTGAATGACCACCGGGCGGGACCGTCCGCCTTGCTCGTTCACATACTCGAGGTCAAAGCGTTCGGGAAGGAGGAAGTCGAGTTGAATCGTTGATAGCGTGATATCATGGCCCATCGCCGTCTTAATTTGGATGTCTAGCTTCGGGCCATAGAAAGCCGCTTCCCCTTTTGCCTCAATGTATTCAATGTTGTTTTTCTTAAGGGCTCGGCGTAACATCTCCTCCGCTTGGTTCCACATGTTATCGTCATCAAAATACTTCTCCTTATTGTCTGGATCGCGGAGCGACAGGCGGTAGTAGTCCACTTCTACGCCGAAATCCTGATAGACACGGTGGATTAGCTCAAGTGTTTCGCGGAATACCTCTTCAATCTGGTCTAAGCGTACAAACATGTGCGAATCCGTCAGCGTCATGCCGCGAACCCGTTCTAACCCATTGAGGGCCCCGCTCGCTTCATAGCGATGCTGGATGACCTGTTCCGCTAACTTCATGGGCAAGTCTCGATAGGATCGCAGTTTGCTCTTGTAGATCATCATATGGTGTGGACAACTCATGGGCCGAAGGACGAGGGCATCATTTTCCATCTCGATAGGAGCGAACATGTCTTCTCGATAGTGTTCCCAGTGACCGCTCGTCTTATAGAGTTCAACGGAACCCATCACGGGCGTATAGACGTGCAGATAGCCGTACTCCTCCTCAAGATCGACAATATAGCGTTCAATCTGTTGACGGATCTTTGCTCCGTTGGGGAGGTAAATCGGCAGGCCTTGCCCAACCAAGGGATGGAACATGAAGATCTCCAAATCCTTCCCCAGTTTCTTATGATCCCGTTCTTTCCGTTCTTCCAAAACCTTTAGGTACTGCTCCAACGATTCCTTCGTAAAGTGGGCCGTCCCATAGATCCGGGTGAGCATAGGATTATCCGATTTCCCACGCCAGTAAGCCCCCGCAACGCTTAGCAGTTTGAAGTGTTGAATGTGCTTGGTATTGCCAATATGGATCCCTTCGCACAGATCCGTAAATTCGCCTTGGGTATAAACGGTAATTTCCTGTTCTTCCGGAATGTCATGGATCAGTTCGAGCTTATACGGATCGTGGCTAAACATCTGAAGGGCCTCTTCACGGCTCACGACTCTCCGTTCAACGTCCAATGCTTCGTTGACAATTTTGCGCATCTCCGCTTCAATTCTATCGAGATCGCTTTCCGAAATCGGGGCATCGATATCATAATAAAATCCCTCATCGATTGCCGGGCCAACGCCAAATCGGGCATCAGGGAAGAGCCGTTTGACGGCCTGAGCCAAAAGATGGGCAGCGGAATGGTTCAATACGCAAAAGGCCTCGGGATCCTGCTTTGTAATGAGAACAATTTCAGCGTCTTCTTCAATCGGACGGTTTAAGTCATATAACGTGCCGTTGACCTTCCCGCAAACGCTATTTTTGCGCAGACTAGGCGAAATGGATTGAGCGATTTCTGCCAACGTAATGCCTTTTTCGTAAGTTTTCACCGAACCATCGGGAAATGTGATATGAATCATCGTTGAACCTCCTTTAATTTAGTTTTTGCCAGTATTTTCCAAATAATTGGCCATTGATAAAAAAAAGAGCCATTCGTAAAGGACGAATCGCTCGTGGTACCACCTTTCTTCCATGGTTGGAATCCAACCATGCTCATTTGGATAACGCGACTAGCGGGAATCTCTTTCGAGTCCAGTTCAAAGGGGGTAATGAAGTTGCTGTCATTAAGAGCCTTTCAGCCAAGGGCCCTCTCTCTGTGAATGCTTAAGCAACCCACCATGGCCTTATCATCACTTTTTTCCTATGCAGTTGTCGGACTTTTTATTATTTTATAGCATATAACCTATTGAAAATCAAGCCTAATACCGATAATTTTTCCCATCAACATAGATTTCCGTCGCCAAAGCCTTGATCCGGTCCCCTATACGATTCGCCTTTAACTTATCAACGGTTCCATCCGCCGTCCGGCTATAGGATTCAATGAGTTCCTCAATGCTCCGGTTCGAGGTGAAAAAGGTCGGTTTCCCATCGGCCAGCCGGTGTTGCAAGAGCGGGCCGATGATCTCATCCCGCACCCACGTCGTCACCATCTCTGCGCCGATGTCATCGAGAATGAGCACCTGAATCTGCTTGATCTCGTCCATCATCCGCTCCAATGTTTGTTCGCCAATGGCACTCTTCAGTTCCCGGATGAGGTCTGGCAAGTAGACGAATCCCACTTCAAAGCCCTTCTTGGCCAGTTCATTCGCCATGGCGGATAAAATATACGTCTTGCCCACCCCAAAGGGACCATAGAGGTAGGCCCCCCTGCGGAACGTCTTTCCGTCATAGGCAGAGGCAAAACTGAAACAAAAATGGATGGCCTGGTTCCGTCCGTCGCCTCCATCGGTTGACAGGTCAAGCTGAGCAACCGAAGCTTCGAGCATCGCCTTCGGCAAATAGAAAGCGCGAATCTTGCATGAAACCGCCTGCTTTTTCTCCCATTCGAGGCGGGCAGGACAAGGCCGATAGACAAGATGAAGACGGTTTCCGGCATCAACCAATTCGGGACGAAAGCCAGGATATTGTTGCTGGCAGTCGTCCAAGCGGTGAGACTTCTCACACTTAAAATAATGGTCGTAGAAAATCAGCAATTCGCTTAAACTGTTTTCAATCTTCTCTTCTGTCAGCTCTATGTTTTGTTCCTGCATATAGCGTTGAACTCTTGGATCCGCCAAGATGGTCCGTTTGATGCGATCGATCGCCCCATCGATGGCTTGTAGATTCAATAAATTTTTCATCTCTTTCATACTAACACCTACTTAAAGGATGACAACAAATCCTGTAAGGCTTTGAGATCGACCTCTATCTCTTCATCTTTCGCCTGTTTGCGATAGGCCTCATGGGATGCTAACCATTCCGGCTCACGCGCTACATAACCACGACGTCTTCGGGCATAGGTTGGAGGGAGTTTCCCTTCTTTCTTGTACTCCTCTTCAATTTCAATAATTTTCGATACGGCTTCCATGGCTTGTTCCGCGGTCTTGATCCGCTTAAAAGACCAGCTGGCTGCCACCATCCGGCAATACTCCAGCGGGAGCCTGCCCGTCCGATGTAAGGTAAACTCCAGCAAGACATTGATCACTTCAACGGGTAAATGGAATTCATTCAATAGGGCATGGACGACATCGAGAAACCCCACGGGGACTTCGCTATGATTTAACAGGATATAGAGCCACTGGTGTGGCGTTTTCGTCTTATAGTGCTTCAATGCCGTACGATACCTTGAATCCTCCTCCGTCCCGGGGACCGTTGCGTTAAACTCCTCTTCGGTCATCGCCGCCTGAACCGGTCCCGTGGTTCCCTTGATTCGTAACCGGCGATAATATTCCCGTGCCGTTTCATGCAACCGGTACGGATCGATTTGGCCATCCGTCGCACAGTCGATGACCACTTTGCTCATCATTTCCGCATCGAAATTAAACAGGGCCGCTTCCTGAAGAATCCGTTCCTTCATCTCTTCATCAATGGCCTCTTTCGCGATCAAATTCTTATTTAAGAGAGCCAAAAACAGTTCGAAGTCAAAGGAGTAATGGAGCGGATATTTAACGGTCGGGCTGGTATTTGAGACATAAATGGCGCCATCATCATCAATCGTTCGGACTTGGTCCATTTGCGGATAGACTTCGTTAAAAGATTTCGTGAGGTTGATGAAGCCAGGCTGTTTCGGCTCGAGGACGAACTGTTTTTCCAAATATTCGTACAAATCGTAACCCACACGATAGAGTAAGTGGACATTCAAATTGCTGTCTCGAAAAAACTGGCGGCTGGTCAACGGTTGCCGCAGTTCATAAAGATAGTATCCCTCTTGTTGATGATAGTAGACGTGAAGGAGGTCGATCCCTTCGAGACGGTGGCGTATTTTTTCGAACTCGTTGACATCATAGTCGAAAAAGGTCAACAGTTGCTTATGGGTCATAAAGAAGGCGTCTTTTTGAATTTGAAAAAAGCGCCAGAAGGTGAAGTAGAGATTGACCGCTTTCATCCCGATAATCGGCTGGTACAATAAATTTACTACCTGTTCGTGATGCGGGGAGAGGAAAGTACGGCTATAAAGACAAAATCGGTCATAAACTGAAAGCGTAAGTTCCATGCCATCCCACCCGTCTCATCAAAATCCTCGTGGCCCGATACCTTGTGCGTTGAGATGGCGATCGAGATAGTTATATAAGCTGGTCACGATTTTTGCCGGCCGGTTCAGCCCAAGAAGCGTCCGCATCGTCACTTTGAAATCGACCGCATGCTCCACGACGGTCACTCGTTTGATGGAGATGATCAGGTCATAGTTTCCCCCATCGGCCAGAATTTCCCCATAATTATCCTCCACATTGATGATACGAAGCTTATTTTCATTGAGATAACGTAAGATCATGTCTTTGACCTGGGAATATTCATTTTTATAATACCGCGTTCGAAACGCCGGCTGCGGATGATGATCCCTCGTCTCCACGTCTTTTAAAAAAATAGATTTTAAACTCATGATTTTCACCTCAATTTCATTTAATTCTATTTTACATGATGATCGAACAATAGGCAATGTCAGCGGCGGCCTATTTCCTGGCGCTGTAGCCTTTTGATAAGATCCTCCACTTGTTTTTTCGTCTTTTCAAGGGTAAAGGAGTTATCGATCACGACATCCGCTCGTTTGACTTTCTCTTTCAAAGGCATTTGGGCGTTAATGCGCGCCAACGCCTCCTCGCGGCTGATCCCGTTTCGTTTCATCAGCCGCTCGAGTTGGATGGTTTCCTCCGTATACACAACCACCGTACAATCGCAAAGGGTATCAAAGCCGCTTTCGAAAAGAAGAGGGACATCGAGCACGATAAGGTTTGATCCATCGCTTTGCAATTGCTTCACCTGTTCCAACATCACGCGTTTAACCGCTGGATGTACGATCCGATTAAGCCGAGCCAATTGAGTATCATCATAAAACACGATCCGTCCCAATTTCTCCCGAGCGATTTCCCCAGAAGGGCCGAGAATCTCGGGGCCAAAAGCCTCCACCAGGTCCCGATAGACCTCGGTATCTTTTTTCATCAATTGATGGGCGATGCGATCGGCATCCACCACCGGGATGCCGTGTTCTTGGAAGATGGCCGATACCGTACTTTTTCCCGTGGCAATGCCACCCGTTAAACCGATGATACGACTCATCGTCTCGCCCCGCTTTTCCGTTGTCTCCCTTTTCGATGCCGCAAGCGTTGGCACCTAGGGCAGATATAGGTGCCTCTGCCGCCAACTTTCATTTTTATAATCGGACTCCCACAGGTATAACAGCTCTCGCCCTGACGCCCATGAACCAGTAAGTGTTCTTGAAAACGGCCCGACACCTCGTCATCGCTATAGTAGGATCGGATGGTGGTCCCGCCATTGGCGATGGCCCGCTCGATGATATCCAAGCAAGCGACGCGCAAACGTTCGATCTCCTCATCCTTTAAGGTATTGGCAGGTTGTTCCGGATGGATACGAGCCATAAAAAGGGCTTCGTTGACATAGATGTTGCCCAATCCTGCAATAACCTCCTGATCGAGCAACACCTTTTTGATTGCCGCCTTTCGCTTTAATAACGCATCCTGCAAATAGGTAAAGGTGAGGGAATCCGGCGTGGGCTCCGGGCCGAGCCTTGCGAGGGGTTCCGCACGATACAGATCATCTTTTCCTTTAAGGTGCATGGTCCCAAACTTCCGCACATCGTTGTACCTTAGTTCCGTACCGTCTGTAAAGGAAAAGATGACATGATCATGTTTATCCATCGGCACGGTTTTATGACGTAAAAAATATTTCCCTTCCATCCGCAAATGGGAAATGAGGTAATAGTGATCGAGTTCAAACAACAGATATTTCCCTCTACGCCCGATTTCAATAATCCGTTCTCCGATGAGCCGATGCGTAAATGCCGTGACATCCATTTGGATGATGTCCGGATACCGAACGCTTACATCGGCGATCTCTTTACCGAGTACTTTATAGCGCAATGTTTGCCTGATCGTTTCCACTTCAGGTAATTCTGGCATCTCTCCACCTCTTTCACACTTCTCATTATAAAAGATTTATGGCTATTGTTCAATTCGAACCCCAAATTGGATAAAAAAACAAAACCATCAGATGATGGTTCAGGCTGTTGACAAAGTATCATTGTCAATGGCCTTTTTATTTTGAAAGATATAACTCTATGGTCCATAAATAAGTATATTTAACTTCTTATATTTGATATCATCGAGGAAGGAGTTGATAAGGATGTTGACGAGAAATACGGATAAATGATGCCATCATAAGATATCAATAAATTAGTCTTCAAATCATCACTATTTGTCTTTCTTCAGCTGGTTAGTGATTAAAGAATAAGCTTTAAAGTTAACGCTTCTTGATAATGACTGTTGGATAAATTCGTTATTTTCTCTTCTGTTCCCTGTGTTCAATATATTTATTTATATAAAGATAGCTCGTGATTTATCATTGCGTGAAATTCACGAGCTTTTACTTTTTATACTTGTATATCTAAAAAAGTACACAAAAAAATCAATTGACTTTAGGTTATTTGTCCCGTGTTTCTGAACAATTTCCGGCTAGCATGCATTCAAAACGGCTGGTTTGATAGGAGATATTTGTTGTGTTATGGCTAAAACATAATGTCTCTTCTCATTATAAACCTTCACCTGTACTTGGAAGTCGCACACTATATTCAAATCATTATTATTCATATTGTCTTACTGTAACTATACATTTCGGACTGGAGCTTGAGTTCATTCATACGATTTATCCCAAGGTTTTTCTAATGTGCAAAGCTAAAGGTACAAATAGTTATTATTGCTTTCTAACAAGCAGATGCTGAGTAAATGTTATGACAAAAATTCCATCCTTATTTTATTGGACTCTTCTTTCAGACAGGTAAATTCCTATTATTTCATATATACCTATGTAATTCCATTTTTTTTGACGATGTTATTTTTCTAAATTTCATACCAAAATCACGTCGTAGTTTGTCTAAAACACCCCTCCTTTTATTCATTAACAATAGTTTTTTTGTTGTTATAGCTTATCTTTTATTAAAATAAAGCCATTTCCACTAAAAATGGTGTATAACAAGAAAATATCTTAAGACATCAAACGTTAATTTTTTCTATACTAATTACATTTTATATTATTTAGAAATATATATCAATATTATAAAAACCTATTGCTTGCGAAAATAAAAAAATTGCTGTTAATGACAATTCAATTGATCTTAACAACAAAATGTAATACTTATTCAAGTTTTAGTAAAAATATAAAGAGACTAAGAATACTTCTATTATTCAATGGACTTTCTCGAATACACTTTTATTATAAAGTTTTTGTAAGACTGATATGTTTAAAGTAAGCATTTAATTTGCCTGTTTGTGAATGATAGGTTATCATAAAAATATCATAATACTAAGATAATTTAGAAAGGATGAGTACAGTGGCAAAAGTTGGAATTATTGTTGGTAGCTTGCGGAAAGCCTCCTTCTCTCGCAAAATTGCTGAGAACGTTGCCAAACTGTTCCCTGCGGGGTATGAAACCGAATTTATAGAAATAGGCGATCTCCCGCACTACAATCAAGACTATGATGATGAGAACCGTGTGCCAGAGGCGTATACCCGTTTCCGTCAACAAGTGAAAGGGGTAGACGCAGTTCTTTTCGTCACGCCAGAGTATAACCGCTCCATACCTGGTGTGCTGAAGAATGCACTGGATGTCGGGTCTCGTCCCTATGGACAAAGTGTTTGGGATGGGAAACCTGCCGCCATCATTAGCCAATCACCAGGTGCCCTAAGCGGTTTTGGGGCGAACCATCATCTCCGTCAACCGCTCGTCTTCCTAAATATGCCGGTTCTCGCCCAACCTGAAGTCTATCTCGGTAACGTCCATGAACTGCTGGATGAGAACGGCCAAATCAAGAACCAAGATACGGTACAATTCCTACAAACCTTTGTTGATGCATTTGTCGACCTCATTAAACGTTATCAATCATAACGTCAAACAGGGCATCCCTTAACTTCACTTCATAAATGGGGAAGGGCTTTCCGCCAAGAAACAGAAACATAATAAGGATAAATTGATTTCGGGCTTGGTTCCGACGAAGGATCGGAATCAAGCTCTTAAATTTTGCGTTGTCCGTTCTCGAGGGATAAAAATTAAGTAAAAATAAAAAAGGTTTGATGCAAGCGATCAAACCGAATTCATGATGGCGGAGGAAAGGGGATTTGAACCCCTGCGCCACTTTCGTGACCTACTAGCTTTCCAAGCCAGCCCCTTCAGCCACTTGGGTATTCCTCCAAAAAAAAGATGGCAGAGGAGAGGGGATTTGAACCCCTGCGCCGCTTAACGCGACCTGCTTGCTTTCGAGGCAAGTCCCTTCAGCCACTTGGGTACTCCTCTATGGTAACCACCGCGTATAGATTTTATCCTATTTTGTTCAATTAGTCAATAGATGAGATTTTATTTTTTCTTCCATTGAGGAAGGGAAGAAATGTTGCTATAATGGGAATTGTTCAAATATGCCTTAACTTAACCAGTTGCTCGATATTAGAAAGGGTGAACACATGGCGATTCTCGTTTGTGGGGGGTGCGGGCTATATTGGATCCCATACCGTTTATGCCCTCATCGCACAGGGCTATGATGTGGTAATCATCGATAACCTGCAGACCGGGCACAAGGAAGCACTCCATCCTAAGGCGCGCTTTTATCAAGGAGACATTCGGGATGCGACGTTTCTCAATATCGTTTTAGGGTAAGAAGCCATAGAGGCGGTCATCCATTTTGCAGCCAGTTCGCTTGTTAGCGAAAGCATGATTCATCCTTATAAATATTATGAAAACAATGTCTACGGGACCCTTGTTCTCTCCAAGCGCTGAACCGACACAACATCGATAAGGTGGTCTTTTCCTCAGCGGCAGCCGTTTATGGCGAGCCGAAACGGATTCCGATAATGGAAGCGATGAGACGAGGCCAACGAACACCTATGGGGAAACCAAACTGGCTATCGAGCGGATGTTTCATTGGTTTGACGTTGCCCATGGCATCAATTACGTTTCCTTACACTACTTTAATGCTGCTGGTGCCATTCTGACCGGCGAAATTGGTGAAGACCATCGTCCGGAAACCCATCTCATTCCCCTTGTTATACAAGTCCCTTTAGGAAAACGGGACCACATCAATATATTTGGAGACGACTACCAAACGTCCGATGGCACGTGTATTCGGGACTATATTCACGTGATGGACTTGGCACAGGCTCATATCCTCGCCGTGCAGTATCTGCTTAATGGTGGGAAAAGCGATGTCTTTAACTTGGGGAATGGCCAAGGTTATAGTGTCAAAGAGATTATTGAAGCCGCCCAAAAGGTGACGGGCACCCGATTCCAGCGATGGTCAAAGAACGCCGCGCGGGCGATCCGGCGGTATTGGTGGCCTCGAATGATAAGGCCATCCGTACGCTTGGCTGGAAGATCCAATACCCAAAAGTGGAAGACATGATTTTAAGTGCCTGGAACTGGCATCAAAGCCACCCCAATGGCTATCGGGATGATGAATAATCTTTTATAGGGAAGGATAGCGAACGCTATCCTTTTTCGGTTTTTATTGGCGTTTTAAGAGGCCCGTTTATGCTACATTGAAAAAAATATGTATTTTATCTATTTATTCTAAATAAATTTCATATACTTTTACCAGAATAGTAGGTAAAAAGAACACTAGGTGATAATCATGAGAAGAACCAACAAAAAGGATGATCGATTCTATACCAAGCTCAATCGCTTGAACCAACGGGTCGATTGGAATTTGTTGGAAGGGAAGTTTCATAAGGCGGTTAAATTGTTACGGTCGATTGTTCGACTGTGCGAAAAACGGGGAAAGAAGACACACCAAGGGCTAACTGCCTTTCGGCTAGCTACCGTTTACCAAAATGTGATGTCCTATGAGGAGGCCATATCCTATTTTAAAGTAGCATTGAAGTGTCTGGATGCACCGGGAGCCCCGATGACGAAGACGGTCTGTGAAATCTATCGCGGCCTTTATGCCTGTTACAACGCAATTGCTGAAGAGGAAGAAGCGCTCAAATATGCGATGTTAATATGTGAATTTAACGGACTCTCTCGGATGGAGAAGGCCGAGATTAGTCAAGCCATCGCAAAACAGCTTCTTAAAATGTATGAACAGCGCGGAAATATTACCCACGTCATTCGCGGCTTAACCTATGCGAAAGATGCGGTTCATTTGTATGAAAAGGAAGAAGTCAAGGGCATTCCCTATGTCGAAGCTCTCTTGAGCTGTGGCGATCTCTTCTTCCATTTACGGGAATACGATAAAGCCCTCAACTATTTGAACCAAGCCTATGAGCACGCTGAAGCCCTCGAGGCGAATCGAACGTTGATCAGCCGGATCTGTTTTCTCATGAGCCGGGTCTACGCCCTATCGGGAGATGAGGAACGTTCCCTTTTCTACCGCCATCGGAGCCTCGAATTCGCTTAAGCCGAGATTAATATCATGTATAGAAACGCTTTTCTGACATACCCTAATAATGGAGTTGAGGGCAATGGAAAAATTATGGTTCTTATTACTCATCATCGGGCTCCTCTTTCTAATTCCAGTCTATGCGAGCTTCATTATTAGTGGCCGCCTTTCTCAAGAGGAGGAGCAACAGGCCCGCCAGTTCATTAAGGAACAGGGAAAGGAATCACCTCTGGAGTGATTCCTTTTTTTAACGTTTTAGAGTTGAATCGAATAGGATAAAGCGATTAGCAATGGGAGGGGAGCGGATGGACCAACCGATCCTTCAACTTAAACGGGCGTTTAGCTATACCAATTGTGCCAAATGGAAAGCACAAGGGGAAAGTTGGCTTCACATGGAACAGGCCATTTATCGCTATGTCAAAACGTATTTTGGTACGGAACACCCACTTTATGTGATCAGTTCTTTGAGATTGGCCGATGCCTATGAGGCGGCAGGAGCCTTGCAAAAGGCTGTAACCCATGCTCATGATGTCTTTCGGTACTATTTAAAGTATCACCGGAACCCTATTTTTCTGAAACTCAGCGCCATCCGTCTCATCCGGTATTACGGGAAGATGGGGGATGGGGACGAGTTGTGCTTTTTTTACCATAAATTGAGGCGGGAAGGAGCGCTTGATCGGCAGGTATTGCGAGCGATATTCCCGTATCTCTTTCATCTCGATCCGCTACTTTATGGAGATGCCATAGAATCCTTTATCCAAGAAGGGCTAGAGATTTTCTCGCCGCTTGAGCGGGCGGTGTTGTTATTAAATGCGGGGGTCTACTATTATAAGATTCAGCAAACGGAACAGGCCATTGCCGCTTTACAAGAGGGCATCAGGCAATTTAAAAATCATGATCCCGATGAGGACTACCTCTTGGCGGCTTATGTACTCCTTAAAGGGGAGATGGCTGGCCACGACCTATCAGGTGTAAGCGTAACATAAGAAAAAGTGAAATCGCTTTTATGTCTTCGTGGCGGCTGGGGGATAATTGACAGGGGTTCGTTTCGCTTTTATAATAAAAGAAACGACATGGACGAAAGAAAAGGGTCTAGACATGAAAAGAATACACCTTAACATCATCCTGGCACTCCTTACGAGTGTCCTGCTTTTCTTCCTACACCGGATCGATATTGCCTTTGCACAACAAGCAGAAGAACCCAAGCGCGAGGTTGTCTATATTTATATCCCAACGTGCGAAACCTGTCAAAAGGTGGCTCCCAGTATCGCGACGCTCGAACAACAAGGCGTTACCGTTCATCGCTACGACTACACGTTTGATTTCAAAATCGCTCAACGTTACCGCATCGCGTATAACGTGCCGCATCGGGTAGCCCCGTACCCCCTTTTATATGTTGGGGATCAATACTTTGAAGCAGAGGACATCATCGCTCATGTGGAAGATGGGACGATTTATGCCTTGTCGATCCACCCCCTAAAAAGCATTGAAGGGATTGAGGCACGTTTTGTGGACCTCCCTTTTCTCGGGGTGTTAGGGGCGGGGCTGATCGATGGGTTTAATCCTTGTGCCATCGCCATGCTTCTGCTTTTCATCAGCCTCCTGACCTTCATGAAAAATCGGCGGTTGCTCATTATCGTCTGTTTTTCCTATATACTTGGCATCTTCTTGAGCTATCTCGCCTTTGGCACCATTTTGTTTCAATTCATCCACTACATCGGCCGCGAGGCTCGGATCATTAGCCGTATCATTGCCTGGGCGATGCTGCTGTTAAGTGCCTTCTTTTTCTTCTTTAACCTTTACGATGGCATAATGAGTTATAAGAAGAAATATGGGAAGGTAAAGAACCAACTGCCGAAACGGATCCAAGCGTTCAATAAACGCATTACGGTCAGCGTAACGCGGATGCTTGAACGCTACCAACAGGAAGGAAAATCCGTTCTGCCACTCATCCTGTGGACTTTTGGGCTGGGTTTCGTCCTGGCCTTCACCGAGTTCATGTGTACCGGCCAGATCTATCTTCCCACCATCGTCGCGCTGGTTCAGCTGTACGGCGGTTTAAACGTGAAAAGCTGGATCTATTTAATCAGCTATAACGTGATGTTCGTGTTACCGCTCATCGTTATCGCGATTGTTGCGATTCGGACGCAATCGATTATGGTGGCGTCGGACAAGGTCCGCGAACATCTACACTATATCAAATTTTTCAACGCCGCTATATTTCTTGTGATTTTTATCTACTATTTGATGCGCATTATCTAAGGAGGTATAGCCATTGAAACAACGGCTAACGATTGTATCCGCAGATGGACAAGTCATCTTTCATGGCGATCCGCTCGATATACCGGTAAAGAAAGCCGCGGTTATCGAGAAAAGCATTGAAGTCTTTGGAGACGATGATCCTTGTATCATCCATAAATCCTTCGTCATTAAAGAATTCGCTGAAGCACTCATCGCCATTTTAGAAAAGCAACCCAACCAAACCGCTCAGTTTAAGGACATCAAGTTGGATTGTCACTTTTTGGATCTGGAGGATGGTGCGATTCTCACCTTGGAGGGTTAACCGATGGAAATCTTTTTAGACCACGCCGCGACCACTCCCGTTAGGGATGAAGTCGTACAGGCGATGCTCCCCTATTTACAAGAGGAATACGGGAATCCGTCCTCGCTATATGAGATAGGCATTCGTAACCGCCGGATGATCAACCTCGCCCGTCAAGAGATTCAAACCCTATTGGGACTGCCCTCTGCGAGCCTCTACTTCACATCGGGTGGGACAGAGGCCAACAACTGGGCGCTTAAAGGCCTTGCCTTTAAACACCCGCATAAGAAAGAGATCATTACCACGCGGATCGAACACCATTCCATTCTCAACTCCTGTTTATTTCTCGAACGGCTCGGCTTTACCATACGCTATGTTGAGGTGGATCAGGAAGGGTTTGTCCATCCCGAGGCGCTAGAGGGCCTCATAACGGATCAGACCCTCATGGTCTCTCTTCACTATGCCAATAATGAAATTGGGACAATACAAGACATCCCCGCCATTGCCAGGGTTTGCCAAGAGCGAAAGGTATATTTCCACGTCGATGCGACGCAGGCGGTAGGACATGTGTCGCTTCATGTGCAAGGGATTGACCTCCTCAGTTTCTCGGCCCATAAGTTTTACGGGCCCAAAGGGATAGGCGCCCTCTATGTACGGGAAGGGATTCCCATCGAGCCGCTGATCCACGGCGGCGGACAAGAGAAAGGCTTACGGGCCGGGACAGAAAATGTGGCCGCCATCGCTGGATTGGTGACAGCCTTACGGCTTGCCATTAGGGAATTGGACGAAGAAGCGCGGTTGGCCACGCTATCCCAGCGGCTCTATGAGGGGTTAAAGCAGGCTTTGGGCGACGGAGTTCGGTTGAATGGCCCGTCTTTTGGTCCCAAGCGTCTTGCCAACAATGTGAACGTCTCCTTTAAAGGGATCGATGGGAACGAGCTGGCCTACTATCTTGGAAAAGAAGGGATTTATGTTTCCACTGGCAGCGCGTGTGACTCCGACCGCATCGAACCCTCCCATGTCCTTCAGGCGATTCGGGTGCCGGATAAGTATATTCATGGGACTCTTCGCATGACGCTCGGACGAGAGACGACAGAAGCGATGGTTGATCAAGCGATCCATGCGATCGTGCGACTCGTGAAACGATGCCAATAAGCCACGGTTGTGGCTTCTTTTATTTGGCAGCGAAGATGGTGGTGAAAGAGTAGAGTTTTAGTAGGGGATTTGTTATAATAGAGGCATCAAAAGGTGGTGGTAAAGATGTTTGATGAGAAATACTTAATGAACGAAGAACTACGACCAATTCTTGAATATATCCAAGAACTCGATGATCTGATCGAGTTGGCGATTGAAGAAGAGATGTATGAGTATGCTTTTGAACCGGCTCTTGAACTCCGACATATTGTGAACGAACACTTTCCCTCCCATCACGTCTATCGGGCGTTAGCCAGCTATCGTGTGGGCTTTCTCTACTATCTCATCGGTTTTGGAAAGGAGAGCAAACAGGAGCTAAAGCGTGCCATGCGGATTCTGGACCGCTATCCGGAGGAGTTCGTGTGCGAACGCTTCGCCATACGCCACCTTTACTATCATGCGGCCAAGTTGACAGGAAACAAGGACGAGATTATCAAAGCTTCCGAGATCTTGCTCAATGATCCCTGTCTCAATACACGGCTGGAAATACGGATTTATTTAAATCTTGCCCGTCAGTATGCGTTTGGCAAGGGCAAGCACTTAGGTTTGATGGACCAGTATTTAACGAAAGCCAAAACTTTGTTGACTATTTATAACTTGACGGATTCCATTGATTACCAAGAAGCGTTGTATCTGTCGGCGATTTATGCGATGGAAATAGATGATCCCTATACCGCGCTTAAACTCAGCGAATACCTCCAAAATACCATCGATGTCGAAGGGGAAGAAAGCGATGGCCGGATAAAACAGCTCTACCACCGCGTGAAACGGCTGATCAAAATGTTGGAACACCAACTCGAGGGGACGAGCCAACACCAAGAGACGCGATGGGTAAACTAAGGAGGAAGAAGATGCTAGCGAATCTCTTGAAAACGATTGAAATTGAAATGAAACAGCCATTGGACAAGCTATCCCCGCTTAAAATTCAAACCATTTTGTTCTTTGCCTTGCTTGATTACTACAGCATCACAGGAGAGAAACTTTTTACCGAAACGGTCCGTTGTTATTTCGATGGGGTTAAGATTGAGGGCATCGAAGCGGTGGAGATTGCCGATGAGGGAATCGAAGAGGAACTCATCCGAACCCTCATCGCCAAGTTATGCGAAGAGCTCGGGCCTCTTGATGACAACGGGCTCTTAGATGTCCTTTACCATTCCGCCGCCTTCTTAAGGGCTAACGTCGCCCCAGGCAATCGCCTAACAAACCTTATCCTCTATGACTACCATGATCTCGGGCAACACCTCTCCTTTCTCCAAATGGATTTCGCCCGGCAAATGGTGGATCGGGTGGTCATCCATGAGGATTTGTTGGAGGAATTAGAAGAGGACGTCCATGAAATCAATTAAAAAATGGTTCGGCTGAAAACCGCACGTCTTGTTGTTTTCAGCCGTTTTTTCTTATACAATGGAAAGGGATTAAACATAGAAGGAGTGGCAAACATGAAGCGCTGGTTCGAACAATCTGTTGTGTATCAAATTTACCCCTTAAGCTTTTATGACAGCAACGGGGACGGCATTGGCGACATACCGGGTATCATTGAAAAGCTCGACTATATTCAAACACTCGGGGCAGATGTCATCTGGTTAAGCCCGGTTTATGCCTCGCCAATGGATGATAATGGCTATGACATTAGCGACTACTACGCCATTCATCCCCTGTTTGGGACGATGGATGACTTTAAACGTTTACTGGCTGAAGCCCACAAACGCGGGATCAAAATCATTATGGACCTGGTCGTTAACCATACGAGTGACGAACATGTTTGGTTTAAGGAGGCTTTAAAAGGGAAGGATAATCCTTACCGTGACTACTACATCTGGCGAAAACCGGCACCAGATGGCGGCGTACCCAATAATATTCGCTCCGTCTTTAGCGGCCCGGCCTGGGAGTATGATGAATCCTCTGGCGAGTACTATTTTCACATGTTTTCAAAACGGCAACCGGATTTGAACTGGCAAAATCCGAAATTGCGTGAAGCGATCTACCAGATGATCAATTGGTGGTTAGACATGGGGATCGATGGGTTTCGGCTGGACGTCATTGACCATATCGGAAAAGATGTGGACAAGAAACAGATTGTCGATGGGCCTTATCTATACGATTATTTAGAAGAGATGTATGAAAAATGTTTCCGAGGCCGGGATATCCTTACCGTTGGCGAAACGCCCGGCTCTACGGTAGAAATGGCGAAACGCCTGACAGCGAAGGACCGGCCCATCTTGTCCATGATCTTCAACTTCCAACATATCGGTCTCGATGAGGTGCCCGGACAAGGGAAGTGGGCCTTAAAACCTTTAGACTTACGGGATCTCAAGCGGGTCTTTAACAGCTGGCAACAGGGGCTCCATGGCGTTGGATGGAATAGCCTGTACTGGTCCAATCACGACCAACCGCGCATCATCTCCCGATGGGGGGACGATTCGACGGAAGAGCGCCGCGTCCTTAGCGGAAAGATGCTGGCGACCATCCTCCATCTGATGGAAGGCACCCCCTACATTTATCAAGGGGAAGAAATCGGGATGACGAACGTCCGATTCACCGATTTAAGTGACTACCGCGATATCGAAACTTTAAACATGTACCAAGAAAAGCGCGAACAGGGGTGGAGCCATAACCAGATCATGGCCTCAATCTACGCCAAGGGGCGGGATAATGCCCGCACGCCCATGCAGTGGGACGATTCCCCACAGGCGGGATTTACCACGGGAACGCCCTGGATCAAGGTCAATCCGAATTATAAGAGGATTAATGTGAAACAAGCCCTATCGGATCCGGATTCGCTCTTCTATTACTATCAAAAACTCATTCGTTTAAGAAAGCAAGAGCGCCTCATTCAGGTGGGATCTTTTGAACTCTTAGAGCCTGACCACCCCCAACTGTTCATGTATCGACGCCACCTCGGCCGTGAACACCTGCTCGTTGTCGCCAATTTCTACGGGGATCCGCTTGAGGTGATGATAGAAGAACGGGACTATGAGCTCCTGATTGCGAACTATGAGGACGTCACCATCCAACCAAAGCTGACCCTCCGACCTTTTGAAACCATCGTCTTAAAGTATGTTGACGAATGAAATGGGGCAAAGGGATACGGATGATATTTCATCCGGTTCCTTTGCCTCAATGGTTTAAGGCACAATTGCTGATGGCCTTCAGTGGAAAGATAGCAGGGACAAGATGGAACCGGTTACAGGATGTAACGCATTATTTTTCCGCTATAATATAGGCAAACTCATGCTTCGTTGATTCATCAGATTTTCAATCATCAATGATGTGGGATTATGGTTGACGCCGCTTACGATACAATTTTCGCGTGCTTGGCGAAACGGTTTCATGGGAGGAGTGAAATAGATGCGTGGCAAATGGTGGCAAGAAGCCGTTATCTATGAAATATATCCCCGTAGTTTTTATGATGCCAACGGGGATGGCATTGGCGATCTGCAAGGCATCATTCAAAAGCTCGACTACCTAAAAGATCTAGGCGTAACGGCTATTTGGATTTGTCCCTTTTATCGATCACCGATGGATGACAACGGGTATGACGTGAGCGATTTTTATTCTGTTGCGGAAGAGTATGGGACAATGGACGATCTTAAGGCACTCATTGCGGAACTCCATAAACGGGATATGAAGCTTATCGTGGATCTGGTCTTAAACCATACTTCCGATGAACATCCCTGGTTCATCGAATCCCGAAAAAGCGTGGATAATCCCTATCGTGACTTCTATATCTGGCGAAAGGGCAACAACGGCCAACCCCCAACGAACTGGGAAAGCTTTTTTGGTGGATCGGTATGGGAATACGATGAGACGACCGGCTACTATTATATGCATATCTTTTCAAAAAAGATGCCGGATTTAAATTGGCGCAACCCGAAGCTCCGCCAAGAGATGTATCGGATGATCAACTGGTATTTGGAGCTCGGTGTTGACGGATTCCGAGTTGACGCGGTAGCGCATCTGTCGAAGAATTGGGAGTTTCCCAATCATGAACCGATTCCTGGCAAGGAATACGTGGCCTGTTACCATGAGTTTAGCAACCGGCCTGAGGTTCATGATTACATACGAGAGATGAATGCCCACACGATGAATCGTTACCCCGATGTGGTGACGATTGGCGAGGCGGGCGGCGCCAGTTTGGAAGACACGTTAAAGTATTGTGCCTATGATCGGAATGAGTTCCATATGCTGATTCAGTTCGATCACTGCTGGCTTGATACCGATCCCTCCAGTGCCCCCTATGTTCCCGATAAGTGGACATGGAAGGCACTCGATTTAAGGGATCTCAAGCGCAGTTTTAAAAAGTACCAACAAGGTCTTTACGGGAAGGTGTGGAACACGATCTATTGGTCGAACCATGATCAACCCCGTATTCTTTCCCATTATGGGACGGAAGGCGAGCAGTGGGAAGTGTGCGGCAAAATGCTGGCAACGGTTCTTTACATGCAAGGGGGGACGCCGATCATCTACCAAGGGGAAGAAATTGGGATGATGAATGTGAAGTTTGAACACTTAACGGATTACCGCGATGTGGAGATTTTTACGTTATATGAAGAAACCGTCGGGAAAGGCTTGGCATCCCACGAGGAGATGATGGAACGGATCCATCGTCGGAGCCGGGATAACGCCCGGACGCCAATGCAATGGTCGGATGAACCCTATGCTGGATTTTCGACAAGCGAGCCCTGGATCAAGGTCAACCCAAACTACAAACAAATCAACGTCGAGGAACAACTGAAACGGGAAGATTCTTTGTTGAATTACTATAAGAAGCTGTTCCGTATCCGCCAAAGCACGCCTACCTTAATCTACGGGGATTTCAAACTGTATTTGGAACATGACGAGAACGTGGTCCTTTATACCCGTTCCGATAAAGAAGAAACCTACATGATCCTTTGTAATTTCTTTGACCGCCACGTCACGGTTGAAATTCCAGAGGACATTGAAGTCCAGAACGTTACGCTGATCCTATCAAATATACGCGACTGTGCCCTTCAACGCCAAATGCATTTATTGCCATATGAGGCCTTGGTGTATCGGTTGAATGCGTGAAGACGCGATACAAATGAGGCCTAATTGACAAAATTACGGGAAATCATGGGCATGGATACTCATCTCACATGGAGTCCATCATTAGGATTGTTGATGCAGGCAAGATATAAAGGAGAATAGGCGGATCTGCCAGATCCGGATCATAATTTAACCGACAGGTGATTAAACCAGATGAAAATCCCCTTATCGGAGACAGCGAAAAGGTACGGTCTGCGATGAGGGGTTTTTCCGTGTGGTGGGTTGATGTATGGATGGTGTGGTTTTCGTTCATGATATTAATACGTCATAATTTTAATATATAACATGAGAAAAGCGCTTAAAATCGGTTACCGTTTACATAATTCTTTTTATTTGTGAGTTTGCTATAATGGTCTTAGTTTAATCGGAAGGAGTCACGGTATGGCTAAACAATACACGCCACTCATACGATTGCTGTATCGTTTAAAGAACAAGTTGCATGAATCCGTTGCACCTTACTATATCCCTGATTTTTGGAATACTTGGGGGTATCAAGGTGAAGAGTTGAAAACATTAGACAATGGAGAACTCATTGTGAATCCCTATCGTTTTTATCATGACGTGATAGAAACCTATATTTTAAAGGAGCGAAATCCCGATCTGGACTATACGAAGCCTTATCAACAGCTATTGGGAACACAAACAGGTGGCGATTGGATTCGTGGAGCAACCGTCTATTCGATGCTCGTCCGCGCCTCGAGTGCGTGGGATCATGATAAAAACGGGGAACTAGACTTGTTGAATGGGGAAGGATTTAAAGAAACGGGGACATTCGTGAAGACATTAGCGCTTCTTCCCCTCTTAAAGCGGTTAGGCGTAACTGCCCTGTACCTATTACCGGTCACCCTTTACTCAGAACGAGACAAGAAAGGCGAACTCGGATCCGTCTATGGGGTAAAAAACTTTTTTGCTTTTGATCCGCATTTAAAAGATCCGATAACGGGGGATGATTTTACGGTCGAAGAGGAATTTGCGGCTTTGGTCGAGGCTTGCCACATTCTCGGCATTCGCGTTTTAATCGATTTCATTCCGCGCACGAATGCCATCGAATCGGACTTTGTCATCGACCATCCCGAATGGTTTTACTGGATCAAATCGGAACACATTGAAGACTATCGTCCACCTCGGGTACCGTCTGTGGGGTTCACGGCACCGACGAAAGATGTGCTCCCCAAAATATACGAATCGGAAGAGGTTTGGGAACATATTCGGAAGTTTACGTACGATCCGAAAACGCTAGATCCCGATAAGTATGAACGGTTACGACAACAATATAAGGCGAACCCTCAAGGTTATTTTTCTGATCTGATTAAACGGGAATTTAAGGTCCAAGTGGCACCGGCCTTCGCGGATATGGTGAATGATCCCCAACCGCCTTGGACCGACATTACCTTCTTCCGTCTCTATCTCGACCATCCGGTTGAAAGCGAGCAGGAACTACGAAAACACTTAAAAGAAGGAGAGACTGTTCCGCCCTATATCCTCTATGACACCATTAAGTGCAACCTATATCAAGGCCGGATTCCGAATAAGGAGTTATGGGAGACCCTCTCCGATGTGATCCCCTACTATCAACGCCATTTCGGGATTGATGGCGCCCGGATTGACATGGGGCATGCCTTGCCGAAAGAGCTTCTTGACCTGATTATGAAAAAGGCTCGTGCGATCGATCCGGAATTCACCTTTATTGCTGAAGAATTGTCGAATCAGCATGCGGCCGATGCCAAGGATAAGGGGTATAACATCATCGTCGGGTCCGGCGCTTTCGATATTCCACGCTATGAAACCTTTAATCTTCATCAATTTATTCTCTCGGCTCATGATTTGCCCCTTCCGGTTTTTGCGAGCGGGGAAACCCATGATACGCCCAGGCTTGTCTCGCGTAAAGGCGGAAGGGCGTTAAGCAAGCTGGTGACCATCCTGAATTACTTTATTCCCAATGCCGTCCCCTTTATCAATTCGGGGCAAGAAGTTTTCGAGATTGCGCCGATTAATACGGGGCTGGACGTTCAAGAAAATGCCCGTGAGCTTTTGGCTCCAGACGATCCTTTCTATGGCAAGCTGGCGCTGTTCGATAAGTATGCTTTCCACTACTTGAATGACGGCCGTTGGGAGTTCCTGGAACAGATCGAAGGGGCGGTAGCCGTCCGTAAAGCCTACCTCAACCTATTGCTCGATCGGAAGGCTTTCGTGCCTGTCCCTTTGACGGAGGAAAATGTCCAAGGCATTGGCTGGAGCTATACCGACGGTGACCTTGCGCTACTCATCGTTGCGAACACGGATCCCACAAAGGACAACCAGCTGACCTTCAATCTTTCCCCCGTGTTCGAACGGTTGAATACCGATGAAGTGGATGTCCAACGCCTATATTCTCTCGATTCAAACCCAGATTCAGCTATTGTTTTTGATCATCACTTCAGCTTGAACTTTCGACCTGGTGAGGTCCAGATTTATAAACTGCAAAAGAAAGGTGGGTCCTCATGTTTGTAAACAAAGACCAGTTTACCGAAACGTTTAAAACCCGATTAGAATCCTACTATGGCATACCCTTTGAAGATTCTACTTTGCATCAAAAATATGTTGTTCTCGCAGACATGGTACGCGAGTATGCCACGGATAAATGGCGACTAACGAGAGAAAAGATCAGAGAACAAAAATTGAAGCAGGTTTACTATTTCTCCATGGAGTACTTAATGGGGCGCCTGCTAACGAACAATCTCCAAAATTTAGGGATTTATGAAACGG
>DATCJW010000008.1:0-3761 GCA_036562595.1 Haloplasmataceae bacterium | reverse complement strand
AATTTCTTAACAGTAGATATCAGCGCATCAGGCGATCAAGTGCCTTCTTCAGTTGGTACAGTGCGTCTTGAAGCCGTTTCTTCGGCGTGGCGATGTTCATGCGGAAAAAACCTTCCCCCTCATCGCCAAACATCTTGCCCTGATTCAACCACAATTTCGCTTCATAAACGAGAAAACGTTCCAAGTCCTCATGGGAAAGGCCCAAGTTTCGAAAATCAAGCCAGAGAAGATAGGTCGCCTCGGGCTCGACCAGTTGGATTGGCGTTAAGTTGGTCATCAGATAATCCTGAACAAACCGTCTATTCTTATCCAAATACCGCAATAGGGCATCCAACCATGCTCCCCCTTCACGATAAGCCACCTCACAAGCAATTCGCCCAAACAGATTTGTAGGTGGAAACCCTAAACTCATAAGATGATGGCGAAAGGTTCGTCGCAACGATTCATTCGGGATGATAATATTCGCTACCTGTAATCCTGCGAGATTAAACGTTTTGGTGGGAGCAGTACAAGTAATCGTATGGTTTTGATAGGGTTCACCTAGGGAAGCTAAAACGGTATGAGTGAACTGCGGGTAAACGATGTCATGATGGATCTCATCAACTACGATCAGAACGTCATGTTTAATACAAATGTCCGCAACATCCATGAGTTCCTGTTTCGACCACACCCGGCCCACAGGATTGTGAGGGCTACATAAGATGAATAGTTTTACGTTTTCACTTATAATTTTCTTTTCCACATCTTCAAGATTCATGCGGTAACGGTTGCCCTCTAAAATTAAGGGGCTATTCACTAGCTTTCTTCCATTATTTAGAACGGCTTGGCGAAAAGGATGATAGACAGGCTGTTGAATTAAAACCCCATCGCCTTTATTCGTAAATGCTTGAATCGCCACATTAATCGCGGGAATAACCCCCGGCATAACGAGGATCCAGTCTCGCTTTACTTCCCAATCATGTCTATCTTTCATCCATCGAATGACCGCTTCATAGTAGGACGCTGAGAAGCGTGAGTAGCCATAGATTCCATGGTTAACCCGATTCCTTAAAGCCTTGATCACGGGCTCTGGAGCTAAAAAATCCATATCTGCGACCCAGAGGGGGATGACATCCTCCGGCATATTCGCTTCCTTCATGTTGTACTTAATACTATCGGTGTGAAGGCGATCGATCATCGTATCAAAATCCATTGGTCTCACCTCATCATGATGAAAAAAGAGGCGGTAGTAAACCGCCCTTGAAAACCTATTGCTTCATGGCTTCAACGGTTTCATGGAGGACGGAGACAAGTTCGCCATAAAAATCGCTGGAATAATCCCATAAAAACACGCCAGCCAACCCTTGGTCCTTCGCATACCGTGCTTTTTCCTTAACGGAGGTTGGGTTGTCATAGCTTAAAAAGATGTGCCCATCATAAAGATAGGCTGCTTTTGCGTCCTCATCCCAATACTCCACGACATCTGGCATTTTTAATATTTCCTCACTGATTTTAGTCCAGCTGTAAAGGATTTCCTGTTCATGATTATAAGAAACGCCAATCCCGTCCTGAGCCCCCGTCACTCCAAAGGCACCACGGCCGTAACAAGCTACCCCGATGAGCAACTTTTCACGTGGAACGCCTTGTTTAATTAGGGTCTCAATGATGGTTGAGGCACTAGAAGAAGGCTTGTATTTCTTAGAAGGATAAAGATTAGCGTGATGTGAAGTGACGTCCGAGTGGTGAAGATCGTAAGTTTTTACATGGATAAAGTCCAGATAACCCGTGATTTGATCAAGTTCCACCACTTCATTACTGACCATTTGCCCCGTCACAACTAGCGTTAAATCGTACCGTTTTCCCGTTTCTTTACTTTTCTCATCAAGTGCTTCCCGCAATTCCTTTACTAATAATGTAAAGTTCTTTTTATCTTCCGGTTTTGCCGTCACACCATCTGAGGGCAAACATGGAGATTCCCAATCGATGTTGATGCCATCAAATCCATAACGGTCTACGATGTTTAATGCGGATTCGATAAAACGTTGCCGGTGTTCCGCAACCGCAGCGGTTTCCGAAAAAAAGGGTGCGCCTTCCCCACCAATCGAAAGGCAAACCGTAAGATGTGGAAAATATTCCTTTAAGCGTTGGATTTGATGGGCACGCTCAAAGGTATCGATGACAATCCCTTTAGCGTTTCCGATTCGCGCAAAGGCATAGTTGATATGGGTAAGGCGTCGAAAATGGTCTTCATCTGGAAACCAATTTTTCCAATCAACTAAATAGGCTAACTTGATCATACATTACATTCCCTTCCTTTATGATGTTGTCTCGCTGATGATTAATTCATGACGCGATCCACGACATCAACAGGATCTTTGACTATTTAAAATATCGTGCAGCCTGTACGGCTCGTTTCCATCCATCATATAAGGTTTCCCGCCCGACCATAGACATATGAGGCGTAAATCGTTTTTCAGGCGTCCAATTCATTTGAATTTCATCCATGCTTTGCCAATAGCCCGTTGCCAATCCTGCGAGATAGGCGGCGCCTAATGCCGTTATTTCCGTCACTTTCGGACGGACAACAGACGTTCCCAAGATATCTGCCTGAAACTGCATCAAAAAAGTGTTTGTCGTCGCCCCACCATCAACGCGCAACTCCGTAAGGTGAATTCCACTATCCTCCTCCATTGCTTCGAGGACATCACGTACCTGATAGGCAATCGATTCTAAAGCCGCACGGATGAGATGGGCTTTCGTCGATCCCCGTGTTAACCCAAAAAAAGCCCCGCGAACCTCACTATCCCAATAGGGAGCTCCGAGCCCAACGAAGGCTGGAACAAAATAGATGCCTTCTGTTGAGGGAACCGACGTGGCATAATACTCGCTTTCCCTAGCGTGCTGAATGAGATTTAACTCATCACGGAGCCACTGGATACACGAGCCCGCGACAAAAATACTTCCTTCAAGGGCGTAGTCAACTTTTCCGTTAAGACCCCAAGCAATGGTCGTGAGAAGACCGTTTTGGGTAAGGACGGGGCGATTTCCCGTATGCATTAAAAGGAATCCACCCGTTCCATACGTGGTTTTGGCCATTCCTTCTGCATAGCAAGCTTGCCCAAAAAGGGCGGCCTGTTGATCGCCAGCTACGCCTGCGATCGGAATGCGTTGATTGAAGAAATGGTAAGGTACCGTTTCGCCATAAATCTCGGAAGAGGACTTGACGGCTGGCAACATGGCGCGTGGTATATCCAAAATGGAAAGAAGTTCATCATCCCAGTCGAGAGTATGAATGTTAAATAGGAGAGTCCGGGATGCGTTAGAATAGTCAGTGACATGAACTGTACCACCCGTTAGCTTCCAGATGAGCCATGTATCAACCGTTCCGAAAAGGATCTCCCCACGTCTCGCCCGCTCTCTTGCCCCTTCCACATGGTCGAGAATCCACTTGATTTTTGTACCAGAAAAATAGGAGTCAATGACCAAACCCGTTTTTTCTCGAAAGAGTTTCTCGTACCCTTCTTTTTTTAGCTTTTCGCAGATCGCATCGGTTTGTCTCGATTGCCATACAATGGCCGGATAGATGGGACGACCGGTCTCTTTTTCCCAAATAATGGTCGTTTCTCGCTGATTCGTAATGCCTATGCTCAGGATTTGCTCGGGCTTGATGTTTTGGAGCACTAGGGATTCAGTCATGACCGCTAACACTGAGGTCCAAATCTCATTTGCATTTTGCTCGACCCAACCTGGGTTAGGATAATATGGTCTGATTTCCTTTTGAG
>DATCJW010000156.1:0-13238 GCA_036562595.1 Haloplasmataceae bacterium | reverse complement strand
CTTCAATTTGCGATTTCAATTAGCAACAGGGCAACTTGAAAATACTGCTCGGATTCGTCAAGTGAAAAAAACCATTGCACGGATGAAGACCATTATTCGTGAACGCGAACTCGAGCAAAAACAGTAATTGAGAGGAGGTTTTGTGCATGGCAAAGGCTGAAACAAAAAGACGTCGGCAACTTCTCGGCCAAGTTGTTTCGAAGTCTGGAGATAAAACCATTTCTGTACGTGTGGAAAGATTTAAAAAACATCCTCTTTATGGCAAACGGGTCATCACTTCGAAAAAATATGCCGTCCATGATGAGCATAATCAAGCTGAAGTGGGTGACATTGTCCGAATCGAAGAAACACGACCACTTTCGAAACGGAAATATTTCCGGTTAGTAGAGATCGTTGAGAAGGCAGTCAAACTTTAATCCATCCAATGAACTGTTCAGGCTGAAAGGAGGTCCAAATCATGATTCAACAAGAAAGTCGCCTTAAAGTAGCAGATAACACAGGTGCACAGGAACTACTCGTTATTCGTGTGCTCGGTGGTTCGAAACGGAAGTTTGGAAATATCGGTGACGTCGTCGTTGCGACCGTAAAACAAGCAGCACCTGGTGGTGCCATCAAAAAAGGTGATGTCGTACGTGCTGTCATCGTTCGAACCAAATACGGTATTGCTAGAAAGAATGGATCGTATATTCGCTTTGATGACAACGCAGCTGTCATCATTCGGGAAGATAAATCACCACGAGGAACCCGTATTTTTGGGCCTGTGGCAAGAGAATTACGCGATAAGGGATATATGCGCATTGTTTCTCTAGCTCCAGAGGTTTTATAACACTAAGACTAGGAGGTGCGTCTCATGAAAATTAAAAAAGGCGATAAGGTACAAGTTATTGCCGGAGCGGACAAAGGGAAAGTCGGTGTTGTCCTTCGCGTCCTACCGAAAACCAATCGGGTAGTCGTCGAAGGGGTTAATATACGCAAAAAGCACATGCGCCCTTCACCGAAATACGAAAACGGAGGCATTATCGAATTTGAAGCACCCATTCACGTATCGAATGTGGCGATTCTCGATCCGAAAGAAAACGTGCCTACCCGTGTAGGATATAAATTTATAGACGGTAAAAAAGTACGTTATGCGAAGAAGTCTGGAGAAATTATTGATCCAATCAAATAATGTTCCTGAAGGGAGGTTCATCCAAAAATGAATCGGTTGCAAGAAAAATACAGAACAACAGTTATTCCAGCCATGATGGAAAAGTTTAATTATAAATCGGTCATGCAAGTACCAAAGCTCGAAAAAATCGTCGTCAACATGGGTGTCGGAGATGCAATCTCCAACAGCAAAGCCCTCGATGATGCGGTAAATGAGCTTATGCTGATTACGGGTCAAAAACCGCTTGTTACCTATGCGAAAAAATCCATCGCTGGTTTTAAAATTCGGGCAGGCATGGCTATCGGATGCAAAGTGACGTTACGTGGCGAGCGTATGTATGATTTTTTTGATAAATTGATTTCGATTGCCCTTCCGCGGGTACGGGATTTCCAAGGCGTATCAAAACTGCTTTTGATGGTCGTGGCAACTACACGCTTGGCATTCGCGAACAATTGATCTTCCCCGAGATCGATTACGATAAGGTCAATCGCGTCCGGGGGATGGATGTCGTCATCGTAACGACCGCCAAAACCGATGAAGAAGCACGCGAACTACTAAGCTTACTCGGCATGCCATTTAGAAAATAAAGGAGGCTAAGACATGGCGAAAAAATCTCTGATCGTTAAAGCCCATCGCAAACAAAAATTCAGAGTCCGAGAATATACACGCTGCGAACGCTGTGGGCGTCCGAGAGCCGTGATGCGCAAGTTTAAACTTTGCCGGATTTGTTTCCGTGAGCTCGCCCATAAAGGACAAATTCCTGGCGTTAGAAAAGCAAGTTGGTAATTTATGGATAGATAGAAATTCTCGCTTGTGGGAAGGAGGAAATAATAATGGCTATGACAGATCCAATCGCTGATATGCTGACACGCATTCGCAATGCGAATCAAATGCGCCATGAAGTCGTTGATATCCCTGCTTCGCGTATTAAGCTCCAAATTCTCGAACTTCTAAAGCGTGAAGGGTATATCAACGATGTAGAATACATCGAAGATAATAAGCAAGGCATTTTAAGAGTTTACTTGAAATACGTTAAAGGCGAACGCGTTATTAAAGGTTTAAAGCGAATCTCCAAGCCTGGGCTGCGAGTCTATGCGAAGAAAGAAGAACTACCACGTGTCTTTAACGGACTAGGTATCGCAGTGATCTCGACCTCCGAAGGCATTTTGACCGACCGCGAAGCACGGCAAAGAAATATCGGCGGCGAGGTTATTGCTTACGTTTGGTAATACGTGAATCAATAGACAGGAGGTGCAGTGCAATGTCTCGTATTGGTAAAAAGCCCATTGCCATACCTGATGGCGTTGAGGTAACCATTGATGAATCGAATCTTGTTGTCGTTAAAGGCCCTAAGGGTCACCTACAATTCCAGTTTAATAAATCAATGAAGATTGAGAAAAAGGACAATGAAATCATCGTCACTCGTCCAAATGATGACCGTTTTATGCGTTCTTTACATGGTACCACGCGGGCTATTTTGCAAAACATGATTACCGGTGTGACAAAAGGTTTTTCGAAAGAACTTGAAATTCACGGCGTTGGGTTTCGGGCACAATTACAAGGGAATAAACTCGTCCTATCGCTAGGGAAAGCTCATACAGACGATTTAGAAATCCCAGAAGGTATTACGGTGGAATTGCCGAAAAATACGCAAATCATCGTTAAAGGCGCTGACAAACAACTCGTCGGCGAGTTTGCAGCGAAGATTCGTTCCTGCCGTAAGCCTGAACCATACAAAGGGAAAGGGATTCGTTATAAGGATGAACGGATCATCATTAAGGAAGGTAAGACGGCAAAATAACATGAAAGGAGTGGCTTGAGATGATTAAGAAAACACCACGAAACGAACTCCGTAAGAAGAAACATCGTCGGATTCGATATAAAATTTTCGGCACGCCAGAAAGACCGCGGCTAAACGTTTTTCGTTCGGCTAAGCACATCTATGCCCAAGTGATTGACGATGTCAATCAAGTAACCCTAGTGAGTGCCTCTTCCATTGATAAAGAGTTGAAGCTGGAAAACGGAGGAAATATCGAAGCGGCGAAACAGGTTGGTAAACTCGTTGCCGAACGGGCCCTTGCGAAAGGGATCGAGAAAGTCGTTTTCGATCGCGGTGGCTATTTATACCATGGTCGTGTAAAGGCATTAGCCGAAGCTGCTCGTGAGGCAGGATTAAAATTTTAACAAGAGGAGGGAAAGCCGATGCGTCAACATAAGATCGATCCAAGCAAATTACAGCTAGAAGAACGTGTCGTTGAGATAAAACGTGTCGCAAAAGTAGTCAAAGGCGGACGGCGTTTACGCTTTAGAGCCCTTGTCGTTGTTGGTGATAGAAACGGCCATGTCGGATTTGGCATTGGCAAAGCCAACGAAGTCCCTGATGCCATTCGCAAGGGGATTGAAAAGGCAAAGAAAAATCTCATCCGCGTTCCCATCGTTGAAACCACCATTCCCCATGAAATCATAGGCCACCATGGTGCCGGGGCAGTTCTGTTGAAACCGGCTCGCCAAGGGACTGGGGTCATCGCGGGTGGTTCCGTCCGTGCGGTTCTTGAACTGGCAGGCATTAAGGACATTTTGACGAAGATTTTAGGTACACGGACGCCGGTCAATGCGGTACGTGCAACTTTTAACGGATTAAAAGAGCTTCGTACGGCAGAAGAAGTGGCTGCGTTACGTGGCAAAACGGTATCGGAAATTTTATAATGCATCGCGGACGCATAATCGCTCAAGTTCTGTAAGGAGGTGTCTACCTTGAAGCTACATCAGTTAGGATATAACGACAAAGGAGAAAAAATTATTATTCGTTCAAGTAAAAAACGCGTTGGACGCGGGGTTGGCTCTGGACTAGGAAAAACGGCTGGACGTGGTCAAAAGGGACAAAAATCTCGCTCGGGTGGCGGCGTACGCCTTGGATTTGAAGGGGGACAAACCCCACTATTTAGACGTCTACCGAAACGCGGGTTCACCAATATTCATAAAAAAGAGTACATTCTGCTTAACCTTGATATATTAGAACAGTTTGAAGAGGGATCCGTCGTTACGCCAGAGTTTTTACGCGAACAAGGCGTCATTACAAATGCCCAATTGGCAAAGGTTCAAAAAGGGCGTATAGGCATTAAAGTACTGGGAAATGGTGAATTGACGAAGAAGCTTACGGTACATGCGAACAAATTTTCAAAAAGCGCTCAGGAAAAGATTCAAGCCGTAGGTGGAAATGTTGAGGTGATCTAATGTGCTCCAAACATTAGGGCAAGCTTTAAAAAATGCCGATCTGAGGAAACGGATACTTTTTACGATTCTCGTATTTGCGGTCTTCAAACTGATGACCTTCATTACCGTTCCTTTGGTCGATAAGGATGTTTTGCGGCGGCTATTTACAAATAATAATTTTAATTTTGGTATATTTAACGTCCTCACTGGTAATGCATTAGAAAACTTTTCGATCATTGCCTTAGGGATTAGCCCATACATTACCGCATCCATCGTCATCCAACTGCTACAAATGGATATTATCCCTATTTTAAAAGAATGGTCTGAAGAAGGAGAAACGGGAAGACAAAAACTCAACCAGCTTACCCGTTACGTTGCGTTAGCCCTTGCGTTTTTACAAGCATTGGTGTTATCCATCGGATTCGATAACTTTGGCGGGACATTGGGCTCGATTTTCGATGTCGTCGATGTGAAACCGATTATGTATGTGTATGTTGCAATCGTGATTACGGCAGGGACCGGGATTCTATTATGGCTTTCAGATCAAATCACTTTAAAAGGGATTGGTAATGGGAGTTCGATGATTATCGTCGCCGGGATCATATCAGGTGTTCCCTACATGATGCGCGATCTCCTTTTAACCTATACCGGTTCAGGGACAGGCATACGGGAATGGTCAATCTTAACGGCTACAATTGTTATGCTCATTCTGGTTATCGTTGGTGTCATCTATATTCAAAACGCCACGAGAAAAGTCCCCATTCACTACGCCAATCGCCCCCAATCTCTACCCGCTCGAAGAGATTCCCACCTACCAATAAAACTTAACCCATCGGGCGTCATTCCGGTTATTTTTGCGACATCCTTAATGAGTTTACCCCTTGTCTTCTCACAATTTTTCAAAAATCCAACCGCCGTTCGGTGGTTAAACAATATCTTTAACGTGCGTGAGCCCATAGGTTTTGTCCTTATGCTTATTCTGATCTATGCTTTCTCCTTCTTTTATGCATTCGTTCAAGTAAACCCTGAAAAGGTAGCGGAAAACTTGAAGAAACAAGGATCCTATATCCCTGGAATCCGTCCCGGAAAGGAAACAGAAAACTACCTATCGGGTATTCTTATGCGAACCACCGTTGCAGGGGCTACATTCCTAGCGGTTGTCCAAGCACTACCGATCGTTCTCGGATGGATCATCCCTTCGCTACCGAACTCCGTTCAGATCGGAGGAACAAGTTTACTCATCATCGTCGGTGTTGCGCAAGAAACGTATAAACAGATCGAAACGCAAATCCAACAAAGAAAATATACTGGTTTTATTAAGTAAAGGCGTGGATAACTATGAATCTATTAATCATGGGCCCGCCTGGTGCGGGTAAAGGAAGTCAAGCGGCTAAGATCATATCCGCATATGGCATCCCTCATATCTCAACGGGTGATATGTTTCGTGAGGCGATCAAGTCAGGAACCCCTCTGGGTTTGGAAGCGAAGCGTTACATTGATGCAGGGGAGCTCGTGCCTGATGAAGTGACGAATGGGATCGTCAAGGAACGGCTCCAGCAAGCCGATTGCCGAAAAGGGTTCTTACTCGATGGCTATCCGCGGACGATCAATCAAGCGGTTGCACTGGATGAGATGCTGCATACGCTTGGGAAAAAGATTGATGCGGTGTTAAATATGGAATGTTCCGAAGAGACGATTATCAAGCGGATTGCGGGTCGGCGGATTTGTCAACAATGCGGAGCGACTTACCATATCCTGAATCATCCGCCGAAAGTCGAAAACGTATGTGATCGCTGTGGCGGAGCACTTTACCAACGGAAGGACGATAATCCAGATACGGTAAAAAATCGTCTTGAGGTCTATTACAAGCAAACCGCCCCGCTCATTGAATATTATCGCTCGAAAGGCAACCTCATCATGCTTGATGGCAATCTTGAGATTGACGAGTTATTTATCGATGTGAAAAGGATCCTTGATGGGTTGAAGTGATATCCGGTTGCATGGTATCTCATAACGGGACGTCATCAATCGGCCAATCCGGGCTTTGGGCTGGTCGCAAGGCCAATGGGATTGGTCAATCTTGATAGACTCTCCATCTAGCCCGGTAAGCTGTTGGTTGGATGGGCTTAGACACGAGATTTTAGTGTCGAAAAGGAGGCGTGATCGATGGCTAAGCAGGACGTTATTGAAGTCGAAGCGACGGTCGTGGAAACATTGCCCAATGCCATGTTTCGAGTGGAACTAGAAAATGGTCACCAAATTTTGGCACACGTTTCTGGTAAAATCCGTATGAACTACATACGCATTTTACCAGGAGATAAGGTGACAGTGGAGCTTTCTCCCTATGATTTAACACGTGGCCGAATTACGTATAGACATAAATAATGACGAGTCCCGTATGATGTAAAGGAGGCTTAAATCATGAAAGTCAGACCATCGGTTAAGAAGATTTGTGATAAATGCAAGATCATTCGCCGTAAAGGCAAAGTCATGGTAATTTGCGAAAATCCAAGACATAAGCAAAGACAAGGTTAAAACAGGAGGTGCAGACAATGGCACGTATTGCAGGTGTAGATATTCCACGCGATAAGCGGGTTGTCATATCCTTAACATACATCTATGGTATTGGAAAATCGACAGCGCAAAAAATTCTTAAAGACGCAGGAGTTTCTGAAGATACGCGAGTTCGTGATCTAACGGAAGATGAAATAACACGCATTCGCCGTGAAGTTGAAAAATATAAAGTTGAAGGGGATCTTCGTCGGGAAGTCGCTCTTAACATCAAACGCCTAATGGAAATCGGTTGTTACCGCGGATTACGTCATCGTCGGGGGCTACCTGTACGCGGCCAACGGACGCGGACGAATGCCCGGACACGCAAGGGCCCGAGACGGACGGTTGCGGGCAAGAAGAAAGCAACGGCGAAGAAATAGTTAGCGAAGGAGGTTTAAGATCATGGCAAAACAAACGCGTAGACGTCGTGTGAAAAAGAATGTGCCCACTGGGATTGCTCATATCCACTCGACTTATAACAATACCATCGTGACCATTACCGATGAACAAGGAAATGCGATCGCATGGTCTAGTGCCGGAGCCCTTGGATTTAAAGGAGCTCGGAAATCCACTCCATTCGCTGCCCAAATGGCTTCTGAAGCTGCCGCTAAAGCCGCGATGGAACACGGAATGAAAAAGGTTGAAGTCGCTGTAAAAGGACCTGGCCCTGGACGTGAGGCAGCCATCCGGTCGTTACAGGCAGCAGGCCTTGAGATTACAGCGATCAAGGACGTAACACCTGTGCCCCATAACGGATGTCGTCCTCCAAAACGTCCTCGTGGATAACCGTTCTCGATAGAGGTGTTCTTGTAGACCGGGATCAAATCAAAAAGGAGGGCCATTGCTATGTTGCATTTTGAAAAACCGGATATAAAAGTCAAAGAATTTGTGAAAGACGCATATTATGGTAAATTTGTGATTGAGCCCTTAGCCCGAGGTTTCGGCATCACGCTAGGCAATTCTTTAAGAAGAGTCTTACTCTCCTCTTTGCCTGGCTTTGCGATTACAACTGTGAATATCGATGGCGTTCTTCATGAGTTTACGGCGATTAGCGGTGTTATTGAAGACGTCCCGATGATCGTGTTAAATTTGAAACAGCTCGTTTTAGAACTCGTGGACGATGGGCTAGAGGATGGCCAACTCACACCGGAAGACCTCGAGGAAAAGGTCGTTACGCTTGAACTCCATAAAAGCGGTGAAGGGCCGGTAACCGCAGCGGATATCGAACCGAATTCCGCGGTTCGGATTGTCAATCCGGATTTACATATTTGCACGCTGGCGAAAGGCGGTAAGATCAGCATGCGCATGACGGCTCGGTTAGGCCGCGGCTACGTCAGCCATGAGGAGAACAAGAAGTATAACCAAGAGGTTGGAGACATCGCCATTGATTCCATCTTTACCCCCATCAAACGGGTACAATATGAGGTGGAAAAGACGGTCGACCAATCGGATCGGCTGATTCTCGAAGTATATACCAATGGCAGTGTGGAACCACAGGAAGCGATCGCCTTAGCTGCCAAAATTCTCATGGATCATTTGAGCGTTTTCGTCGAGCTGAACGATAAGGCGAAACTTGCTGAATTCATGGTAGAAAGCGAAGAAGATACGAAGAATAAGATTCTCGAAATGAACATTGAGGAACTCGATCTTTCCGTCCGTTCCTATAACTGCTTGAAACGAGCGGGTATTAACACGGTTCAAGAACTTGTCAATCAAACCGAAGAGGACCTGATGAAAGTACGCAATCTTGGCCGGAAGTCCTTGAAAGAGGTTAAGGATAAATTAGCGGAATTAAACTTAAGCTTACGTCGAAATTAAATCTGATCATCTCATAAGGAAGGAGGACTACAACGATGGCAAGAGGATATCGTAAACTCGGACGTCGCAGCGATCATCGCCAACACATGTTACGCAATCTGGTAACCGATCTGATTGTCCATGAACGCATCGAAACCACACTGGCTCGTGCGAAGGAAGTTCAATCGCTTGTTGAGAAAATGATAACCTTAGGGAAGAAAGGAGACCTTGCTTCCCGCCGCCTGGCTGCCCGCTTTGTGCGTCGGGTAGAGGCGAACGATACACAAAATGCACTTCAAAAATTATTTTCTGAAATCGCACCACGCTTTGCGGATCGCAATGGAGGCTATACCCGAATTTTAAAAACGGGTGAACGAAAAGGTGACAACGCACCGATGGCGATCATCGAATTCGTTGAATAATAAAGGGGACGGCGCGTCCCCTCTTTTACTATCCCCTGCTTAAAAGAATCGTGAGCGGTCGTTTAATAACGTGCATATTACGGTAGAGTTTGTTATAATGGACGTGTTGAAAGATCGAGGTGAGGCCGGTGAAAAAGGCTGATTTCATCATTATACTTATCGCCCTAGTCATCATGTTAGGCGTGATGGCAGGCTATAAAGTGGTTGAGCATCTAGCCGGAGATGAGCGGGTAGTCGAAATACGCTATGCGAAAAATGTGATCTATGAGGTAGAACTTACGAATGAAACCAATTTGGAGATCCTGGTCGTTGATGGGCAAATCGTTGAGGTCATCGATCGCCATGTGAATCCTGAAACGCCGTTTACGATTCCTAAGGAAGGCAAGTACAACATCGTTAAAATCTATAATAATGGTATTCAGGTCATAGAAGCGAATTGTGAGGAACAGATCGATGTACATCAAGGGTTTGTCAATCAGCTTAACCGTTCGATTATCTGTGCCCCGCACCATCTCGAAGTGATTATCGTTGCAAGGGATTCGGGCGATGATCTCCCCGACTTCGATCGAGAACTATAAAGGGGATGTCGACAATGGCAAAGGAAAAGATCATAGAAATCAAAAACCTATATTTTAGCTACGACAATGAACAACTCGTCATTAATAATCTTTCGCTTGATATCTATAGAAATGAATGGGTCTGCATCCTTGGGCACAACGGCTCGGGAAAGTCCACCCTGTCAAAATTAATCATCGGGCTCTTAGAACCTCTCCAAGGCAGTATTATTGTTGATGGGATAAAGCTTTCGGAAGAAACCGTATATGACATCCGCCGTGTGGTGTCGATCGTTTTCCAGAATCCGGATAATCAGTTCGTAGGAACAACGGTAATCGACGATATTGCTTTTGGGCTTGAAAACCAACAAATGCCTAGGGAGGAGATGCTCGAACGGATCCATGAGACCATTAAAAAGGTTCGAATGGAAGAGTATCTTTACCATGAGCCGCACCTTTTAAGCGGAGGACAGAAGCAACGGGTGGCTATCGCAGGCGCCCTCGCCTTGAATTCGAAAGTTCTTATATTTGACGAGTCAACCTCAATGCTTGATCCGCAAGGGCGTGAGGATGTCGTCTCTATCATTCGCGAACTAAGCCGTGAGGGCGATAAGACGATCCTCTCCATTACTCATGACCTTAATGAAGCCCTTCTGGCCGACCGCCTGGTCCTCATGAAGGAGGGGCAAGTCATGGCCACCGGAACCCCAGAAGAGTTGATGAAAGACGAAGCCTTGATGAAAGCTTGTGGGCTTGATGTACCAATGACCGTCAAATTAAGCCAACGGTTGAAGGACCTGCAACTGTTAAACGACCTCTATGTTAAACAGGAAGATCTGGTGAATGCTTTATGGGAATTAAATTCGAACGTGTAAATTTTGCCTATTCTCAAGGAACCCTTCGTGAGCATCACGCTTTAATCGATATCAATTTGAACATCGAGCTTGGAAGTTTCATCACGATTATCGGTCATACTGGAAGCGGAAAATCCACGCTCATCCAACACATGAACGCACTCCTTCAACCGCAGGAAGGCACCGTATATATTCTTGATAAGGCCATTATTGGCGGCAAGAAAAACACGGGTGTCAACCGGATCCGCCAACGCGTGGGCCTGGTCTTCCAGTTTCCAGAGTACCAGTTGTTCGAGGAAACGGTGGAGAAGGACGTCATGTTCGGGCCGATGAATTTTGGCGTATCGAAGCAAGAAGCACGGCAACGGGCAAGAGAAGCCATCCTCATGGTCGGGCTGGATGAAAGTATTTTAGAACGGTCCCCGTTGAACCTATCAGGCGGCCAAATGCGGCGGGTCGCCATTGCAGGGATACTCGCCATGCAACCAGACGTGCTCGTATTGGACGAGCCCACAGCGGGACTCGATCCGCAAGGACAACGCGAGATGATGGAACTATTTAACGATTTGCATAAAAAGTACAATAAGACGATCGTTCTCATTACCCACAACATGAATCATGTCCTCGAATACGCCCAACGGGTCGTCGTTATGAATGAAGGACGCATTGCCTTTGACGGCACGCCATTCGAACTCTTTTCCAGCCGTTCCTTTCTTGAAGCCCACCAGTTAGACTTACCAGATCTTCTCAAACTGGCCTATTTGATTGAAGACAAACTAAGCATGACGTTAAATAAACAGGTGAAAACAGTTGATGAATTGGCAGAAGCGATAAAAATCGCGCTGGCGGGGAAGGGGGATCTCCATGTTCGACAGCATTAAACTCGGGCAATACCTTCCTGGGGATTCCTGGTATTACCGCCTCGATCCTCGCAATAAGCTGATTTTGACCACCTTTTTTATCGTCATTGTCTTTCTAGCGAATAATCTATTAACCTACGGTTTGGTTGCTTTCTTTGCCCTTGGCATCATTCTGACAAGCGGGGTCGCATTAAAACACTTCTATCGCAGCATTCGACCAGTCATGATCCTCATGGCTTTCACGTTCGTCATTAATCTTTTTTTCATCCGATCCGGGGAGTTGGTCGCCAACGTTCCCGTCATTCGCATCTACTCCAACATCGAGCGATATCATTGGGTGGCCTTAGGAGCTGCACTCGGCCTATTCGGATTGGCCATCGTATGGAAGCGATTTAGGAAAAGCCCACTATCCCTATGGCGGGTGTTTAAATCCCTTTTCCTATTCTCTCTCATTGTCCACGGTGCATTGATGTGGGGAATTCGCGACAAAGGAACGCTGGTTTGGGAATGGACCTTCCCAATCTATGATGATGCCTTATGGCATGGCGGTTTTATCATCCTCCGTCTTGTCCTTATCATATCCATGTCTTCACTTTTAACTTTTACGACGAAACCGACGGACTTGACCCTGGCCATCGAACGCGTCCTTTCGCCATTGAAATTATTCCGTGTTCAAGTCAATGAACTCGCACTTATGATTTCTATTGCTTTACGCTTCATTCCCACTCTTTTAGAAGAGTCGCAAAAAATACTTAAGGCTCAAACCTCACGAGGTGCAGACTTTTCAGAAGGGAACTTGAAAGACAAAGTTCTACAAATCATCTCTCTTTTGATACCGATGTTTATCATCTCCTTTAAACGTGCCGAGGATCTGGCTAATGCGATGGAAGCTAGGGGCTATGTTCCTGGACAGAAGCGGACTAGCCTGAGGGTCTTAAAATGGCATGTTCGTGATACGCTGATCATGGTAACCTTCATCCTGCTTTGCGGATTCGTTCTCTTTCTACGGGGGTGAGAGCCATCGAAAAGATAAAGTGTATCGTGAGTTATGACGGCACCCGTTATAAAGGATTTCAACGGCAACAGGATGTCATAACGATCCAAGGAGAAATTGAACGGGCGTTGGCCACGATTCACAAGAAATCCGTCACGATCCATGCTTCGGGCCGTACCGATGCAGGGGTACATGCCGTCGGCCAAGTCTTCCATTTCGAATCATTCTTAAATCTTCCCGTTGAGCGTTGGCAGATGGCCATTAACAGCCTTTTGCCCAAAGATATTCATATCCGCCGGGTTGAGAAGGTTGACCCTTCTTTTCATGCCCGTTATTCGGCTAAAGCGAAAGAGTATCGCTATTATATTAATCGCGGGGAATATCAACCCCTCAAAGAAAACTATTGTTATCAACGGCGATCCCCTGTCCCCCTTGTGGTGGATCGGATGAAGCAAGCAATCAAGCTTTTTGAGGGGACGCACGATTTTCTTCCTTTTACGGTAAAAAATGAAGTGGAGAATACCGTTCGGACCATCTATCGGGCCGATTTGATTGAGCATGGGGACTTTCTAGAGCTTATTTTCATCGGCTCTGGTTTTTTGCGTTGCCAAGTTCGGGTCATGGTCGGGACGCTCATCGAGATTGGCGAAGGCGTTCGGGATATAGCGACCATTCAACGCTTGCTTCAGGGTGAAAACGAACCCGCAGGACGAACGGCACCACCTCAAGGGTTATATCTTTACCGTGTCTTTTATGAAGATGCGGATACTTTTTTGGGTTAACCAAACGTTAACCCTTTTTTATTTTAAGGAAACGCTTTCCGAAACAATGCATAATGGTTCAT
>DATCJW010000154.1:0-12950 GCA_036562595.1 Haloplasmataceae bacterium | reverse complement strand
CTCCTACTCTATATCCATTGACCGATCGCTCGAGTTCGAAAACCGAACCATTCGAATACAACAAGATTCGGCTTAATGTTATCGGCGGTGAACGCTGGCGCATTAACGGCGATTTCATTACATGGAAAGTGAACGTTCCGGAAGCGGGGCTTTATAAGATAAGCTTTCGAGCGAAACAAAGCTTTTCCCGGGGCATGTTTGTGAATCGAGAGCTGTGGATCAATGATCAAATACCGTTTGAAGAGGCGAAATATTTAGAGTTTAATTACAGCAGCAAATGGCAGATGGTGACGCTTGGCAATGGCGAGGAGGACTATTTGTTCTATTTTGAAACAGGGGAAAACACGATTACGCTTGTCGCCTCCTTAGGCCAGTTTGGCGATCTCATTCGAGAAGTAGAAACGTCCATTAATCAGCTTAATGCTTTAAATCGCGAGATTTTGCGGTATACGGGCCCATCTCCCGATCCCTACCGCGATTATCAACTGGAGAAACGGATTCCTGATTTGGTCGACCGCTTTCAAACGGAAATTGATCGTTTAGAAAGCGTCATGCGCGGAATGATCGAAGTTACAGGGGAAACAAGCGATCAGACCGCCATAATCGATAAGTTGGTCATTCAATTAAAGGATTTCGTCCGTCGGCCACGGGATATCCATAAACGGCTTCGTGAGTATCGGAATAATGTTTCGGCCCTCGGGGATTGGATTCAAAATGTCAGCGAACAACCCCTTTCCATCGACTATATTCTCGTTCATTCTAACGGGGTCAAGTTGCCAAAGGCAAACGAAAACTTCTTCATGCGAATTTGGCATCATATTCGTCTCTTTATCGCCTCATTCACTACCGATTTCGATTCGATTGGGGCCATCAGCAATGAGGGAGTCAAAGAAACCATTGAGGTATGGTTACCCGTTCCTACCCGTTCACGGGATCATGCCAACGTCTTACGGCAACTGATAGATGAAGATTTTACTCCGAAAACAGGGATTGGTGTCGATTTAAAACTGGTTCGAAGCGAAGTTTTGCTCCCTGCCACATTAACCGGGCAAGGGCCAGATGTCGCCTTATCCCTTAGTGAAACCCTACCGGTAAATTACGGTTTACGAGGAGCCGTGTATGATCTATCGCAATTCGAAGATTTTGAAGAGGTGGCCGCTCGTTTCCATGAGAGCGCACTCGTTCCTTACGAGCTGAATGGCGCGTATTATGCGTTGCCAGAAGAACAGTACTTTTTAGTTATGTTCTACCGTAAGGATATCCTCGAAGAGCTGGGTATCAAAGTCCCCAATACGTGGGACGAGGTCATAGAGATTATTCCCAGTTTGCAGAAGCACCATCTCGAATTCTATATGCCAGTTGGGCCTGCTACCGTATCAACCGCTGAAGTCAACGAAATTTTCGCCTCCATCCTCTATCAACACGGTGGAACATTCTATAACGAAGATAAAACGAAAACGGCACTCGTCGAAAAAGAAGCACTTGATGCTTTCGAGTTGTGGACACAGTATTATACCGACTACGGGTTCTCACGTGAAGCAAGTTTTATCAACCGCTTTAGAAGTGGAGAAATGCCGATCGGTATCGCCTCCTATAACCTGTATAATACCTTAAGCGTCTTCGCCCCAGAGATTCGTGGAGACTGGGCGTTTGCGCCGATTCCAGGTACGGTCCAACGCGACGAGAATGGCAACATTCTATATGACGACAATGGTGAGCCCATCATCCGACGCGATGCTGCAGGCCGTACGCTAGCGATAGTTCTGCTCGAGCAATCGGAGAAAAAAGAAGCGGCATGGGAATTTATCAAATGGTTAACGAGTACCGAAATACAAGTGAGTTACGGCCGAGAACTCGAGGGCGTCCTTGGCCCGGGTGCCCGATATCCAACGGCCAATGTTGCCGCACTCGAACAACTGCCTTGGCCAACGAAAGATTATCAGATACTAAAGGAACAATGGGAGCATGTTCGTGGCATTCCGCAAGCGCCGGGCAGCTACATCGTGGCGCGTAACATCATTAACGCCTTCTATGAGTCCTACAATAACGATACCAATCCTCGTGAAGCGCTCCTCGAATATGCGATTTACATCGATGAAGAGATTGCGCGAAAACGGAAAGAGTTTGGCTTGGATTGAGTAAAGGGTGGATATTATGTTGAATCCTAATCAACGTGTTTCCGTGTTGCCAAGAGAGAGCTGGTACAAACGCAACAAATTATACCAGGGATTAAAAAGACAGTGGCAAGCGTTCGACCGGAAATGGGAGAACTGGAGCCGAAAAGGAAGAATCCGTCGTGCCATTTACCAATATCGCGCGCTTTACATCATGATGTTGCCTTATCTTCTCTTTTTCACGATTTTTACAGTGGTACCAGTCCTTTTGTCCATCGTCTTAAGTTTTACCAACTTCAATATGTTACAAGCGCCACGATTTGTCGGTTGGGATAACTATTTACGGTTATTTTTAGGTGATCCGGAGTTTATCATTGCAATCAAGAATACGTTTATTCTCGCCATCGTTACGGGGCCAGTTGGATATTTGCTTTCCTTTATTTTCGCATGGTTGATAAATGAATTGCCTCGAAAATTAAAGGCCCTGATGACGTTGATATTCTACGCTCCATCGATTTCAGGGAATGCCTTTCTCATTTGGACCGTGATTTTTTCAGGGGATGCCTATGGCTATGCCAACGCTTTCTTAATGCGGATTGGAGCGATCGCAGAGCCCATCCAATGGCTGTCAACCCCCAAATATATTCTTCCTATCATCATTATTGTCCAACTGTGGATGAGCATGGGGGTCAGTTTCCTCGCCTTCATTGCGGGGCTACAATCGGTGAACCGTACCCTCTATGAAGCGGGTTCCATTGATGGGATTCAAAACCGGTGGCAAGAACTCTGGTACATTACTTTGCCAATGATGAAACCACAATTGCTTTTTGGTGCCGTAATGCAGATAACGAGTTCATTTGCCATTTCATCCGTATCGACGATGTTGGTCGGATTTCCATCGGTCCAATATGCCGGGCATACTATTGTCATTCACCTTCAAGACTATAGCGGCCACCGCTATGAGTTAGGTTACGCCTCGGCAATCTCGACGATTCTCTTTTTCATCACCCTCTTTAGCAATCTATTGGTACAGAGACTGTTGAGAAGGGTAGGAAGATAAAATGAAGCGAGTATTTAAAGCGTTACGTCAGCTTATCCATCGTATTCGGTTGCGGCGACGAATCAAAAAGCAAAAACGCCTAAATCGCTCCCTTTATGGCGACATCATGTTGTTCTTGGTTCTCTTATTGTTTGGATCCTTTAGTGCTTATCCGCTGGTTTTCAATACCTTCCATGCTTTTAAACCATTAAATGAAATTTTCGAGTTTCCACCAAGGCTTTTTGTTCGCAACCCTACCCTCGCCAATTTTGTCGATTTGTTTAATTTAATGAATGAGTCATGGGTTCCCTTCTCTAGACATATCTTCAACACGATCTTTATTACTGCTGTAGGTACTGGCGGCCACGTCATCCTCGCCTCAATGGCTGCTTATCCGCTGGCGAAGTACCAATTTCCTGGTAAAAACTTCATCTTCCGAACGGTTGTTTTATCCCTCATGTTTGTTCCAACGGTTACATCCATCTCGAACTATATCATCCTTGGTCGTTTAGGAATCATTGATCGGCCTTTAGCGGTGATCTTGCCCGCCTTTGCTTCTTCTTTAGGACTTTACTTGATGAAACAGTTCATGGAAGCCATCCCTTTTGAATTGATCGAATCGGCAAAACTGGATGGTGCGAGTGAATTTGCCATCTATCGCAAGATTGTCATGCCTCTCGTCAGACCGGCTTGGCTGACCCTGATCATCCTTTCCTTCCAAAGCCTTTGGGTTACCGATGGCGGACTATACATCTACAGCGATAAACATAAACCGGTGAGCTATGCGTTGAACCAACTGGTCAGTCTCACGATTGCCCAGCGTCAAGGAACCATGGCAGCGGTTACCTTTATCATGATGATCGTACCGGTTACGGTATTTATCATTACGCGGACCAAAATCATTGAGACCATGGCCCATTCCGGCATGAAGTAGGTGGTGAGTGTATGAGGAAGTTATATTGGTTTCTGTTCACCCTCGTGGTCGCGCTAGTTATATCCCTTGAGAGAGTTGAGGCAAGAAGCAATCGCAAGGATGAATACATCTATTCCTACTGGGGTGAGCCCATTCCCTCGGCGGCGGGCTTAGCCCATCGCCAAACTTACGATAGCCGGATGTTGGGGATTACCCTTTCGGAGCCTGCCGATCTGTTTGTCTTCGACCATAAAATCTATATTGTCGACCAGAAAGTTCACTCGCTCATCGTATTAGACGATCAGTTCCGCGTGTTACATGAATTAACAGAATTTAAAATCCATGGACAGGATGATTTTACGACACTCAATGCCCCAAGCGGTATATCCGTTACTAGCGATGCCATCTACATTGCTGACAAGAACAATAACCGAATTGTCAAATTAAACCATGACTTTGAACTCATTGACGAATTCGGTACCCCCGAAGATCCGACGTTTGATGAAGTGGCATTCAAACCGTTAAAACTTGACGTTGACAGCAATGGGCGAATATACGTAATTGCTGAAAACGTATTTGAAGGCATTATTGAATTGAATCATGACGGCACGTTTAACCGCTTTACGGGAGTCAATCGCGTATCCGTTTCGATCATCGACATTATTCGCCGGCAATTCGCAACAGAAGAACAATTAAGTCGGATGTCCCTCTTTCTCCCGACCTCATTCTTGAACTTAACGATTGACAAACGGAATTTCATCTTTGCGACGGCTGCAGCGTCTAGAGGCGGCGATAATCAAAGCATGATTAAGGAGATTAATCCGAGGGGCCTCGACGTCCTGCGGAAGACAGGCTATCATCCCCCTCAAGGGGATCTGGTGTTCTACCAATCAACGCAGTATGATATTCCTTCTGGGCCTTCACGATTAGTAGACATCACGGTAAATGATAACGGGATGTATACAGTGGTCGATGGCGACCGCGGCCGACTCTTTACTTATGACGATGAAGGGCGGCTGCTGTATATCTCAGCTGATAAAGGGCAACAACATGGAAAATTACAAAAACCGGTGGCCATCGCTTACTATGGCGATCTGCTGATTGTCTTAGACCAAGGGACAAAAAGCATAGAAATATTTGGTCCGACAAAGTTTGGGGAACTCATTAACGAAGCGGTACGGCTCCAATATCTTGGGGAATTTGAAGCGTCTTATGAGATTTGGCAAGAAGTCGCAAAACTCAATTCTAACTATGAAATTGCTTATATCGGGATTGGTAAGTCGCTTTTAAATGAACGCAAGTACCGAGAGGCCATGTATTATTTCAAATTGGGACATGATAAGAAGTATTATTCAAAAGCCCTTGAAGGCTACCGCAAAGAATTGCTCGATCGGCATTTTAACTGGATCATGACCGGTGCAGCCATAATTGTTGTCGCGGTAATCGCGATGCCAGTCATCGCCTTCCTCAAGGGAGAGAAGGAGGAATTCGATGAATAGGTTTCAGCGCTTTATTGACGACTATGTGAGATTTCCTTTCTATCTTCTCACGCATCCCGTCGCTGGGTTTGATGAGCTAAAACGCGAGAAAAAAGGAAAATTCCATGTCGCAATGGTCTTTATGTTTTTACTTGGCGTTTTAAACATTTTGTCCTACCAATACGCCGCTTTTCTTGTAAATGATAATAATCCTGCAAACTTAAATAGCCTTCGCATACTAGCGACCATCGGATTTGCGGTAATTCTTTTGACGGTTGGGAATTGGTCGATTACCACGCTTTTCGATGGGAAGGGATCGTTTAAGGAAATCTTCATGGTGTTCTGTTATGCGATGTTTCCCATGATCCTGATTGGTTTTCCTAACATTTTGCTTAGTTATATCTTTGTTTTAGAAGAGACGGCTTTTTACCACGTATTAAATGCGATTGGCGCCTTTTTAACCGTTTTTCTCGCCTTTATGGGGCTCCTGGTGATACATGAGTATTCACTAACCCGTACCATTCTAACGGTTTTAGCGACTTTCGTTGCGATTGCCGTCATCCTTTTCATCGGCCTTCTCTTCTTCAACATTGTCCAGCAGATTATCGCGTTAATCGTCGGATTGTACAACGAAATCACGTGGAGATATTTCTAAGGGGTCGGTACTATGAAATTAATAAAAATCATCTTAAAAAATAAAAAGATCCTGTTATTCGTTATTTTAATGATATTAACGACGTATTTCGCGATTTATTTCTCTATCGGTAATCTTAATGCGACACAATTGCCCGGGCTTAAAAAGATTCCTTATGACCGTGAGGCTTTTGTCGATATTAATTCGTTCGAGACATTGGATACGAATAAGCTAGTGGCTGAAACCAGCGAGCTCGCCTTGTATTTCAATGAGGAAACGACGCATTTCAAATTGGTTCATAAGAAAAACGGAGCGGTATGGTATTCCAATCCACCGATTGAAGAAGATCCCTTTGGGCCAATTCTCGACATTCAAAACCGCCAAAAAGCAACGCTTGCCATAAGCTATGTGGTTGAAACGGGAGTGGAGACCACCATCACAAACTACGAATACAGCATTCAGCATCCTACCGATTTTCGCGAAGACCAAACACTCAAATCCTATTATTTGCGCTATTTAGATAACGCGGTTCAGATTCTATACATCATTGAATCCCAAACCATTGACAAATCCTATTTTCCTCGTTATTTGACACAGAAGCGGTTTCAGGAGATATTGGACCGGCTCGCAGATGACCCACGAAACCAACAACGCTTACAAAACTATTATTCTTTAGTCGACCCTATTGTGGATAATGAAAAAGGATTACACGTCATCGATCCCGATGATCCCGATCCTGATCATCCAACGGTCAAAATCTATACCCTTCCCAACTATGACAATCTGGCTGCGACGCAAATCGAACGATTATATGAAATCTTTTATGAAAAGGCGGGCTACACAACAGAAGAACTAGAAGCCGATAATGCGATGTTCCAAGTGAAAACAGAAATCTATAAACCCTATTTTGAGATCGCTATCGAATATCGGCTTACAGAAAGCGGCCTACGTGTCAGCATAATTCGTGATTCCATTGTGGAAACGACAAAATTTCAACTTACAAAAATTCAATTACTCCCCTATTTTGGCGCAGCGGACACGACGAAAGAGGGATACTTCGTCATCCCCGATGGTTCAGGCTTTATCGTGCACTTCAATAACAATAAACAACACTTGCCAGTCTATGAAAAGCGTTTCTATGGCCCGGACCTGGCGATGCAACCTTTGATTAAGCCCGAACAAGTCCAAGACTTGATGTTCCCCATCTATGGCATCGTGGATACGACACAGTCTTCAGCCATGCTGGCCATTATCGAACAAGGGGCCTCGTTGGCCTCGTTACGCGCCAGTGTCAGTCTCGTGAATGATTCCTTCAACAAGATCCATACGACCTTCCGTTATCGTGAATTGGAGACCTTCTATCTGTATAATGCCGGTCGAAGCTTTGACGTACCGACCTGGACAAAGGACATTATTGATACCGATATCGTCGTCGAATATCGTTTTCTAGCCGATGATCAAGCTAACTATTTTGGATTGGCTCAAGCCTACCGTGATTATCTCATCACGACCAAAGGCCTTCAAAAGATCGATCGGACAACGGAAACCGTTGTCAATATCACCATGCTGGGCCTGTTCGACAAGCGGGAACATTTTCTCGGCATTCCCTATAAAGCCACGCGTTCCTTAACAAGCTTCGAGCAAGCTCAACTCATCCTCGATGAGTTAAGAGAAGAGGGAATAACCCAACTCAATGTCATTTATGACGGATGGTTCAATGGTAGCATGAACCATTCAATCCCTCTCGATTTTAAAATCAATCGGGCAATTGGTGGCCAATCGGCACTCCGCTCGCTCATTCAATATCTTGACCAGTATAAAATGCCTTTCTATCCCAGTGTCAATCTATCAAAAACGCCAAAATATAAGAAAATGTTTGACCAATACCGCTATACAGCCAAACATGTCCATGGACAAAGTTCTCGCCTTTATGATTATAATCTGGCGACCAAGCTAATCGATGAGTCTAGAGGATTCGACTACCTGATCTCGCCGAAATTTTACCAATCCCTTATCGAGAAAATGCTAGAGAAGTATAACGCATTCGGTATCGACGGCTTAACGGTAAACGATTTGGGGAATCAGCTGGCGGGGGACTATTCGAAAAACTACTACATTTTCCGTTACCAATCCGAACAATACCAAATCCTTGCCTTGGAGCGATTAGCCAGCGAGAAAAAATTATCCATTGCGATGCCTTATGCGTATGCCTTGCCTTATGTATCGAACATTCTAGAAAGCCCCATTGACACGACGCGTTATCCCATTGTGGACGAAGCCATCCCGTTCTATCAACTGGTCCTAAATGGTTATATTGACTATGCCGGCATCAGCATCAACCAAAACAGCGAAAAGGGCTTAAACTATCACCGGCTGAAAGCCATTGAAACAGGGGCCAACCTTCACTTCATCTTCTCCTATGAAGATTCTTCAATCCTTTTGGATACAGACTTTAATCACTATTATGCGACGAATTATCGGAACTGGATGGATGACTTAATAGCCCTGGTCAACGAGTTGAACAGCCTGGGCATCCATGAGGCGGTAATTACGAATCATGAAATCATAACTCATGGCGTGTATAAGGTCGAATACAGCAACGGAAAGACGTTCATTCTTAATTACAATCTAGTTGCCTACGTGGATACCGATCGACAGATTACCGTCCCCCCTGAAAGCTACGTCCTAATAGGAGGTGACGAATATGACGCTTAAGGCGTTACGAAGGGAAGTTGTTTTCGCCGTATCGCGGTTTCTCAATCATCCGATGGTCATAAAGATTAAAAATGTTTTGAAGTACATTCTCATCATTCCCTTCCTGTTTGAGCTGATCGGCCGTTTAAAATACCGTACCCAGAAGAAAGTTTGGGGAATCGTCTTCCTTATTCCTTGGATACTCGGTTTCCTTCTCTTCTTCTTGGTCCCCTTCTTCCGCTCCTTCTACTTTAGCTTTCATAAAATCAGCACCGGTGCGGAGGGGTTACAGCTTGAACGTGTCGGCCTCCAAAACTATCTTGATGCCTTCCTTAAATTCAGCTTAAATGACATCACTTTCCAGGAATATCTGTTGTCTTCGCTCTGGAATTTGATTATTGATATCCCCGTGATCATTATCTTTAGCCTCTTGATGGCAGTCATATTAAACGGGAAATTTCGCGGTCGAACCTTTGCGCGGGCCGTATTCTTTATCCCCGTCATCCTAAACTCCCGAGCGGTCCAGACGGCCATCACGGAAGGGGAAGCGGTTCGTATCGCATTGGAACAAGCGGGGTTAACTTTAGAGGGCATCTTCGACTTCGAACGTTTTCTCCTTGAAGCGAACTTTGCCCAAGGATTGGTGACTTTCTTGATTGCTAGCGTGGCGCGGATTTATGACATCATCACGCGATCAGGCGTTCAAATCCTTCTCTTTCTTGCAGCCATCCAATCGGTACCGGGTCACCTCTATGAAGCGGCTAAAATTGAAGGGGCAACGCAATATGAAATGTTTTGGAAGATCACCTTACCGGTTGTGTCTCCGATGATTATACCCGCCACGATCTACACGGTAGTCGATTCCTACCTATCGATGAGCGTATCGGATGTCATCTCCTATGTGTTCTTTGACCAAAAGTATGGGTTATCGGCGGCCATGAGCTATATTTACTTCGCTTCTGTTTCCATTCTCCTAGCATTCATTCTGTTCCTCATTTCAAGAGTGGTGTTCTACTATGACAAATAACCAAACCGTAAAAGAGATTCTTTTAGAAGATGTGCAAAAGGTGACTTCTCTATATCGTGATCCATATAAACGCATGAAAGCGAAAAACCGGATTGTCGGGATTTTGCTCGCTTTATTGCGTTACTTCATCTTAGGGGCCCTAATCTTTGTCATCCTTTTCCCCATCTTCCAAAACTTGACGCTTGCCTTACGCCATCCGGAAGATTTAAATAACCCGCTGGTAATCTGGATTCCAGAGCATTGGACTCTCTTTACGATTAAAATCGCTTATAACGTTTTGGATTTTTCCAACACCATCCTAAGAAGCCTGATGGTAAGTGCCATCGTTATGGTACTGCAAGTCCTCGTCACGTCGATTACCGGCTATGCCTTCGCACGTCTCGAATTTCCGGGCATCAAGCTCATCTTTCTATTGGTCCTCGCTACCATCATCATTCCGCCTCAAACGCTAGAACTCGCCCGGTTCTTCTTTTTCCGAGAACGGGGACTCATTGGCTCTTATACTTCGTTATACCTTATGGCAGCTTTAGGAATGGGCATTAATTCAGGGATCTTTATCTTTATCTTCCAGCAGTTCTTCCGAAATATCCCGCGCGAATTGGACGAATCTGCAGAAGTGGACGGAGCCAGCGTCATACGAACATTCTGGAGCGTTATCCTTCCGAACGCCCGTTCCATTATGATTACAGTTGGGCTCTTTGCCTTTGTCTGGCAATATAATGATGTGTACTACGCCTCGCTATTACAGCTTTCATCGGAAGGACGGACCTTGCTTTCGATGCGTCTGTTAAACGCGGCAGAAAACACTTATCAGATACTCGTCTATACCGGTATGTGGGGATTGGTAGGCCAGCGCATTCAGGATAACCCGTTCTTCATTGCCCTGGTGCGCAACACCGCCGCTTTCCTCATGATGCTGCCTATTCTGGTCCTCTTCATCTTCTTACAACGCTACTTTGTTGAAGGGATCGAACGTTCTGGTATTGTCGGATAATTTCAAAATCTTAAAGAGAGGAATGATACCATGTTTAATTTTGAAAAGTTTACGAATAGTGCGCTCTATCGTTACGGTGACCTACTCTTCAAACTCATCCTAATTAATCTGATGGTTTGCATGGTATCGTTCCTCATCGTCACCCTCGTACCCGCTTTGGTTAGTGGATTTGAATGTATTGAGTATTACCTTGAGGATCGCGAGGCTCCAGTCGTAAGACACTTCTTTCAAACCCTGAAGAAAAACTTTAAGCGACACGCCTTGCTCAGCCTCCTCACCCTAAGCTTAGGCTATTTCTTTCTCTTAATGGCACATGCCTACTACGTCCAACTTGGAAAAGGGTGGTTCTATACCTTGGGGTTTGGTGTCATGATCTTCGTCCTCTTCGCCTATCTTATGCTATTGGTTCAGCTTCCGATGACCTGCGTGTACTATCCCAAACTGAAGATGCGCGACACCCTAAAGGTTGCCCTTTATATGGGTTTAAAACACCCTTTACAAACCATTCTCTCGATTGTAGCCTTAGCGATCCCCATCCTCATTTACGACTACCTTCTCCTTCTCTTTGGATTTGTCGGCGTTAGCCTTTACATCTATCTTAATTATCGCCTCAATCGCTCGGCTTATGTAGCGATTGCGAACCGCTTTGAGGGGGAAAGAAATCATGGTTAAGCTAGGAATCGATCGGATCGATGATTACCTTTACCTTTTCGAAGGGAAGCGTGTCGGCCTTATTACCAATCCTACAGGTGTCAATTCGTCGTTAAAAAGCACCATCGACATCCTGAAAGAGAAAACGCATTTAGTTGCTCTTTTTTCTCCAGAACATGGGATACGGGGAAATATTCAAGCCGGTGAAAAGCTTGCTACCTATATCGATGACAAGACGGGGTGCACCGTATACAGCTTGTATGGCCAGACGAAACGGCCAACGAAGGAGATGCTGGAGCAAATCGATGTGCTCTGCATCGACATTCAGGATGTCGGCTCCCGTTTTTATACCTATGTGTACACGATGGCGTATGCGATGGAAGCTTGCCGTGAATACGGGAAAACGTTCGTCGTATTCGATCGCCCGAATCCGATCGGCGGGTATCAAGTCGAAGGGAATATTTTAGACCTCTCTTTTCGATCTTTTATTGGTTATTTTCCCATCCCCCAACGGCATGGCATGACCATCGGCGAACTCGCTTATCTTTTCAATGACGCCTTTGGCATTGGTTGTGATCTTACCGTCATTCCTATGGAAGGGTGGAGCCGCGAAATGTATTGGTGGGACACGGGGCTCCTCTGGGTTTTACCCTCTCCCAATATGCCGACGGTGAACACCGCCATCGTTTACAATGCCACGTGTGTTTTTGAGGGAACCAACGTTTCGGAAGGGCGTGGAACGACCAAACCGTTTGAGATCATCGGTGCTCCATGGACCGACCCCGAAGAACTGGCGGATCGAATGAATGCTTACCATCTTCCCGGCGTTGTGTTTCGCCCCCTTTACTTTACTCCGACTTTTTCTAAGTATCAGGGAACGATGTGTGGAGGGGTTGAGTTGATGCTCACCGATCCCCGAGCCTTCCAAACGGTTAAAACGGGATGGACGTTGCTCTATACCATCCGGATGCTCTATCCTGACCATTTTGCCTTTAATCCACCGTATAAGGAAGGGATGCATCCGATGATCGATTTAAATGTCGGCAACGATTTTATACGCATGAACCGCTATTCGCTTGAAGAACTCGACGCGATCTTAGAAAGGGATGCTGCCTCTTTCGCTGAATTAAAGGCAAAATATCATCTCTATGGGTGGTGGGATAATGAAAAGAATAGAAGACATGACCTTACGTGAGAAGATCGGCCAACTGATGATGTGTGGTTTCCCAGGCACAGACGTTACGGAAATGATCGATCTCATTAAACGCTATAAGATTGGTAACGTCATTCTCTTTGCACGGAACGTCAAAGATCCCAAACAACTCTTCGAATTGAATCAAACGCTGCAAAAAGTGGCGCTTGAAACGCTGGGACAACCCCTTTTCATCAGCATTGACCAAGAAGGG